>CACXMM010000001.1 GCA_902768785.1 uncultured Prevotellaceae bacterium
GAGGAAGAGGCTATCGAGATGATCAAGACGCTCTTGAGCTATATCCCCAGCAACAATATGGAGCAGGCTCCGCTGAAGGAGTGCAACGACCCCATCAACCGTATGGAGGACAGCCTCAACGAGATTCTGCCCGACGATCCGAACCAGGCTTACGACATGTACAAGGTGATCGGTGCCGTGGTGGACAACGGGGAGTTCTTCGAGGTTCAGCCCAAGTTCGCCAAGAACATCATCGTAGGCTTCGCCCGCTTCAACGGTCAGAGCGTGGGTATCGTGGCTAACCAGCCTTCTTGCTATGCCGGTGTGCTCGACGTGAACGCCAGCCGCAAGGGTGCCCGCTTCGTTCGTTTCTGCGACGCTTTCAATATCCCTATCGTATCACTGGTTGACGTTCCTGGATTCCTTCCCGGAACAGGTCAGGAGTACAACGCCGTCATCCTGCACGGAGCACAGCTGCTCTATGCTTACGGTGAGGCCACAGTACCTAAGGTGACCGTTACCCTGCGTAAGAGCTATGGTGGTAGCCATATCGTGATGGGCTGTAAGCAGCTGCGTACCGATGTGAACTATGCATGGCCGAACGCTGAGATTGCCGTGATGGGTGCCTCTGGTGCCGTTGCCGTTCTCTACGCCAAGGAAGCCAAGGCCAAGAAAGAGGCTGGTGAGGATGTGAAGGCATTCATTGCCGAGAAGGAGGAGGAATACTCCGAGCTCTTCGCCAATCCGTACCAGGCAGCCAAGTATGGCTACATCGACGATGTGATCGAGCCGCGCAACACCCGCTTCCGCATCTGTCGCGCACTGGCACAGCTGGCCACCAAGCGTCAGGGTCTGCCCGCCAAGAAGCACGGTAACATTCCGATGTAACAGGTGAAATAAAACAAATCATTATGGGAAAAGTCAATAACGAAGTGTATGCCGCTATCGCTCTTGCCATGCATGAGTTCCAAGGCAACAACGTGCACGATAAGGAAACAGGCATCATCACCATCAAGGAGCACCACACCGACTGGGCTTCACGCATGCTGACCATGACCCAACATCCTTAAAACAAACAAAAGAGTATGAAAGAATACAAGTATATTATTAATGGGACGGAGTATCAAGTCACCATCGGTGACATCGTTGAGAACATCGCCAACGTAACTGTCAATGGTGAGGATTACAAGGTGGAGATGGAGAAAGAGCCGGAACCCGAAAAGAAGAAGGTTGTCGTCAAGACTGGCGGTGCTGCCCAGGCTGCTCCCGCTGAGTCTGCCCCTGCTGCTGCCGGTGCTCCCGTCAACACCTCCAATGCCCTGAAGGCACCACTGCCGGGCGTCATCATCGATGTGAAGGTAGCCGTTGGCGACACCGTTGCCGCTGGCGATACCGTTGTCGTTCTCGAAGCCATGAAGATGGCCAACAACCTCGATGCCGAGAAGGGCGGAAAGGTAACAGCCGTTCTGGTGAAAGTAGGCGACAGTGTCATGGAAGACACCCCACTTGTTGTCATCGAATAACCTTTCATAAGGAACCATTATTCAAAGGCACGAGGTCTACACCCCGTGCCTTTTTTGTGCTCTTTTGTATTCCATTCAGTCTGAACGATTCTTCGACATTATTCAGTGGTTCATCCAACATTTCGAGCGATATAAAAAATGTCCGAAATATTTTAAGAAGAACCATCCCCGTGTTTCATTGGTGGAAAAGGTACTAAAACCTGCTTTAACCGTATAAAATTATTTGGATAATTTGGATACTTGGCGATTTATCGTTATTTTTGCAGACAAAACAATCAATCGGAAAATGAAGAAACTGTTTGTCTGGACATGTATCCTACTGATTTCTTGCACTGGAATAGTCAAGGCACAAAACGAAGAACCTAAACGGAAGAAGGTGGGCCTGGTCCTTTCAGGCGGAGGTGCCAAGGGCGCAGCCCATATAGGTGTTATCAAGGTACTGGAGAAGGCAGGGATCCCCATAGACATCGTCACCGGTACCTCGATAGGAAGTATCGTGGGCGGACTCTACAGTATGGGATATGATGCCGAAATGATGGATAGTATCTTCCGAGACGTCAACTGGGGATATGTGCTGCGCGACCGCGTAGCCCAAAAGCGTACCTCACTTGAAAACCGCGAAAACCAGAGCATATACATCCTTGACCATAAAATCTGGCTCGACAAATCGGCCAACAAGTATGCAGGAGGTTTTATAAAAGGTATCAACGTTGACCGCATGCTGGAGCATTTCACTTCTGGCTACAACGACTCCATCGACTTCAACACGCTGCCAAGGCCCTTCGCCTGCGTGGCTTTCAACCTGACAAAAGACGAGGAAACGGTGCTGCATAGTGGTCATCTGGCCAAAGCTATCCGTGCCAGTATGGCCATTCCCGGTGTCTTCTCTCCGGTAAGAAAGGACAGCATGGTGCTGGTGGACGGCGGTGTTTCCAACAACCTACCCGTGGACGTAGCCAAAGCCATGGGTGCCGACATCATCATCGCCGTCACCCTGCAGGATGAAGCCAAGATCAACAATGATTTCAACTCCTTCCGCGACATCGTAATGAAGTCTGTATTTGTAGCCAGCAACAAACGGATGCAGGAATGTCTGAAGATGGCTGACCTGCACATCAATGTCAATACCCACGGCTACGATATGCAGAGTTTCACCAATAAGGCCATCGACTCGCTAATTGTGCGCGGCGAACAGACAGGCATGAGCCGGTGGGACGATCTGATGGCGCTGAAGAAACTCATCGGCGTCGCAGAAGACAGCCACCCGCAATATCTGCTCTACGACAAGCAGTTATTGCAGGAGGAAAAGCAGAAAGGACTGGAATGGTCGGAACCCGAACCAGCCATCAACATGGGACTGGCAGCCCGTTTCGACCTGGAGGAACAGGCAGCCCTGCAGGCCTATGCCGATTATCAGTCGAGAATGAAATTCCACCCTGGCATCAACTTGACACTCAGGCTGGGACTCCGCTCGAAGGTGAAACTGGAAACGTATATGGAGCCATGGAAGTTCAAGCGTATGTCGCTGGCCTATGAGTTCCAGCACAATGAAATCTATATGTACAACGAAGGGCACCAGAGCGACGACGTGGTCTATAACAGTCATGCCATCATGCTGAAACTCTTTCAGTTTGACATCCGGAATCTGCGTTTCGACATTGGAGCCGCATGGAAATACTACCACCTTTCCAACATCATGATCGGCGACTACAGTTACCTGTATTTCCTCGACGAAAAAGACTGCCATTACTTCAACTATAATGCACGCTTGCACTATAACACCGAAGACAACTGGTACTTCACCACCAGCGGAACGCGTTTCGAACTGGAATACAAATATTTCTCCGACAACCTGCTGAGATGGAAGGACCATATCGGATTCTCTACCTTATCAGGACTGTGGCGCATCACGTTCCCGCTGACCCATTCCCTCCACGTGCAGCCCGTTGTCTTCGGCCGAATGATCTTCGGCGGAGATGTACCTGTATGGGAATACAACATGCTTGGAGGAAATCGCTACGGTATCTATTCCGAACATCAGATACCCTTTGCAGGCTTCACCTATGCTGAATTCATGCAGTCCAAACTCGCCGGTGTGGGCATCCGATTCCAGCAACGTCTGGGCAGCATCGGATATTTCCTGCTGAAAGGACACGTGGCCGAACATGACAACAGTATCGCTGACCTGCTCAAGAACCGGCCACTCTGGGGCATCCAGGGAGCCTACTACTACAACAGTCTGATAGGCCCCATCGGGGCCTACCTGAGTTGGAGCAACCATAAAAACGGCGTTACCTTCGGCGTGAACATCGGCTACGACTTCTGAACTATTTCAGTATCGATATGAGTTAGTCCTCATCTTTGAAGAACGAGCCAACAGGCATAGTGGCATTTTCGGACACACAGAGGTTGTAGCGTCTGCGACTGCGTCGTTCACGGTCGAACATAGCCTTCGTACCCGCTTCACTCTGCTGGAATTCCATGTGTTCGTCGATAGCGAAGGAATGGGCCATAGACTCAACATCGAGATTGTCAGTGCCTATCAATGTGAATGTCCACCCCTGTTTCTTCAGTTTCTCGATCATCGTACGAACCATTTTCAGCGTCCATTCCACACTACTGTTTTCCTCACCATCAGTAATGATGGTAACCAGTACGTGGTCTCCCTCTTCTACCTGTGCGTTGGTCTTCGAAATACCCTTTCCTATCGCATCATAAAGAGGTGTACATCCTTCAGGATTGTAGGCTCTCCATTCGAGGTCCTTGGTCAGAGCGGCTGGCGTATGGTCGTAATGCCAGGTTGTGTGGCCGCTGTCAAAGGTAAGCAGGGTGACAAACTGTGCCTGGTCAGGATACTCCTTCTGCATCTGACGGACGGTCTGCAGTGTTTCGTTCATTCCTGTGAAAGCCTGTCGGCGAATGACAGACATCGATCCACTCTCATCGACAATAATCAGGTTGTGAACACGCTTCGTTGTGTTTGTTTTTTGCTTTTGCATCATTGTAACTTTTTAAATGGTGAATACTGTTTATCGACATGTCTTTATCTCTTTAAAGAAGCTTTTCGGAAAAAATTAAGCAAGGGTCGGTTTTTTTTTGTATATTTGCCGAAAAATATCAAAACATGTACTATCATCGAACGGCAACGGACAGGCGAGGTATGCGCGTGAATCTGTCAGACGAAGAGATCCTGAAGGGATTCCGCGAGGGAGATGGCAACATCATCCGTAAATATTTCTACGGATACTGTCAGGCTGGCTATCATATCTTTGACCAGCGGTATCACCTGCATGAGAAGGAGAACCTTGACTTCATGTCACTGGCTCACCAATATGCGCTGTACCTGATGGAGCACGACTGGAAGCCGCTGGAGGACCACTCGCCGAACGTGAGTCTGCGCACCTGGCTCATCAACGGATTCCGCTATGTGGTGCTCGATGCCCTGAAATGGTACAAGAAAGAATATGGCAGCATCACATTCGAGGACTACCTGAGATCGTTCGACGTAACCAGTGACCTGCGCTTGCAGTTCAACCGCATGGTGGAGGAGGTGTGCAACCATGCCCCACTGGAAAGGCAGGATCGCCTGATCATCGACATGCTGCTGTTACAGGGATTCAAGGCGAAGGAGATAGCGGAGAAGATGGGGATGACCCCGTCGGCCATCTCGCAGAAATACAAGAAACTGAAGGAGCTGTTCATCGTGCCCTATTTCAAGAAATACTTCGATATGGATCTGGACATGCCCGAGGTGATGGACGAGAGGGCGATCCTGCACAGAGAGACCCCAATGGGCGATGCCAGGATGTCGATGCCAGCACCATCTATGACGGGTTCGTTGATCAATATGTCCAAGCCGCTGACCTTCGAGAAGATGGACTATTCTATTGCAAAAGAAAATATGATGAAGAAACGAACGACACCCCAATTCATTACGGAACTGCAGCCGAACGAGATCTTCGTATTTGGCAGCAACCTGAAGGGAATGCACGGCGGTGGGGCAGCCTATATCGCCTACCGCAAGTTTGGAGCCATTATGGGACAGGGCGTAGGACTGCAAGGTCAAAGCTATGCCATCCCGACGATGCAAGGCGGTGTGGATACCATCCGTCCGTATGTGGACGAGTTCATCCTGTTCGCCAAGGAGCACCCTACCCTCACCTTCCTCGTCACCCGCATCGGATGCGGCATTGCGGGATTCACCGATGAAGAAATATCACCGTTGTTCGAGAAGGCTCACGACGTGGAGAATATCGTGCTTCCACCCCATTGGTAATACCATCAGGACGAATGATGACAAAGACACTGATAACGATCATAGCAGCAATCATGATGATGAATACATGTAACGGACAGACAGCAAAGCAAAGCTCGGACATGTCTGTGGTCAGGCCTGCGACCCAGGCAAACAGATTCTATACGGCCGACCCCAAGGAACTGCGTGAGGAGGTGGACAGTTTCCTGGCTCTGCACGGTAACGAGACGGTCTATAAGAATCTGGCAGCACTGATTGTGCCACACGCAGGATATTACTTTTCAGGAAATGTTGCGGCATCGGCTTATATGTCGATACCTGCGGATAAACCTTACAAACGGATTTTCCTGCTGGGACCGAGTCATCATGAATGGCTTGACGGAGCATCGGTGAATACGGAGGCAGACTACTATGCCACGCCACTGGGCAAGGTGAGGGTTGACCATGAGACGGCTCTGGCCTTGACAGAGAAAGACCGTGTGTTCTCTTATCAGTCCAAGGCACACGACAGGGAGCACTGTCTGGAGGTGCAGCTGCCCTTCCTGCAAAGACGGTTTGGGGAGGATGCTGTTCCTCCCATCGTGCCCATCATTATCTCCACCAATGACTACCGGAAGCTGAAACGGATAGCCGGTGTGCTGAAGCCGTATTTCACAGACGAGAACCTGTTTGTCATCAGCAGTGACTTCTCACACTATCCCTCATATAAAGATGCCTGTGAGGTGGATGCCAAGACGGGTAAGACCATAGAAACAGGTGACGTGGAGCAGTTCATCGCTGTGCTGGAGAAGAATGCCCGCAGTGGTAAACGCAACCTCGCTACGAGTGCCTGTGGGGAGCTGGCTATCGCTACGCTGCTGATGATGATAGACAGTACTTATGAGGTGAAGCATCTATTGTATCAAAACTCTGGGGACATTGACAATCACGACCATAACCGCGTTGTGGGCTACCATGCGTTTGCTATTCTACGTGAGACATCACAAGAGTTCTCACTGTCGGATGAAGAGAAGAAAATACTAAAAGAGATTGCCCTCACGAGCATCAAAGATTCGTTGAACGGCAGAAGGACAGCAATCACGATAAGCCCTACACTGAAAAGAAAGTGTGGTGCCTTTGTGTCATTGCATAAGCATGGAAAGCTACGTGGGTGCATCGGACACTTTGGCGAGGACGTTCCCCTGCATGAGATTATAAGTGAGATGGCCCGTGCTGCAGCCTTTGAAGATCCGCGATTCATGCCTGTTACCCTGGAGGAGCTTGAGGATATCGACATTGAGATTTCTGTGCTCACACCTATGCGGCGCATACAGAGTCTGGATGAATTTGAACTGCACCGTCATGGGATCTATATCCGACGGGGTTATCGCAGTGGAACATTCCTGCCGCAGGTTGCCGATGAGGTAAACTGGACGAAAGAGGAGTTTGTCGGTCACTGTGCCCAGGACAAGGCTGGCATCGGATGGGATGGCTGGCGGGATGCGGAACTCTATGTTTATGAAGCCATCGTGTTTTAAATGATGGAGGAAGAGTGAAGGAGGAAGGAGGAAAGATGAAAGATGAAAGATGAAGGAGGAAAGAGGAAAGATGAAAGATGAAGGAGGAAGGAGGAAAGATGAAAGATGAAGGATGAAAGAGGAAGGAGGAAGGATGAAGGAGGAAGGGTGATGGATCATTTCAATGGATACGGCACAGATGATAGAATGTAGGTATTATCAGAAACTGGAGGATGGACGGGTAGTGTGTCTGCTATGTCCGCACCACTGCCGTATTGCCGATGGCAAAGTGGGAGTGTGCCGTAGTCGGAAGAATGAGAACGGGGTACTTGTCAGTGAGGTATATGGCAAACCCTGTTCGCTGGCCATCGACCCGATTGAGAAAAAACCGCTGTATCATTTCCATCCTGGTACGACCTGCCTCTCAATCGCATGTACAGGTTGTAATTTCCGTTGTCTGAATTGTCAGAACCATGAGATTTCGCAGGTATCACCCAATGAATCAAGTTATTACAACCTGCTTCCTCAAGCAGTAGTAGAAATCTGCAAAGAGCATCATTGTCCTGGTATTGCCTACACTTATACCGAGCCACTCACCTATCTTGAGTATATCACCGACACGGCCAGACTGGCACATGAAAACAGTCTTTGGAACATCCTCGTCACAGCGGGCTACGTCTGTCAGGAGCCTTTGAAGGACCTCCTACCCTATCTCGATGCTGCCAATATCGACTTGAAATCTTTTAGCGATGATCTCTATATGAAGGTAAGCGGCGGTCATCTGCAACCTGTCCTCGACACCATCCTTGCCATGCATAACGCTGGTGTTTGGGTGGAACTGACGAATCTCATCATCCCAGGAGTGAATGATGACATGCAGATGATCCGGCAAATGTGCCGATGGATTGCAGACAACGGTCTTGCCGACAATCCATTACACTTCAGTCGTTTCTTCCCACGATATAAGATGAATGACATCTCTCCGACGCCCATTCACACACTGAAGGAGGCGAAGGAAGTAGCACGTGAAGAGGGTATCAGAAACGTGTATTTAGGTAATATATAATGTATAAATAACACTGATTAAGGAAATTTATATACAAAGTGGTTTCTTTTTCATTGAAAAAGTGTACCTTTGCACTTAATAAGTTACATCCATCATGCTATTAACAACAACCCAACAGTATGTATAGAAGAATTTGGACTTTTAGTCTTTTAGCAGTCTGTTCATTGCAGTTGAACGCCCAGTATCTTAACCACATCTACGATTACATTGAGAACACTTCTGTTTATGAGGAAAACCAGGAAGAGGGCCATGCCTACTATCTGGCAGACCAGCATCTGTCACTCAACGGGAATTGGCGATTCTTCTTTGCCAACACCCCTGAGGAGGTACCGCAGCATTTCTTCATGCCCGAATTCAAGGACGGCAAGTGGAAGAGCATCCATGTTCCGAGCAACTGGGAGATGGAGGGATATGGCGATCCGTTGTTCCGCAATGTCGCTGCTCCCTTCAAGGCCAATCCACCGTTCGTACCGCGAGAGTATAATCCCACAGGTGCCTATCGCCGTACCTTCACCATTCCCTCTCAATGGAAAGGACAACAGGTCTTCCTGCGCATCGAAAAGGCTCAGAGTGCATCGTTTGTATGGATCAACGGCAAACAGGTGGGCTACAACGAGGGTGGACAGGAACCGGCAGAATATGATGTAACACCTTACATTAAACCAGGAAAGAACACACTGGCCGTCTGTGTGCTCAAATATTCTGACGGCTATTATCTCGAAGGACAGGATTACTGGCGTCTGGCAGGTATCTGTGATGATGTCACGCTCTATGCCACACCCAAGACACGCCTGTTCGACTGGTATGTCACGACGGATCTTGACGACCAATACAAGGATGCGACCCTGAAGGTGAATATCGACGTAAAGAAATATGAGGAGAAGAGTGCTGCCTACGCCGTACGTGCCACATTAAGCAACGCAAAGGGAGTGAAGGTCAAGGAGATGCTTTCCGACAAGTTCGTGATGGACGGCAAAGGAAAGAAATCGGTTGAGCTCACCTCACTGGTTACCAATCCCGACAAATGGACTTGTGAGACTCCTGTGCTCTACAACCTGAAGCTTGAACTGCTGTCGGAGTCGGGTAATGTCATGCAGCAGATTAGCAGTAAGATGGGATTCAAGGAGACCGAGATCCGTCATCAGGTGTTCTACCTCAACGGACAGCCCATCAAGATCAATGCCACCAACACGCACATGCAGCATCCCGTTTTGGGGCATGCCATGAACGAGGAAACCATCCGCAAGGACATGGAGATTCTGAAGCAGCATAACTTCAATGCCGTACGCACCTCACACTATCCTCCCGTCAATAAGTATCTCGAACTGGCTGATGAGTATGGTCTGTACATCATTGACGAGGCTGGGACAGAGGCACACGCTACGGAATATATATCGAACGACCAGAAGTTCCTGTCCATGTATCAGGAGCGTGTCCGTCAGATGGTACTTCGCGACCGTAACCACCCGTGTGTCCTCTTCTGGAGCGCAGGTAATGAAAGTGGTGAAGGACCGCTGATTACCGAGGTGGTGAAAGAAGGAAAGAAATACGACTCCACTCGCTACTTTATGTACGGTGGAAACGCCTATGCCCATCCCGGTGAGGATATCATCGGACCACGCTACCCTACACCTTATGAGCTGGAAATGAACACTGCGTTGGTTCCCGAGTGTGAAGATCCCCGTCCGTCGTTCATGGATGAATACCTCTCCGTGGCAGGAAATGCAGGTGGTGGCCTTGATGAATACTGGGATGTCATACGGCGGCATCCGCGACTGATGGGCGGTGCCATCTGGGACTTTGTCAACCCTGGTCTCACAGATCATATCCGTCCGTTGTCCGACAGCTCTCCTTATCATACTCCTGCTCATTTGATGGGTAACGCGAAGGTAGAGAAAGGGGTGTTATGCCTCAACGGACACGATGAATGGGTGGAAGTGTATCGTAGTAAGAATGTGGAACTTACGGGGAATGCCTTGACCATCGCTTTCGATGTTAAACCAGGAAAGTTAAGCGGGATCAATGAAGGTGCTCCCTACATCACGAAGGGGAACACACAATTCGGTGTGGTGCAGAAAGGGAACGACAAGCTGCAGTTCTATCTCCATTCCGGCATCAAGCATGCGCTTACTGTAGATCTGCCAACGAACTGGGTGGGCACCTGGCATCATGTCACAGCATCCTGGGACGGGAAAGAGATGAAACTCTACATCGACGGTCAGCTGAAAGGCACGGAGCCGACCCTTCCCCAAAGGGAGACCAACCGTTTCAGACGAGGAAACCAACCCACGGAGCGCGGTATGCTGAGCAATTTCCCCTACCCGATCAACATCGGACGTTTTGCGGGTAACCACGCACAAGATCCCCAGACCATCTATACCGCCGATGCCCAGATGGACAATGTAGCCATCTATGACAAATGCTTGGCCGACGGTGAAGGTCGCGCAGACGAGGCAGTCCTCTATCTCACCTTCGACGGCAACGGTGATGAAGGTACGTTCTTCACGATTGGCGGTAACATGCGTACCTATGGCAGTATCTGGCCCGACCGTACCGTACAACCCGAGATGAAACAGATGAAGTGGACCACCCAGCCCATCAGTATCCGACTGCTCGATGCCGACACAGGGGAGGCAGAGGTCACCAACCGTCTGTTCTTCACCGACCTGTCTCAATATGCTTCCCACTGGAGGCTGATGGCAGACGGTGACGTACTGGAAGAAGGTGACATCCAGTTCTCCACCCAACCTCAACAAAAACAAATCGTCAGGATTCCTTACCACAAGCCGGCTCTTGTCGCAGGAAAAGAATACCGCGTCATGATCACCTCTTCCATCAAAAAAGACGAGATCTGGGCCAAGGCAGGACATGAAGTGGCATGGGATCAGTTGGAACTGACATCGTGGAATAGGCCTGCTCCCTTCCTGAAGGCATCTGCCGACCATGTAACCACTGAAGAGAACGACAAGGAGATCAGGATCAGCGGACAGGGATTCTGCTACCGCATCAGCAAGGAAACCGGTAACCTCGAACAGATAGAGGTTGAGGGAAAGACGCTGCTTAAAGAGCCTGTGACCTTCAACCTGTGGCGTGCTCCCCTTGCTAATGAGTTTGACTCCTGGGATGCCTTCCGTGTCGATGGAGGTTATGCTGAAGGCTGGGGTAACATGGTATCGACCCTATTCTATTCCAAGGGACTGAACCAACTGCTCACCCGACCGACAGAAGTACAACTGAACCATCGTGATCACGAGACAACCGTTACCGTTCACCAGCTCGTACAGGCCGGAGCCTCTTCCTACGGTGCCCTCGACCTTTATATTCAAGGAATTCAGTTAGCAGGGTTCTCCCTCGACTACACCTATCATTTCTACGATGACGGAACGGTGACCATTCACAACCATCTGAGTCCGCAGGGCAAACTGCCCGAACTCCTTCCACGTATTGGCTTCACGACTTCCATTGCCAACGAATTTGACCACATCACCTGGTACGGCCGCGGACCCGAAGAGAACTATCCCGACCGCAAGACAGGCTATCCCGTGGGTATCTGGAGCAAGACCGTTGCCGACATGTACGAACCTTACCTCCTGCCGCAGGATCATGCCTTGCGTACCGATACGCGGTATGTCCAGCTGCTTAATCAGACAGGTCAGGGCGTACAGATCAGCATGAACGAGCATTTCAACTTCAATGCCTATCCGTTCACTACCGACAATCTGACCAAGAGTCAGTTCACCTATCAGCTACAGCCACAGAAAGACCGATACACCCTCAACCTCGACTACAATACGACGGGAGTGGGCTGTACCTGTGTCTATGTACTCGACGGATACAGGGTGAAACCGGCTGCCTACGACAGGCAAATCACCATCAAACCCCTGTACGGTCAGAAGCCGAATACACGTTAAATAAACCAAAAGAATCGGTTATATCATTTTTTTTTCGTAACTTTGCAGGCAAATTGGAATCATCATGAAGGCAAAGAAAGTATTATTCATCAACCAAGAGATCACTCCGTATGTGCCCGATAGTGAGTTGTCACTGCTCGGTCGTAATCTGCCGCAGGCCATCCAAGAGAAGGGCTACGAGATACGCACGTTCATGCCGAAATGGGGAAACATCAACGAACGGAGAGGACAATTGCATGAGGTCATACGCCTGTCGCGCATGATGCTGATCATTGATGAGACCGATCACCCCCTGATCATTAAGGTGGCTTCCATCCCACAGACCCGCATACAAGTCTATTTCATCGACAACGATGATTACTTCAGCAAGAGACTGATGGAGGCAGACGAAAACGGTGAGGAGTATTCTGACAACGGTGAGCGTGCCATCTTCTTCGCACGGGGTGTGCTGGAGACGGTGAAGAAGCTCCGTTGGGTGCCCGACATCATCCATTGTCAGGGATGGATGAGCGGCGTGATTCCCTTCTACATCAAGACAGCTTACCATGAGGAGCCGTCGTTCGCCAACACCAAGGTGATCACCTCTCTTTTCAGCAAAGAGCTGAAGAACAACTTAGGCGAGAATTTCAGGAACTGCATTGAGTTTAAAGATGCCAAGAAATCCCTGCTTGAGAAATACAATGAGAAATTCGACTTCACCGAGCTGAGCAAACTCGCCATCGACTATTCCGACGGTGTGGTGGAAGCCGGTAGTGCGGTGAATCCGGAATTACTCAACTATGCCATCGGCAATGGAGTACCTGTGATGAGATATCCAGGCGAAGACAATATCAGTGAGCCCTACGACCTGTTCTATGATGAGGTGTACGGTCACACTGAGGAATGATAGAATTAATCGATTTTAGTATCAGATTCAATGAAAGCAAAACTTCTGGCAGGTCTGTCACTGCTGATGATGCTGGTGACAGCCTGCGATGAAACGACGGACGTTATTGGTTCGTCATTGACGGATAACACAGCCATTCTGAAAATAGCCACCGACTCTTTTAAGGTGTCGTCCCGTTCTATTGTGGCCGACTCCGTTCTCTCACGCAGTGCCACGGGCTATTTAGGCAGGATCAAAGACCCGGAGACGGGTACCTATATCACAGGGGACTTTATGGTACAGTTCACCACGCTTAACAATAATGTCTTTACCAACAAAGACAGCATTGAGAGTAAGATCGATGGTGAGGTGGTGGCCGACTCCTGTGTCGTAGAACTCTTCTATAACAGTTTTTACGGAGACTCTCTTGCCACCATGAAGCTTTCCCTCAACGAGATGGCTAAGCCCATGGAAGAGAATGTGTTGTATTATTCGAACTTCGATCCTGCTGCTAACGGCTATCTGCGTGAGAACGGTCTAAAGGTTGATATGGCATATACGCTGGCTGACCAGACCCTCAAGGACAGTGTCCGTAAGAGTGCTGATTACCTGCCGAGAATTCGCATTGCGTTGAACAAGCCTTATACCGACAAGGACGGTAAGACTTATAACAACTATGGTACTTACGTGATGCGTAAGTACTTTGAGAATAAGGAGAACTTCAAGAACGCTTATCGCTTTGTTCACAATGTCTGTCCTGGTTTCTACGTACAGATGAAGGACGGCATAGGCTCGATGGCCTACGTGAGCATCAGTTGGCTGAACATCTTCTACAAGATCAAGTCTGGTGACAAGATCATCACGAGATCCACGGCCTTCTCCGGGACTGAGGAGGTGTTGCAGACAACAAGGGTGACAAACGACAAGCAATCTATTGCCAGACTCGTGGCTGACAACAATTGCACATATGTGAAGAGTCCGGCAGGCATCTTCACCGAACTGACCATACCTGTTGACGAGATCGTGAAAAACCATGACAACGATACGCTGAACACAGCGAAGATCATGTTGACACGAATCCAGAACGAGCATCACACCCCCTATGACCTCAGTCTGCCCACCTACTTGCTGATGGTGCCCAAGGACAGCCTCTACACGTTCTTCGAGCGCAACAGTCTGCCCAACGACATCACCTCGTATGTGAAAGAAAGAGATCATACCGTGATTAGTGTCAACAGCTACTATACTGGTTCCACCGCAACAAAAAAGACATACAGGGATTCCTATACCTTTGACAATATCTCCAACCTGATCCGTTCCATGGCCAATGCCAAGAAGAAAGGCGGCAGTGGATTCGCTGACAGCCATCCAAACTGGAACAAAGTGGTATTGGTGCCCGTTAGTATCAGTACTTCGACCACATCGAGTAACACCCAACGGATCAGCAGAGTGGTCAACGACATGTCTATTACCAGTCTAAAACTGGTGGGAGGCAGTGAGAACACCAACGGTGACATCACCATCAGCGTAATCTACAGTAAATTCTCTCATTAGCAAGATGGCAGATAATTTCCTGGAACGCCATCAAGAGGAATACGAGGCGAAGAAAGCTGCTTGGCTGCGGAAGAAGAAACATCTTCCGAAAGTGAGCAGGAAACTGATAAAGCCCGACGACGAGGCTTTGTGATTATCGGTGACTACCCGATCACCTTATATCGGGCAAACTTCAACAGCAACTGTTTTGTTCCTGCATTGCGGAACTGGACAGTTGCTTTTGTATTCTCACCCGTCCCTTCTACACGAATCACCGTTCCCACACCGAAGCGCTCATGCTCAATGGTATTACCTTCCACAAGAACGGCTTTATTCCCTGTGGGAGCTGTTCCAGAAGACTTGTTCACCACATCAGAGACACGACGCAGGTTACCGCCTGCCGATGTGAAGGTACGCTTGAAACGCGGTGAGAAAGGATCGGCAGGCTTCTCCTCATGATGACCAGTCACACGAGGCATGGGATCGGCCTTGAACTGCGATGCCACAGGGTTGGCATTCTGCCACCTGCGACTGTCGTTATACCCTCCGAAGCGACTTCTCGATGGAGAGTCGTTAATCCCTCCGAAGAGATCACCCCCTTTCTCCTCCTCCACCTTCAACAGTTTCGGGTCGATATCCCGCAAGAAGCGGCTGGGCGTATCGAACTCCATCTTACCATAACGCCAGCGGTTCTTCGCACAGGTGAGGATACAATGACGTTCTGCCCTCGTGATGGCCACATACAGCAGTCGCCGTTCCTCCTCCAGTTCCCGTTTGGAGTTGGTGCACATCGGACTGGGGAAGATATTCTCTTCCAAGCCTACCACAAAGACCGTGGGGAACTCCAGTCCCTTGGCACTATGAACTGTCATCAGGGTGACACGATGGGCATCTTCCTCCCCTTCACTGTCAAGATCGGTCAGCAACGACACCTCCTGCAGGAAATCCGTCAGCGACACCTCCTGTTCCCTGCCCTCTTCCTTTCGTCCTTGAACAAAGTCCTGCATACCACTTAGGAACTCCTCCAGATTCTCCTGACGCGAGACAGCCTCCGGTGTGGAGTCACTGTACAAGTCGGCAGAGATGCCACTGCCTTTGATAATCTCCGTTCCTAACTCATAAGCATCCATCTCCACATGCTCGATGAAGCTGCTGATCAGTTCGCGGAAATGCTGCAATTTCGTCAGGGTTCCTTTGTTCACATCAAGACCGCAATGTACGGGATTGCAGATCACGTTCCACAGACTCGTCTGATTACGCATGGCACAGGCAGAGATCTTACTCACCGTGGTATCACCGATACCCCGTGTAGGATAGTTGATGATACGTTTCAGTGCCTCCTCATCATCTGGATTCGCCACCACACGGAAATAGGCGATGATATCCTTGATCTCCTTCCGCTGATAGAAGCTCAGTCCGCCATAGATGCGATAAGGAATATTCTCTTTCCTGAAAGCCTCCTCAAAGCTACGGCTCTGGGAATTGGTACGGTAAAGGATGGCAAAGTCACTGTACTCACAGTGCTCGGTCCGTTTGATCCGTTTGATATCGTTGCAGACGATGATAGCCTCTTCCTTGTCGCTATAGGCAGGCTTGAACACCAGCCGCTCCCCTTCTTCATTATGACTATACACATCCTTGGGGATCTGTCGTTCGTTCTTCTTGATCAGACTGTTCGCAGCCTGTACGATCCGTTGCGTACTGCGGTAGTTCTGTTCCAGCTTAAATAACCGGGTACCGTCGTACATCTGTTGGAAGTCGAGGATATTATCGATGTTGGCACCACGGAAGCCATAGATACTCTGTGCATCATCACCCACCACACACACATGCTGATGCTCTTGCGTCAGTTGGAGGACGATGCGCTGCTGTACGGAGTTCGTATCCTGATACTCATCCACCAACACGAACTGGAAGCGTTCGGCATACTGCCGTCTTACCTCCTCATGCTCACGGAAGAGGACGAACGTCTGC
The DNA here is from genome assembly GCA_902768785.1 of uncultured Prevotellaceae bacterium. Taxonomy (GTDB): domain Bacteria; phylum Bacteroidota; class Bacteroidia; order Bacteroidales; family Bacteroidaceae; genus Prevotella. The sequence goes on from CACXMM010000001.1 coordinate 16,603, forward strand.
GTAAGCAGGTCGTCAAAATCCATCGCATTGGCTTGTCTGCATCGGGCGGCATAGGCAGAGTAGATCGCACTGACGGCCGGCATCTTCGCATCACGGTCACGTTGCAGTGCATTACGGTCGATGGCATAGTCATCGGCAAGGATCAGATGGTTCTTCGCCATACTGATCCTGTTATGTACCGTGGCGGGCTTATATATCTTATCATCGAGGTTCATCTCACGGATGATGCTCTTGATCAGCGAACGACTGTCACTCTCGTCATAGATGGTGAAGTTACTGGTATAGCCTATCTTCTCCGCTTCCCGTCGCAGGATTCTGGAGAAGATACTATGGAAGGTACCCATGTACAGATAACGTGCTATATCCTCACCCACCAGCTGTCCGATACGGCTCCTCATCTCCTTAGCGGCCTTGTTCGTGAATGTCAGAGCCAGGATATTCCAGGGTTTCATTCCCTGCTGAAGTAAGTAGGCTATTTTGTAAGTAAGCACACGTGTCTTCCCTGATCCCGCACCGGCTATCACCAGTGAGGGACCATCAATATATTCCACAGCCTTCCGCTGACTCTCATTCAGCGCCTCTAACAACATATTACTTTGAACTTTGAACTTTGAACTGTATGATTACTACTGATTCCCTTCTCCCTCCCTTTGGGAGGGACGGGGTGGGCTCTCACTTCTTATAGATTCCCCCATCGACCGTACTTGGATCCACGTCCTGTCCTTCCTTCGGCAGGATGGGTATGAATTTCATCTGTTTCATAATAGCATACTTCCTTTTCACCATATAATCCGACGGGTTCTTCGAAGAGAACTGACGCGGGTTGGGAAGAGTGGCAGCAATCAGGGCGCAGTTGGCACGGGTCAGCTCTTTGGCAGAGCATCCGAAATGCTCCTGTGCCACAGCCTCCACACCATAGATGCCATCGCCCATCTCAATGGAATTCAGATACACCTCCATGATCCTTTGTTTACTCCACATCATCTCAATCAGCATGGTGAAATAAGCTTCCAGTCCTTTGCGCAGCCACGACCGTCCTGGCCACAGGAACACATTCTTGGCCGTCTGCTGACTGATTGTGCTGGCACCTAATTTCCGCTTGTTGGTGATATTGCGCTTGGCAGCCTTCTCTATCGCCTGGTAATCAAAACCGTGATGTTTGAGAAACCGCTGGTCTTCACTCGCCATCACTGCCACGGGCATACTCACTGAGATTTTCTCCAGCGGTACCCAGTGATGTTTCAACCTCAGTTCCTTACCTTCCTGATGCTGTTCCCCCAGACGGATGAACATCAGCGGAGTATAGAACACAGGCACGAACCTGAGCACTATAACAGAAAGAATGGTGGAGGCAAAGAAAGCCACCACCATCCATTTTATGATATGCTTAACGCCTCGGATGATCTTCATTACTGAAGTGTACCGTTGTTAGCAGCATCGATCATTGACTGACTCGGGAAGAGGTAAACCTCTACACGACGGTTCTGCTGACGACCGGCTGCAGTAGCGTTGGAAGCAACGGGGTCAGCCTCACCAAGACCCTCAACGCTCTTGATCTGAGAGCTGCTCACGCCCTGACCAGTGAGGTACTTCTGTACGCTCTGGGCACGCTGCAGAGAAAGAGTCTCGTTCTTCTGTGCACTCTGCTCAGCGGTAGAGTTCTTCCAGCCCTGGTTGTCGGTGAATCCCTTGATAGCCACGTCAGCATCGTTGTTCTGCTTCAGTACGTTAGCAAACTCTGTCAGAGAGTTCTTGGCAGAAGCCTGCAGAGTAGAACTGCTTGTCGGGAAAAGAATACCAGAATCGAAGGTCACCTTCACAGCCATGGTCTGGCCGTTAGCATCGGTGATACCCTCCACCTGTGCGTTCTGTACGGCAGCGGCAGCAGCCTTTGCCTTGTCCATCTTCTTTCCAATCAGCACACCGGCAGTAGCACCCACAGCTGTACCGATAGCGGCACCAATCGCTGTACTCTTTGTGTTATGACCGATCACCTGGCCAAGAATTCCACCTAAGGCAGCACCACCGGCACCACCAAAAATACCACCTTTAGCTGTGTTGCTCATACCGCAACCTGCTAACAATACCATGGAACAGAGTCCCAATACGGATACTTTTAAATGCTTCATGTCTTAATAATTTAAAAATGAGTATCAAAAATTTCTACTTTAAAACGTTGCAAAGATAATGGAAATTTCTGAAATACCAAGAGAATTAAGAATAATTTAATACTACATGACAAGAAGATTCATTTATATTGTCGGGAATTAGCGATTTTTTTCGTATTTTTGCAGCCGATTTCATAAGAATAAAGGATAGGACAAACTTAAGAAATTTCAATATGGCAAAAGAACTGAAAGAATTAACAAAACGTGCCGACAACTACAGTCAGTGGTACAACGACCTGATTGTGAAAGCCGACCTCGCTGAGCAGTCGGCAGTACGCGGTTGTATGGTGATCAAACCTTACGGCTATGCCATCTGGGAGAAGATGCAGCATCAGCTCGACCAGATGTTCAAGGAGACAGGGGCACAGAACGCCTATTTCCCCCTCCTCATCCCGAAGTCGTTCCTCTCCCGTGAGGCTGAGCATGTGGAAGGCTTCGCCAAGGAGTGTGCCGTGGTGACCCATTACCGTCTGAAGGCTACGGAAGATAAGAGTGGCGTGGTGGTGGATCCTGCTGCCAAGTTAGAGGAAGAGCTGATCATCCGCCCCACCAGTGAGACCATTATCTGGAACACTTATAAGAACTGGATCCAGTCATGGCGCGACCTGCCCCTGATGTGTAACCAGTGGTGTAACGTGATGCGCTGGGAGATGCGCACCCGTCCGTTCCTCCGTACCAGTGAGTTCCTGTGGCAGGAAGGTCACACCGCCCATGCCACCCGTGAGGAAGCTGAGGAGGAAGCACAGAAGATGCTAAAGGTCTATGCCAAGTTCGCAGAGGAATGGATGGCCGTTCCCGTGGTACAGGGTGTGAAGAGCGAGACGGAGCGTTTCGCCGGAGCCCTCGACACCTACACCATCGAGGCCATGATGCAGGACGGTAAGGCCCTGCAAAGCGGTACGTCGCACTTCCTCGGACAGAACTTCGCCAAGGCTTTCGACGTGACTTATCTGAACAAAGACAATAAACCTGAGTATGTATGGGCCACCTCATGGGGTGTCTCCACCCGACTCATCGGTGCCCTCATCATGACCCACAGCGATGACAACGGACTGGTATTGCCTCCGAAACTCGCGCCGATTCAGGTGGTCATCGTACCTATCACCAAGGGTGCCGATCAGTTAGCTGCCATCAGCAAGCGCCTGCAGCCCGTCATCGATGAACTGCGCCAGGCTGGTATCAGCGTGAAATACGATGATGCCGACAACAAACGTCCTGGCTTTAAGTTCGCCGACTATGAGCTGAAGGGTGTTCCCGTACGTCTTGTCATGGGCGGTCGTGACTTGGAGAACGGCACCATCGAGGTGATGCGCCGTGATACCCTGGAGAAAGAGACTCGTCCCATCGACGGTATCGTACAGTATGTGGAGCAGCTGTTAGTGGATATCCAGCAGAATATCTTCAAGAAGGCCAAGGACTACCGTGATGCCCATATCTACGAATGTGACAACTACGAGGAGTTCAAGGAGCGCGTGAAGGACGGCGGCTTCTTCCTCTGCCACTGGGACGGCACTGCCGAGACCGAGGCTCAGATCAAGGAAGAGACACAGGCCACCATCCGCTGCGTGCCCTTCGGTGTGGAGCAGACGGAAGGTATCGACATGGTGAGCGGTAAGCCCGCCAAGTATCGTGTCATCATCGCACGTAGCTATTAACGCCATCCGATCCATACCCATCATCCATAAGGACCTGCCATCACGACAGGTCCTTTTCTATTGAACAATTCAGACAGATTCGTGGCATGACTTGTGCAGAGCCGTTGCACAACTTGTGCAGAGTATTTGCACACTTTGTGCAGAATAGTTGCACACTTTGTGCAGAGCCGTTGCACAAAGTGAATAGATGGTTTGCCTAAATAACAGAGCCAATAGGACAAAAAAAAATAAGGTGCAGGAACCCTACACCTTATTATATTTATTAAGTCAATACAGTCTGCTACAGGTATTAGAAGAACAGGTAGCGGTTGTCTGTAACATTGGCTTTCATCATCAGCTCCTGCATGAAGTTTCCTGCACGCTGCATGACCTTCTGCTGAGCCTGCTGCTCATATTTCTTAGCATCATACTTGCTGCCGTCACGACGGGTCTGGTCAAGAACCTGGAGGAAATAGATACCGGCATTACCCTTGATGGGACGCGGACAGAAGGCACCCTTCTTCGTACCAGCCACGGCACCACTCAGTGCAGGCTCACTGGAACCAGTCTCCTGAACAAATACAGGAGCGGAGAATGTAATCTGGTCAACGCGTACCAGGTTACCAGCCTTCTTCCTGGCATCAGCGATGCTCTTCACACCCTTCACTTCAGCAAGGATCTGCTCAGCCTTCTTGTCTTTCAGTACCTCGGCCTTCAGATAAGACTTCAGCTCCTCGTTCTTCTCATAGTTGAGGTAACCCTTGGCATTGATGTTGTTCAGAGCCAGCACCAGGAGATGGTCGTTGTTACCACACTCATAGAGCGGAGAGATATTACCCTGCTTAGCCTCGAAGATCCACTTCAGTGCATCACGAGTACTGGAGATACCAGCCACATAGTGCTCAGTGTTACGGATACCCTGACGCTCCTGAACCTTATAACCGTACTTAGCAGCGTTCTTCTCCAGGGCCTCGAAGGTCTGACTCTCGCTTACGAACTGTGAGAACTTGTTGTAAGCGGTGTTGTATGTATCCTTAGAGAAGTCGATGGTCTTCTTGATCACAGCAGCCACATACTTGGTGTTCATAGCCGTACGGTTGGTTACCTGAAGGATCACGTTACCGTTAGCCATGGCGATATTGTTCGTGGCATTCAGGGCAGCGGTGTTCAGCGTATTGATATACTTACGAGTATCGGCATCCATGGAAGGAGCATTCTCATACTCACGGCTCGTCATCCAAACCTTCTCACCTGTCTGGCCATATTTCTTGGCAATGGCTTCGAAGTCACCACCAGCCTGCAGGGCGTTGTAGATACTGTCAGCGGTCTTGCGGGTTGCTGTCACATCCTCCTTGGCCACCTGGATCACACGGAACTGGATAGAATCGGCCAGCTGCTGCTTAGAATAGAGCTTCACCACGTTTAGGGTATTGTCATCCTTGTTCTCGATAGGAGCGGTGGTGGAACCTACAGCAACAGAGTCGAGCTGAAGGGCGATGTCGCGGGGGAAGGCAGAGCGAGTCTGGGGCACACCAAGGTAGCTCACCAGAGATGCACTCTTGCGGATGATCTCTGTGGGATCGTCGGCGGTAACCAGCTGGTCACGGAACTCCTTCACGCTCTTGTCAAGAGCAGCGCGATCGGAAGCAGAGGGAAGGACCTGCACATCCACGAACTTAATGTCGCGGCTCTCCTCCGGCTGGAGGAAGCGGGCCTTCAGCTCCTCATACTTAGCCTTGATATCAGCATCGGTCACCTGCACCTTGTTGTCGTTGATCCTGCTGTAAGGGAAAGAAACGAGGTTCACGGAACTCTCGAGGGTCTCCTCGGTATAAGCCTGCTGAGCTTCCACGGGGTTAGAGAGCAAGCAAGCACCCAGCAATGACTGGTACTTCTGGGCCAGGAGCTGCTGGCGCATGTTCTTCTCCATGAAGGTCCAGTAGTTGTAAAGGGTCTTATACTGCTCAGCCAACTGCGGGTTGGTCTTCTTGGCATTGTCATACTCTGCCAGGAATTGCTTCAGGGCGTTAGCATCGAAGCGACGTGTCTGCTGGTTGACGAAAGGAGTCTGCAACAGCATGGGGTTGGTACCCTGCTGCAACATGTTCTGCATCTCCTGATCGGTGACGGTGAGACCGAGTTTCTTTGCTTCGTTCTCAATCACGGTGTTCTGCACGAACTGGTTCCACACCATGTCCTTCACCTGGTTGAGCTCCTGATCGGTCAGGTTATCACGACCCTGGCTCATCTTGATGACATCCGTGTATTCGTCCACGAGGTTCTGGAACTCCTGAACATCGATTTTCTTACCTAACACTTCGCCGACCTGCTGACGCTGCTGGTTCTTGATAGAATCGCAGGAGCGGAACAACTCCTCGGCAATGAATGCGAAAAGGGCCAGACCGATCACTGTAACGAGGACCGGGCCCCAGCTTCTGATTTTTCCAATTGCTGCCATTTGTTTATGATTGTTTTTATTGTTATTATTCACGTTTTTCCCTCCTTTAGGAGGGGGTCATGCGGCGGTTTGCCGCTAACAGCCGACAAAATTACAAATAATTTGTCAATTATCCGCAAGAATCTTGCAAAAAGTTGTTTTATTCAGTCACTTTCAACTTCACCAACTCGATTTTCGTCATGGTATTCTTGATGATGCGGAACTCAAAACGGCCGATTTTCACCACTTCGTTGAGTTTGGGGAAGCTCTGGTACTCATGCAGGATCAGTCCTCCTACAGTCATGTACTCTTCACTCTCCGGCAGTTCCAAGTCAAACATCTCGTTCACCTTGTCAATTTCCAGACGTGCCGACAGCACATATTCATGATCGCCGGTTTTCTTCGCGGTATAGTTGGAATTGTCATGCTCATCTTCAATATCACCGAAGATCTCCTCCACGATGTCCTCCAACGAAACGATGCCACTGGTTCCACCGAACTCATCGATGACCACACCGAGAGATTTCTTCTGCTGGAGGAAAGTCTGCATCATCTTCCGGGCTGTCATTGTCTCGGGAACGAACGGCATCTCGCGAATCAACGACTGCAGGTTCCATTTCATGGCCTCGCCAGTCTCTGTGCCACCCATGATCCTGAACATCTCCGAAGAGTGGACATAACCCACGATATGATCAATATCCTCATGATATACAATGACTTTCGATTTACCGTTTTCCACAAAAGCCGCCATGAGTTCATCCGCGGAGCAGTTATCTTCCACCGCGCAGATCTCCGTTCGCGGCACCATACAGTCGCGTACCTTCGTATCGGCGAAGTCGAGGGCATTCTGGAAGATCTTCACCTCATCCTCAATCTCCTCATCGTTACGGGCATTATCTATCGACGACTGAACCAGATAGTCGAGATCCACCTTCGTGAATCCCTCGTCTTGTCCCTCTTTCTCTACCCTCACACCCAAGAGACGCAAGAACACTTTCGAGATGATGGTGCTGAAACGGGACACAGGCCAGAGAAGGACATAACAGATAAAAGCAGGGAAGGCAAAGATGGTGAGCAGCCGGTTGGGGTTGCTTTTGAAAAGCGTTTTGGGCAGGAACTCACCTGTGAACAAGACGATCAGCGTAGATAAGACGGTATCGGCAGGTACGGTAAAGGCCGCATCGAAACCCTGGAAGATGGTGTTGTCGAAGAATTTCGCAATCAGGATACCATACACCACCAATGCGATGTTGTTTCCCACCAGCATCGTACTGACGAAATTATTCGGATGACGGTAGAACACGCCCAAAGGCCGGGCAGCGAAACCTGCCTTCTCCCTATCCACCTCCGCCTGCATACGGTTACTCGACACGAAGGCAATCTCCATGCCAGAGAAGAAGGCGGAGAAAAGCATCGCGACGAGGATACCTATGACTAACGGCAAATCTATTTCAGACATTTTAGTAATCAGTTTTAGCCTTCGGCGTCGTGGGCTGGCGCTTCATCGACTTCACGCTGTCGGGAGCACTCAAGATGGTATCGCCCTCGTTGGTGCCGAAGCCGTCCTTCCCTTTGACAAACGACCCTTTGGAATTGGATATCGTATAATGTGTAAGATCCTGAAAATTGTCATCGCTCAGGAAATAGGTTCCCTGCATCTCCCGCTCGGGAGTGACAATCCGAGAAAACTTGTTGCTATACATCTCATGGCGCAACTGATCCCAATAGAGTTCTTCACTGGTGAAGATCAGTCCTGCCTTAGTACGGATACGTACCCTGCCACGCAACTCCCACAGTTTCTTTTCAAAATAGTTATAAGCAGTATCTGCCTGGATATAAGCCTCCACATGGAACTTCTCATCAAACTGCTCCAGGAAGATACCCTTGTCGAAAGTCCACACCTTGGGGTTTCTCACCTCGTTATAATCCCATCGTTCGGTGACAATACGGTACTTGATGACACCAGAGTCACTCATCAGCATGTTCACGCCATAGGTGGTCATGATGGAAGCGGAGTCACGGGGATAGATGGGCGGGGCGATATGTTCCTTCCCCTCTTCGCACGACGCCAGCATCGTCAGCACCAGACATAAGCCTGATAACCAACCTATGAGACATCTTGATTCGTTCATCTTACCCATCATCCAGTCAGTTCACCGATGCCCAGAACAACTATTGCACCTTCCACTTGGCAAACCAACGCTCGTTGAAGGTGATGCCGATGTTGATACGGAACGTATTCTCTGACAGCAAGCCCTTACCGGCAGACTGGTGTGACCACTGACCAGAGATATTCAGTAAGGAGACATTGGCCAGTCCTACACGGTTATTCCATCCGTTGATGATGGGGATACCAAAACCTGCACTGACAGAGATCTCCTTCGGACCATCTGCCCCATTAATTTTATAATAAGGTGTAGAATAGGAAACACCGGCACGGTAACGGATACGGTTCAGGAACTTACGGTCTGTGGTTCCCTTGCAGAACTCTCCACCCACCGTCAGCTTATGGCGATCCATGAAATAATCACTATTCAGCACATAGGAAGGAACATCATTCACTACCCGATACTCAGGGAACGACACCCCACTCCACTGCTGGAAACTGTAGTCGGCACCCACGCGCAGCTGTCCGCGATGATTCACCATCACACCCGCTCCAAACATCATCGGCATCTTCAAAGCATCATCGATGGTATAAGAGGTGGGATTGTTCACACCAGAAGAGGTGTTCTGACTGGTGACGACACAACCCGCATCAGCACCAAGGGAATGAGAAGGACTGAAGGTAGCACCAATCGTGATCGCATCCTTTTTCCCTAACGGCAATTCATACTGTGCTCCAAAATTCAGGCGCAAAGCACTCGCCGAAGCTGCATTGACCTTCGTCAGCGTATTGATCGTTTCATCAAGTTCAAGAGATCCATTCTGAACACTGTAGTATGCATTCTGAATGCTTCGGATAATATCGCCCCAGACATAGCCAATATTAGCACCCATGGAGAGCCCTTTGAACGGTTCCCATCCTGCTCCTACATATACTTGGTGCAGTCCGCCGGAGCCTGAATAGAAATTCTGATAGAAGGTAGTGCGGGAATCATTGAGCTGCTCGGCAGTGACATATCTGTAACCCACATTCGTCAGAGGTACGATACCGAAGCTCATTCCCACATGTTTCAGCAGACGGAAGGCAGCCACAGCATATTCGAAATCCGCATTCTTGGCATTTTTCTTCACGCCTTTCTCTTTGAAATTCGTGATCTGACCGCTCATGCCCACATCAAAGATAAAGGCCAAAGAGTCAACACCCGAATAGCTGGCAGGGTTGATGAAGTTTACCTGTCCCCCATCACGGAATCCCAGTCCTAAACCACCCATGCCTCTGTTGAAACCGCTTGTCTGGTCACTTTGAATGCCCAGGCCATACTGCGAATAAGGAGAGTTCGTACCACTTTGGGCACTTACTGTCATTGTCATCGCCATCAGAAGGATGGCACTGCATATCTTTTTCATTCGTCTTTCAGATCGTCTTTGATTCTATTAGCGTGCAAAGTTACGTAAAAAAAACGAAACAGCCACACTCTTGCACGGAATATAATTAATATTCACCTATTTTAATAATCACGGAAACGAGGCAGGACCTGATGGCACCTGCCTCGTTTTGATGATGAATATGATGTTTGAACAAAGAGAAGAATTCTGTTCTAATCACAGAAGACACCTGTTATTTCAGCAGGGCATCTCCGATGATGTCTGCCATGCGTTGCACACCTTTCTCGTTGGGATGTATGCCATCAGGCTGTACCAGAGCAGCACCATCGGCAAAGAGCGTATGGAGGTCGATCACCTGAAGTCCGTATTTCTTTGCCACCTCCTGCTGAATAGGAATAATCTCGTTAGCTATCACGGATTCACTGATGTCCCATGACGACTTGAATGCTGGGATAGGAGTACAAAGATAGATCAGGGGCTTTGTTTGTCCTTGAGTGACCGCATTCTTCTTTTTCTTCGACTTCTTCACAGGCTTAGCCAGCAAGGGGTTCAGGGTGGTAATCATCTGCTCAAGGTCGTTTCTGAAGGACTCTCCATGTTTCCAGTTATGAGGTTTGGAATCATTCGTGCCTAATTTGATAATCACGATATCAGGTTGAAAGGCCAGAGCATCTTTCCATGCAGTTTCATTCATATAGGGGAAATCACCTTCGTTCAGCATCGTGCGGGCACTCACGCCAAAGTTCTTCACCCAATAACCTTTACCGAGTTTTTTCTGTAACAGAGCGGGATAGCCGTGCTGTGGAGCCATGTCGATGCCATGACCGTCGGTGATACTATTTCCGATGCATGCTACACGGAGGACACCGGGCTGGGGCGTCTGACGGTCGCGAAGCCAATTACCCAGATCAGTGAGCAGTTGGTCGTGATACTTGAACCACGGACCGAAGCCAAAGCCATGGTCACCAGCCGGATAAATGAACATACTGCACTCATTTCCTGCATTGCGCATAGCCGAATAGTAAGCCACACCATTGGTCACCGGCGGAACAAGACGGTCGTCGTTGGCCATAATGATCACAGCAGGTGGAGTGAGATGGCGCTTCACGGCATTCTGGGTGGAGAAGTCATGTACCAAAGCGGGATCCTTCTGACCTTCCTCACCCAGGAAATTGCGACATGACCATTTGTGGGATACTCGCTCATCCATCGAGATGACGGGATAGAAGAGGATGGTGAAATCAGGACGAACCTCATAAGCAGAATGAGTGGAGATGACAGAAGCCAAATGACCACCTGCCGAGAAACCCATGATACCCACGTCACGGGGATTGATGCCCCAGACGCTCGCTGAGTCGCGAACGATACGGAAAGCATTCTCCACATCACTGATCGGCAACGTACGGTCGCCGTTGGGCAGTCTGTAGTTCACCACGAAATAAGCAATACCCTGCTGGTTCAGCCACCCCGATGCCTGATAACCCTCATGGGTGTTTGACAACATCGAGTAACCGCCACCAGGAATACCGACGATAGCCTTGCCTGAACTCTTTTCCGGGAGGAAGCATACCATCTGCGCCTTGGCATCAGCAGTCAGATCCAACGTGAACTTCCTTGCTGTCTGTGCCTGCATCCCCATGGACAACAGCAACAGGCCGAATAACATCAATTTCTTCATTTTGTTTGATTATTCGTTGATAAATAAGTTGTGTGAATTTTCTGCAAAGATAATAATTTGTTTCGCAACTACCAAAAAAAACAGACGTAATGAAAGAAAATCGAGAAAAAGTTGTAACTTTGCACACTAAGATACATGTAATGATACTCAAAAGGAAACCACGATATGAATGAGATATTGCTATTTACAGAGGAAGAAAAGGCAGAATCGCAGTCGTTGCTGAACGATCTGGTGGAGAAGCTTGGAACATCGCTCCAAGAGGGTGATGAGCAACGGATGCGCCAAAGCCTCAACATGTCGATGGAAAGTGAGACGCTTCATCGCGACGTGTTTGGCCTGAATCCGATCCTGCATAGTTTGCGTACTGCCATGATCGCAGTGGATGAGGAAGGACTGAAACGCGACGGGGTGATGGCTATCCTGCTCTACACCACGGCCTTCTACGATCAGACCGTCCTCACTCAGATCGAGAGAGAATACGGTCTTTCCGTGGCCACGATCATTCGTGGTTTGGTACGTATCCAGGAGTTATACAAGAAGAATCCTGTGATAGAGAGTGAGAACTTCAGGAACCTGCTGTTGTCATTCGCCGAGGATATGCGTGTGATTCTGATAATGATTGCCGACAGGGTGAGTCTGATGCGTCAGATCCGTGACACAGAGAACGAGGAGGCCAAGCGACAGGTTAGTGAAGAGGCCAGCTACCTATATGCTCCCCTCGCCCATAAGTTAGGACTGTATAAGCTGAAGAGTGAACTGGAGGATCTCTCCCTGAAATATCTGGAGCACGACGCCTACTACCTCATCAAGGAGAAACTCAATGCCACGAAGAAAAGCCGTGATGCCTATATCGAGAAGTTCATCAAGCCTATCGATGAGAAACTGCACGAGGCTGGCCTTCATTTCCACATGAAGGGACGCACGAAGAGCATCCACAGCATCTGGCAGAAAATGAAAAAACAGAAATGTGGATTTGAAGGTATCTACGACCTGTTCGCCATCCGTATCATCATTGAGCCCAAGGAACCATATAACGCCCAGACGGAAAAGGCACTCTGCTGGCAAGCCTTTGCCATCATCACCAACATGTATCAAGGGAATCCCAAACGGTTACGTGACTGGCTCACCGTACCGAAGAGCAACGGTTACGAGAGCCTGCATATCACCGTGCTCGGACCAGAGAACAAATGGGTGGAGGTACAGATACGCACTGAACGCATGGACGAGGTGGCAGAACGTGGTCTGGCTGCTCATTGGCGATATAAGGGCGTGAAGAGTGAGAGTGGCTTGGATGACTGGCTCAACAGCATCCGTGCCGCCTTGGAGAACAGTGATGACACCATGCAGATCATCGATGAGTTCAAGATGGATCTGTATGAGGATGAGGTCTTTGTGTTCACCCCCAAGGGCGACCTGCTGAAATTCCCCAAGGGTGCCACCGTGCTGGATTTCGCATACCACATCCACTCACGGGTGGGAAATCAATGTACTGGAGCCCGTATAAATAATAAGGTAGTGACATTCCGTCATCAACTGCAGTCTGGTGACCAAGTGGAGGTAATGACATCCAGTAACCAAACCCCTAAGCTAGACTGGCTGAATGTGGTTAAGACCTCACGTGCGAAGTCGAAGATCCGACTGGCCTTGAAGGATATCCAAGTGCGTCAGGGAGCCATGGCCAAAGAGATGTTGGAACGTAGGTTGAAGAACAGGAAGATTGACATCGAAGAGAGCACGGTGAACCACCTGATTAAGAAATTGGGAATCAAGGAGACACGTGAGTTCTACAAACAACTGGCAGAAGGTTCACTCGACATGAACTACGTGATTGAGCGATACATCGAGGTACAGCAGCATGACAACGGGACAGCTCCCACTCTGCCCACACAGAGTGCTGAGGAATTTGTGTACGAGCATCCTGATGCTGAGATGACCTATGGCAGCGACGATGTGATCGTTATCGACAAAAACCTGAAAGGGGTTGACTTCCAACTGGCAAAATGCTGTCATCCGATCTATGGAGACGACGTGTTCGGATTCGTTACCATCAATGGTGGCATCAAGATTCATCGCAAAGACTGCCCAAACGCCCCAGAACTACGAAAACGATTCGGCTACCGTATTGTTCGGGCGAAATGGAGCGGGAAGGGTAACGCTCAATATTCCACCACCTTACGTATTATCGGTAACGATGATATCGGTATTGTGAACAACATCACAAGCATCATCGCTAAGGAAGAGAAAATCATGATGAGGAGCATCAATATCGACAGTCACGACGGACTTTTCAGCGGAAACCTTGTGGTAAATGTGGAAGATACCAGTAAGCTGGAAGCTCTGGTCAAAAAATTAAGAACGGTGAAAGGCGTGAAACAGGTTTCCAGACTATAAGTGGAGCTCCGCCAATCCCTTTTCTGTGCACAAGCCGCGAAGCAAGACATTGACATAGTTCTTGAAGATATCTCTCATCGGATAGTTTTTATACATCTTCGTCTCCATCACATGGGTCATCACAGCATCACCCATCCTGGAGACGATGTCGTAGTTGACATCAGGACGGAAATAACCATGCTCCACACCACTCTCCATGAAATGAATCGAGTTGGCACGCTGCTCCTCATGCTGCTGATGCAGGAAGTCAAGCACACGCACATACTTGTGGATATCGATGAAGAACTGCGGATTAACATGACCTAAGTATTGAAGATTCGAGCGGATAGCCTCCATCACGATCTCCATCTCGTTTTGTGCCTGCTGGGCATAGTGCCGCATGTATTGACTGCGCTGGGCATGCTGAAATCGCACTCCCTCGTAGAGTAGCTGCTCCTTGTTCTCGTACAGTTCATACAGCGTACGCTTGGAGATGGATAATTCTTTAGCGATATCATCCATCTTCACACACTTGATGCCTTTCTGCTCGAACAGAGACATGGCAGTGATCAATATTTTACCTTTCAGTTCCTGACGGTAGAGCGTGGAAGAATCATTCCTTTCCATATCTAATGTCTTTGTATAACACTGCAAAGATAAGAATAAATTTTCAAAAACTATTCCTTTTGAGACATTTTTCTATGAAATAGTAACTTTTAGACATAATCTGATGGCACATTCAGATAAATTTCGTAACTTTGCATCCAATATGGCTTCGTCAGCTTGTGACTGGCATGACCTTTGGTTTTTCATGTGTGAAAAGATTGTAGATCAATATAAAATACATTTATGGTTAAGATTTCTAAAGAAGCTGCCCTCGCCTATCATGAGAATGGCAGACCTGGTAAGATTGAGGTGAAACCCACCAAGGCTTACCGCACACAAACAGATTTGAGTCTGGCCTATTCGCCAGGAGTCGCTTTCCCTTGTCTGGAGATTCAGGAGAACCCCAACGATGCGTATCGATATACCGATAAAGGTAACTTGGTCGCGGTCATCAGCAATGGCACCGCCGTGCTCGGACTGGGTGACATCGGTGCGATGAGCGGCAAGCCCGTGATGGAAGGTAAAGGACTGCTTTTTAAGATTTATGGTGGTATTGACGTGTTCGATATTGAAGTAGATGAGAAAGACCCAGAGAAGTTCTGCGAAGCTGTGGAGAAGATTGCTCCGACCTTCGGCGGCATCAACCTTGAGGACATCAAAGCACCGGAATGCTTCTATATTGAGGAAAGACTGAAGAAATCGTTGGATATACCCGTCATGCATGACGACCAGCATGGCACTGCCATTATCTCCGCCGCCGGTTTGAAGAACGCCCTGGAGGTGAACGGCAAGGATATCAAGAAAGTGAAGATCGTGGTAAATGGAGCAGGTGCCGCTGCCATTTCATGTACCAAACTGTATATGGCCATAGGCGCCCAGAAGGAGAATATCCTGATGCTCGACTCGAAAGGAGTCATCACCAGCGACCGTGAGAATTTAAATGACCAAAAGAGATTCTTCGCCACAGATCGTCGAGACGTACATACTTTGGCAGAGGCTGTGAATGGAGCAGACGTTTTCGTCGGTCTGTCTAAAGGGAACGTACTTACCAAAGAGATGGTTAAGACCATGGCAAAAGATCCTGTGATCTTTGCGTTGGCCAACCCCGTACCTGAGATCTCCTACGAGGATGCCATGGAAGCACGCCCTGACACATTGATGTCAACAGGTCGTACCGATTATCCCAACCAGATCAATAACGTGATTGGCTTCCCCTACATCTTCCGCGGTGCTCTCGATGTGCATGCCACAGCGATCAATGAGGAAATGAAGTTAGCTGCCGTGTATGCTATCGCCGACTTGGCAAAGCAGCCCGTTCCCGATGTGGTGAATGACGTCTATAAGGTGAACAACCTTACCTTCGGTCGCGATTACTTCATTCCGAAACCCGTGGATCCGCGTTTGATCACAGAGGTATCTGCAGCCGTAGCCAAAGCAGCCATCGAAAGTGGTGTAGCTCGAAAGGTGATTACCGACTGGGATGATTATAAGAACTCCTTATCTGTCCTGTTAGGACAAGAGACAAAGCTTACGCAGAAACTCTATGCTACAGCAG
Organism: uncultured Prevotellaceae bacterium; assembly: GCA_902768785.1. Taxonomy (GTDB): domain Bacteria; phylum Bacteroidota; class Bacteroidia; order Bacteroidales; family Bacteroidaceae; genus Prevotella. The sequence goes on from CACXMM010000001.1 coordinate 32,543, forward strand.
CAGCCCACCCGCAACGTGTAGTGTTCGCTGAAGCCGTCCACCCCACCATGCTGAAAGCGGCCGTACAGGCAAAGGCTGAAGGTATCTGTCAGCCTGTTCTCTTAGGTAATGAGGAAACGATTGAGAAACTAGCCAACTCACTTGATCTGAATCTTGAGGGCGTGGAAATCGTTAATCTTCGTCATCCCCGCGAACAGGAACGACGTGAACGTTATGCCCGCATCCTGACGGAGAAACGGCAGCGTGATGGCTACACCTTCCAGGAAGCCAACGACAAAATGTTCGAACGCAACTACTTCGGTATGATGATGGTAGAGACAGGTGAGGCCGATGCCTTCATCACAGGTCTATACACGAAGTATTCGAATACGATCAAGGTGGCAAAGGAAGTGATTGGCATCCGTCCTGAATTCAAGCATTTCGGTACGATGCATATCATCAACTCGCCGAAGGGAACACTTTATATTGCCGATACGCTGGTGAATGCTAATCCCACCACCGACGTGCTTATCGACATTGCCAAGCTCTCTGCCACGGCAGTACGCTTCTTCAACGAAAAGCCGAATATCGCCATGGTGAGCCACTCTAACTTTGGTAGCGATGGCAGCGAGGGTACAAGAAAGGTCAGACTGGCTGTGGAGAAGATGCAAGAAGACTATCCTGATTTGGTGATCGATGGAGAGATTCAGTTAGGCTTCGCTCTCGATAAAGAGCTGCGTGACCAGCAGTACCCGTTCACACGACTGAAAGGAAAAGACGTGAATACGTTGATTTTCCCGAACCTTACCAGTGCCCGCTCTTCGTATAAGATGCTTCAAGCATTAGATGCAGATGTGGAGATTATTGGTCCGATCCAAATGGGATTGAACAAACCTATTCATTTCACCGACTTCGGTTCTTCTGTACGTGATGTCGTCAATATCACTGCCGTAGCCGTAATTGATGCTTACGTGGATAAGATCAAGAACCGGATTAATAATAGGGATTAAAGATTAGGGATTAAAGAATAAAGATTAAAGATTAAAGATTAGGGATTAGAGATTAGGGATTAGAGGTGAGATAATTAGAGAACGCATACTGTGATACAGTACTTGAAAGCTATTCTCTAATCTTCTCACCTCTCATCTTTTATGCTTCTAAACTTACTTGATGAACTTATGCGACACCAGCATGTTCTTCGGGTCAAGTGCCTCATCCAGTTTTTCCTGAGTCATCAAGCCTTTCTCCAATACGATGTCATACACCGAACGGTTGGTTTCCAAAGCTTCCTTGGCCACCTTCGTACAGGTCTTGTAACCGATATACGGATTCAGAGCAGTTACGATACCGATGGAGTTCTTCACCATTTCATAGCAACGCTCCTTGTTCACTGTAATACCAAGGATACACTCTTCCGTTAAGGTGTCGATACCGTTCTTCAGCCACAGCAGACTCTCAATCAAAGCCTCGGTAATTACAGGCTCCATCACGTTCAGCTGGAGCTGACCAGCCTCAGCGGCGAAGCTTACGGTTGTATCATTACCGATTACCTTGAAGCAAACCTGATTGACAACCTCGGGAATCACAGGGTTCACCTTACCTGGCATAATAGAAGAACCTGGAGCCTTCGGCGGCAGATTGATCTCGTTCAGACCACAACGAGGACCGGAAGCCATCAGTCGGAGGTCATTACAGATCTTGGAGAGTTTCACTGCCAAACGTTTCAAGGCTGAAGAGTAGCTGACATATGCACCTGTATCAGGTGTTGCCTCTACGAGGTCGGCAGCACTCACGAAAGCCTCACCCGTCAGCTTACTGAGGTTAGCGGCACACAGCTTGGCGAAGCCAGGCACGGCATTCAGTCCTGTACCGATAGCGGTACCACCCATATTGATCTCATGCAGCAGCTTCACATTACGCTCAAGGTTCAGGATCTCCTCTTCCAAGTTATTAGCATACGCATTGAACTCCTGACCGCTTGTCATTGGCACAGCATCCTGGAGCTGGGTACGTCCCATCTTGATACAGTCCTTGAACTCTTCTCCCTTATATCGCAGGGCACTGATCAAGCCCGTCAGACTGGCCACCAAGCTCTTGTTCATACGGATCAAAGCCAAACGGATGGTGGTTGGATAAACATCGTTGGTTGACTGTCCGCAGTTGCAATGGTCATTGGGATAGCAATACTGATAATCACCTTTCTCGTGTCCCATGATCTCCAATGCACGGTTAGCAATCACCTCGTTGGCATTCATGTTCACTGATGTACCGGCACCACCCTGCATCATATCGATGGGGAAATTCTCATGCCATTTACCATCGATGATTTCACGACAGGCCTGTGAGATAGCTCCAGCGATCTCGTCGTTGATCACTCCCAGCGTATGATTGGTCTGAACGGCTGCAAGTTTCACGTAAGCGATGGCGATCACATAATCGGGATAGTCGCGCATCTTCTTACGGGAGATGTGATAGTTATTGATACCACGCTGTGTCTGTACGCCATATAATGCTTCGGCAGGTACTTTGAGCTCGCCTAAGAGGTCGGACTCAACTCTGAATTTCTGATCTGACATATTAATAAATTTTTAAACTTTGAATTTTGAACTTTGAACTTTATGATTACTACTGTTACAGTAGCAATTGATAATCAGTGCTTTATTAGAACATCGGCAGTTGCCAAATGTAACCCAATGAAATACGGTTAGTACTGTAGTCTGCTGCACCATAAGCTTTAGCCTTGTCAGTATAGCTATAATGACGGCCTACATAGGTGAGGAAGAAATGCAGGTTGCTATTCTTTATCGGGTAGAATTCCAGTCCGGCAAGATATCCTAAAGCCGTGCGGTACTTGCCTTTTTCAATTGAACCGTTTGACTTGGAGAACCCTTCATTTTCCATCATTCCCTTGACAAAGAAATTCCATTTCGGGTTGAAGCGATACTGGGCTTTCATGACCAGTGACAGATACTCGGCATCATTCTGATGACCGCCCAATGCATTATTACCTACGATGCCCGAAACGATACCTTCACGGTCAATACCCTCACGCATGTACATCACATCGAAGAAAGCATCGAAATTGTTAACGGTTACCTCATTACCCAGGGCGAAATAATGACTTTGGTGACCCTTGGCCTGACTCATCAGGGAGTAGCTCCATCGTGTTTTGAACACATCACCGAAACTACCGTTCCAGTTGGCAGTGTAAACCAATGGAACCTTCGACTGCTCATAGCCAGCACCATACATGTCACTCATACTGGCACTACGGCTGTCGAGCACCTGCAACTGTAACTGATGGTTGGGAGTAAGCTGGAATTGGAAATTGGCACCAGTGAGGAAGTTGCTCATATAGTCCACCATGTCGGAGTATTCATAAATCTCAATGGGGTTGAGATCGAATTCAATACCTCCATAGGCCGCACATTGCTTACCAAGGAACATAGAGAACTTGTCGCTCACGTTAACACCAATACCTGCTACGTCGATAGACGATGATGGCATGTTGTCAATATTGTCAGAAGCGGGCGTATTGTTACGGTTCAGTCGCTGACGCCAACGGAAAGAGAATGTGTCATTGATGTTTCCCTTTGCCTCGATACGGATCTGACGCATATTGAACTTGGCGTTCTGGAATTCGCCGTCGCCTTGATTGACATCGAAACTATTGTTGAGGTTCAACAGGAAATGGAAATTATCCTGTTTCTTCTCTATTTTAGTCACTTTCTCGAACAATGATTCCTCACCAGCCGAAGCATCCTTGTCCTGCTGTGCATTGGCTGTCAGTGCCAAGCCCAACATCATTCCAAATATAATAGCCTTTTTCATAACGCTGAATTTTCAATGATGAATTGTCAATTATTCATTATCAATTGTCCATTAATACTTCTTAAAGTATTCCTGAATCTGTTTCCAATCCTGAGTCTTGGTGAGAGCAAGCATCAGCAGTACGCGTGCCTTCTGAGGATTCAGCGTCAGCGCTGCTATAAAATGATACTTTTCATCATCTACTTCACCATTCAGACAGGTAGGACCTGTAGGACAACGAGAAGCGCGTACGATGTTGATACCCTTCTCACGTGCTTTCAGGGCCACATCAAACACATCCTTATAGAAGTTACCATCACCAACACCAGCGAGAACGATACCGTCAAATTTAGCATCAACGAATGCCTGCATAGGCAGCGGAGAGCAGTTGGCGTAACCATAAACGATTCCTACCTTCGGAAGCTGGTCAATATTGGACACATCAAACTCACTGTTTACTGTGTGCAAGTTGTCAATACTACGGTTGTAGATGGCTTCACCATTATAAACATAGCCCACCTTACCATAGTTAGCGCTCTGGAATGTAGCTACATCAGTAGTGTGCATCTTGATCACGTCTTTTGCATCAAGCAACAGGTTATTCATGCAAACGAGGACGCCACGACCTTTCGAGGCGGGACTGGATGCAGCGGCTACACCAGCATAGAGGTTACCAGGACCATCAGCACTGATACCGGTTGAGGGACGCATGGAGCCCACAAGCACCACGGGCTTATCACTCTTTACTGTCAAGTTAAGGAAATAAGCGGTCTCTTCCATGGTATCTGTTCCATGAGTGACCACGACACCGTCATACCCCTCATTGTTCAGCAGTTCGTTAATACGCTTTGACAGTTTCAGCCATACCTCATCGTTCATATCCTGTGAACCGATATTCACAAGCTGTTCACCGCTGATATCAGCTAAGTACAGCATCTGAGGAACAGCATCGATCAGCGTTTGGACACCAACCTGTCCAGCGCTATAAGCGGAAGATGTAGCAGAAGCACTCACACCGGCGATGGTACCGCCAGTAGCGATGATACGGATTTTCGGTTTAGCAACGATGTTGACAGAAACCAACAGTGCCATCAGCACCAAAATGTTACGCATTGTTTTCATAATTTGTTTGTTTTTAATTATTAAACGGTTAAAGATTGTTATTGAGTTTCCAGGAAACCAAATTTATTAGTATTCTAGTATAAAAATGTAATAATGAGATACCCAATGCCGATGCTCACGAAGGTTGTAATAAAGCCTGAGAGCTGGAACGAATGGTTGAGCACATACTTACCGATTCGCGTTGTTCCCGTGCGGTCGAAGTTGATGGCAGCCACCTCGGTGGGATAGTTAGGGATGAAGAAATAGCCGTTCACAGCGGGGAACATGGCCACGAGTGCCAGGGGAGGAATGCCCAGTCCGATACCCAGCGGATAGAGGGTGCGCACAGTGGCAGCCTGTGAGAACAGCATGATACTCATGATGAACAAGGCCACAGCGAAGAGGAAGGGGTATTCCGTCACCACATCGGCGATATGACTCTTGAAGAACTCAATGTTACCATTGAAGAAAGTGTCACCCATCCAAGCGATACCGAAGATACTTACCATGGCATTCATACCAGCTCCGAAGATATTACCACTCACTGCCTTCTTCACATCAGCACGTCCCACGATCAGGATCAAGGCAGCTATAGACATCATGATAATCTCGATAGTTTCAGGCATGGTCAGGCGTTCCACAGTACCATTCACCTCAAATGAGGGACGCAGGGAAGGAACAGAGCCGAACAGCACCACCAGAACTACTCCTAAGAGGAAAGCAAAGACCGAATACTTTGCATAAGGACTGGGATTTGTCTCCATCTGCTGCATCGCTTTCGCATCTGCTTCGGGATTGATCAGACCTTCCTTCACTCTGCGCTGATACTCAGGATCATCCACCAGTTCCTTACCGATGAAGTTCTGGACGAAGGAGGAAACGAGAATGGCAATGAATGAGGCCGGGATGCATACCAGCAGGATATCTCCCAGCTCAATGCCCTTCCCTCCTAAAAGATCAGTACTGATGACCGCTGCGGTAGCAGCTGACATCGGACTACCCGTGATACCTAACGAGGCAGCAATCGTTGCTACCGTCATCGGGCGTTCCGGACGGATCTTACTGTTCGTAGCAATCTCAGAGATAATCGGTAATAAAGAATACGATGTGTGTGCCGTACCGGCCACCAGACAGAACAGCCACGTGGTGAGCGGACCATAGTACGTGATACGATCGGGATGCTTACGCAGGAACTTAGCAGCCAAGCCTACCAAGTAGTCCAATCCGCCCGCAGCTTGCAAGGCAGCTGTGGCCGTAATCACCGACACAATGATGAGCATCACATCGATGGGTATCTTTCCTGGATGCAGCCCGAAGAGGAACACGAGGATGAACACACCCACCATGCCATAGATACCCAAGCCAATACCACCAACGCGGGCACCGATGAAAATCAGTGCCAGCACGATGGCCAATTGGATTAGTACGATTGTTGTTACCATAGATTTTCAGTTGTAGTTGATACGTTATTGATTTCGGTGGCAAAATTACGGTGTTTTTCCCATAGCGTTCTTACAAAAAACAAAACAATATTTGTAAATTACGAAACAATTTTGTATTTTTGCAATCATAAAGGATAAAACGATGACATATCACCATATCTATAACTTAACGGAATTCACGGAGCAACTGGGAATCTCTGATACTTATGGAGCATCGGTTGCTTGCATAACCACCGACAGGAATTTCATGGAGGCATTCCAGAACACCCCCCTCACACTGGGGTTTTTCTCCATCATCCTCGTCATTGACGGTCAGCTGCAATACGACATCAGCGGAAGACATGTTACATTGGAGATGCACGACCTGATTGTCACTCTTCCCCACCAATCGGTAATGTTCACCTCATGCTCTCAGGAGGTGACATCCATCCACCTGCTCATAGACGCCAGCTACTTCAACAATATCCTCGACAACGATGAAAGACTGCGCGGCTCTTTACCCTTCGAGATATTAAGTACCATTCCCGTGTTTCACCTTAATGAAAGTAAGGCTGCGGAATTCTACGACCTGTTCCGTCAAATACAAAAAGCGATGTCACAACCCCATTTCTATAAGGATGAGATGATCAGGAACCTGGTGCATATCAGTCAGTTGTATCTCGCCGAGCAACTATATGGCGGTATCGTATCCACACACGACATCAAGCACAAGGAGAATATTTTTAAGATCTTCATTCACCTGGCGGCCCGCAACTTCCGCACAGAACGGCAGGTGAAATTCTATGCCGACCACCTGAACATTACAACAACCTATCTTTCGCGTGTCGTCAAGGAACTGTCGGGAAACACCGTCTATGGCTACCTTTCTAATTTCCTCTATAACGAAATCTGTATGCTGCTCAAGACTACCGATATGACAATGATTGAGATCTCCGAGGAATTGAACTTCAACGACCAATCGGCCTTCACCAACTTTTTCAAGCAGAAAGCAGGCATGACACCCTTGGCCTACAGAAAAGGGAAAACAATTATCTAAATCAACTTCTGCAATCTTTACTTGCTACAGCTTCGAAGCAAGAAGCAAGAGGTTTCCTCCTTCCTCCCAAAGAAAAGAAAAAGTGCAAGGCTGTTGCACAAAGTGTGCAGATATGTTGCACAAGTTGTGCAAAGGCTCTGCACAAGTTGTGCAGTAGTGTTGCACTGAGTGTACTGTGTTTTGCTTGATTTCGTACGTCCCATCTGCACACCTTTCAACTCGATCCAACGGCATCTATATCCCGAAGCCCCAAAAACTTTGGCATTATTTTTGTAATTGGAAAAAAAGGATTAACTTTGCAAATGATAACAAAAGAAGGAAAGGATAAACAAGACTATGACCAGTCAGTTCTCACCGAAAGTATCTCAAATCCTCGCGTTCAGTCGTGAGGAGGCGGCACGTCTGGCCAGCCGGTCGGTAGGTCCGGAACATCTCCTGTTGGGAATACTGCGTGACAAGCAGAACCCGGCAAGGGACTTCCTCGTGAACTACGACGTCAATATACAATCTGTAAAGACAGAACTTGAACAGAAAGTACGTGAAGAAGACTTTACTCGACCCATTAACACGCAGGAGCTGGTACTGAACGAGAAAGCAAGTAATATACTGAAACTTGCCGTTCTCGAAGCACGTATCCAGTCGCTAACCACCGTGGATGTTCAGCATCTGCTCTTGGCGATTCTGCACGACCATGTGGATAATGGGGCTAAAGTAGTATTAGAATTTAACAACATGAGTTACGAAGACGCCCTGACATATTTCTCACATAAGAAGGAATCACAACCCACCAACGGCATTGGATTGCCTGATGAGGAAGAGCTCGACGAGGATTCCCTCGCCAGCAACAAAACCCCTCAAGAGAAGAAAACCGCCACCCGCACACGGAAAGGTGACGGAAAGACCCCTGTACTGGATAATTTCAGCACCGACCTGACAAAGGCCGCTGCCAATGGTTTGCTCGACCCTGTTGTAGGACGTGAGCGCGAGCTTCAGCGAGTGATCGAGATCCTCGGACGACGGAAGAAGAACAATCCGATATTAATTGGTGAACCCGGTGTCGGTAAAAGTGCCATTGTGGAAGGACTGGCACAGATGATCGTGCAACACCACACCTCTCCCATGCTGTTCAACAAGCGCGTGGTGAACCTCGACATGACAGCCATCGTGGCTGGTACCAAATATCGCGGACAGTTCGAGGAGCGCATCCGTGCCTTAATCAAGGAGATTGAGTCAAACCCGGATATTATCGTATTTATCGATGAGATACACACCTTGATTGGTGCTGGATCCACACCAGGAAGCATGGATGCCGCAAATATCCTGAAGCCCGCTCTTGCCAGGGGAACGATCCAATGCATCGGTGCTACCACACTCGATGAGTACCGCAACTCCATAGAGAAAGACGGAGCATTGGAGCGTCGTTTCCAAAAGGTAATCGTGGAACCTACGTCCACTGAGGAAACGTTAGAGATTCTGCATAACATCAAAGACCGATACGAGAAACATCACCATGTCAGCTACACCGATGATGCCATTTTGGCATGTGTCAAACTGACAGACCGTTACGTTACAGATCGGTTCTTCCCTGATAAAGCTATTGACGCACTCGATGAGGTGGGGTCGAAAATCCACCTGCAGAATGTTGCTATCCCTCCTGAGATTACCGAGCTCGAACAACAGATTGCCACTGTCACTGAAAAGAAGCAAGCAGCTGTGCGCAACCAGAATTTCGAACTTGCCGCAGGATTCCGCGACAAACAACAGCTGTTGGAAAAAGAGCTCAATGAGATGCAAGAGCGTTGGAGCAATGGTGAGGTTGATGAGAACAAGGTCGTTACTGAGGCTGACGTGGCCGATGTGGTATCGATGATGACGGGTGTGCCTGTACAGCGTATGGCACAGTCTGAGGGTATCCAGCTGAAGAACCTCGCACAGAAACTGAAGAGTGCCGTCATCGCTCAAGACCCGGCCATCGAGAAGATGGTGAAAGCCATCCAGCGTAATCGTGTCGGACTGAAAGATCCCACTCACCCCATCGGTGCATTCATGTTCTTAGGTCCTACTGGCGTGGGCAAGACTTACCTGGCCAAGAAACTCGCTGAAGAAATGTTCGGCAGTGCCGATGCCTTGATACGCATTGATATGAGTGAATACTCAGAAAGTTTTAACACGTCACGACTGATTGGTGCTCCTCCGGGATATGTAGGATACGAGGAGGGCGGACAGCTTACCGAGCGTGTGCGCCGTCACCCCTACTCCATCGTCTTACTCGATGAAATAGAGAAAGCCCACCCCAACGTGTTCAACATGCTTTTACAAGTTCTCGATGAGGGAAGGCTCACCGATGGTAACGGACGCCTCATCGATTTCCGCAACACGGTGATCATCATGACCTCCAATGCGGGAACACGTCAGTTGAAGGAATTCGGCCGAGGTGTAGGCTTCAATGCCGGTGGTTCCGGACTGGCCCTTGATGAGCATGATAAGGAATATGCCCGCAGCATTATCCAGAAAAGTCTGAGTAAGCAGTTCTCACCTGAGTTCCTGAACCGTCTCGATGAGATCATCACATTCGACCAGCTCGACCTTCCCGCCATCAAGAAGATTATCGATGTGGAGCTGAAGGGACTGTACAAACGTATCGAGGAGATGGGTTATCATCTGGAGATTACCGACGAGGCTAAAGAGTTTGTTGCCACCAAGGGATACGATGTACAGTTTGGTGCCCGTCCGCTGAAGAGAGCCATCCAGACCTATATCGAGGACGGTGTATGTGAGCGTTTGTTAGACGGTGACCTCCAAGAAGGCGGTATCATCCATGTGAGTAAGTGCAGTGAACGTGACGAGCTGCAGTTTGAGATAGGACAAACAGCATAGGTCAATCATATCAACGAAAAAGGACGGAGCAAACTCCGTCCTTTTTTTTGTCCTTTCAAAACAATCTTCACCTTTATTTATAATACTACTAACATATAATACTACTAACAACCTAATCTTACGTGTACATGATTACTGTCTGGGCATCTGAGGACGACGGTTGCGCATCTCTTGCATCCGCTTCTCATAGGCTTCAAACTGTTCGGGAGTCATGATCTTCTTCAGTTCGGCATTGTAAGCGTCCATCTTTTCACGGCGCTCCTTCATGCGCTTCTCCATCTCTTCACGACTAGGCATTTGTCTGTCACCGCGTGGCTGACCCTGCTGAGCTGTAGCACCTGCCTGACCGTCTGGTCTCTGCCCTGCTTGTGGAGCCATACCCCGAGGACCACCCGGTCTGCCGGGACCACGTCCACGCATCATGAACAAGTCAGCATACTGCTCATTTAATGCTTTCACCTTCTCTGCCTGTTCAGCGTTCAGGTTATACTCCTTCACCATCTGTTCGGTACGATCGAAGCGCTGTCGCTCTCTCTGTCCGTTGTTCTCTTGTGCTGAAGCGGCAGTTACGGTGAACACCGCAGCCAGCAACCATATCATTTTCTTCATACCTTATTTATCCTTTAAATTTATAACTAAAAACACAATAATCAATCGCGATTTGTTAGTAAGACGGAGCATATAGGATAAAGTTTAAACCCATCGTATGGTTTTAAGATTCTTTGACGGAAGAAAACATACTTTTTAATACCAACATCGTGAGGAGATCAATACTCCCCCCACGACTTGATACCGATCTCGTCAAGACTCACCGTACAAAAGGCATGAATGAAGGCACTGGCCAACCGGCTGTTAGTAATCAGCGGCACATTCAGGTCGATGGCCGCCCGTCGGATCTTATACCCGTTCGTCAGCTCATGTGAGGTCAGATCCTTCGGGATATTCACCACCATATCTATCTGGTGGTTGTGCAACATATCCAAGGCTTGTGGCTGCTGTCCCTCCTCCGATGGCCAATGTACCAGCGTATTGGCAATGCCATTGTCTGAGAGGTAGCGCGATGTTCCTCCTGTGGCATAGAGACTGTATCCATGTTCCACCAGAAGACGTGCGGCATCCAGCATCTCCGCTTTCTGTTTCGCGCCACCCGTGGAGAGAAGGATATTCTTTTCCGGAATGCGATGACCCACGGACAGCATACTCTTCAACAAAGCCGTACTTGTATTGTCTCCCAGACATCCCACCTCACCTGTCGATGCCATGTCTACGCCCAGCACCGGATCAGCTTTCTGCAAACGGTTGAATGAGAACTGACTTGCCTTGATTCCTACGTAATCCAGATCAAAGAGATTCTTTCCCGGTTTCTCTACAGGCAGTCCAAGCATCACTTTTGTTGCCAAATCTATTAAATTGATTTTCAATACCTTACTTACAAACGGGAAAGATCTACTTGCACGCAGGTTACACTCGATGACAAGGATATCATTCTCACGGGCCATGAATTGAATATTGAACGGTCCGCTGATATGCAGTTCCTTGGCAATCTGTCTGGATATACGTTTGATGCGGCGTACCGTCTCCACATACAATTTCTGTGGTGGGAACTGGATGGTGGCATCACCCGAATGAACGCCTGCAAACTCGATATGCTCGGAGATGGCATAAGCAATGATCTCTCCATCACGGGCCACGGCATCCATCTCGATTTCCTTCGCGTGTTCAATGAAACGGCTCACCACCACAGGGTGGTCCTCACTCACATTGGCTGCCAGTTGCAAGAACTTCTCCAGTTCCTCGTTGTTTGAACAGACATTCATCGCTGCGCCCGAAAGCACATACGAGGGTCTCACCAATACAGGGAAGCCCACCTCATCAATAAACTCGTTGATGTCCTCCATACTGGTAAGGGCTCGCCAAGCTGGCTGGTTGATACCGTTTCTTGTCAGCATGGAAGAAAACTTTGCACGATCTTCAGCGTGGTCGATATCCTGGGCAGATGTTCCCAGGATAGGTACCTTTTCCCCATCGAGCCACATTGCCAGATTATTGGGGATCTGTCCGCCCGTGCTTACAATCACACCATGTGGTGTCTCCAAGTCGATGATGTCCATCACCCGTTCGAAGGTGAGTTCATCGAAATACAGACGGTCACACATGTCATAATCCGTAGATACCGTCTCCGGGTTGTAATTGATCATCACCGAGCGATACCCCTCCCGGCGGATGGTATTCAATGCCTGCACTCCACACCAGTCAAACTCCACTGACGACCCGATGCGATAGGCTCCTGATCCCAATACGATGATCGAACGATGATCATTCTCATAAGTGATATCATGATAAACAGGTTTGGCCTCATCAGACAGTGACAGTCCCTGGTACGTCAGATAGAGGTAGTTGGTATGTGCAGGATATTCTGCCGCCAGAGTATCAATCTGCTTCACCGCGGGAAGGATGCCATAGCGCTTGCGCAGATCACGAATCACGAGGGCAGCCTGGTGCATATTGTGCATGCGTTCCTCCAAGCCGATGGCACGTGCTATCTGGAAGTCAGTGAATCCATAGATCTTTGCCTCCAGCAGCTGTTCGGCGCTCAGTTCTTTCAAGACATCATCCATCTCCCCTGAATTCCCTATCTTTCCAAGACGTTCATCGATGTCTATGATATGCTTCAGCTTGTACAGGAACCATTTGTCGATTTTCGTCAGTTCATGAATCTGATCGATGGTATATCCTTTGTGCATCGCCTTCGAGATGATGAAGATACGCTTGTCTGTCGGCTCCCGCAGGGCAGCATCGATATCCTTGATCTCCAGTTCTTTGTTCTCCACAAAACCGTGCATGCCCTGACCGATCATGCGCAATCCCTTCTGGATGGCTTCCTCGAAGGTACGACCAATAGCCATCACCTCGCCCACCGACTTCATGCTACTGCCCAGCTCCTTGTCAACACCATGGAATTTAGACAGGTCCCATCGAGGAATCTTACACACCACATAGTCGAGGGCAGGTTCGAAGAAAGCACTGGTTGTCTTGGTGACCGAATTGTTCAGTTCAAACAAGCCATAGCCCATTCCTAATTTCGCGGCGACAAACGCCAAGGGATAGCCCGTGGCCTTGGAGGCCAAGGCGGAAGAACGAGACAAGCGTGCATTCACTTCAATCACGCGGTAATCTTCACTGGCAGGATCGAAGGCATACTGCACATTACACTCACCCACGATACCGATATGACGGATGATCTTAATGGCCAAGGCACGTAACTTGTGGTATTCCTTGTTCGTAAGCGTCTGTGAGGGAGCAATGACAATCGATTCCCCTGTATGGATGCCCAGTGGGTCGAAATTCTCCATATTACACACGGTGATACAGTTGTCATAACGGTCGCGTACCACCTCATATTCAATCTCCTTCCATCCTTTCAGACTCTTCTCCACCAATACCTGTGGAGAGAACGAGAAGGCTTTTTCAGCCAGTTTGTTCAGCTCATCCTCATTGTCACAGAAACCACTGCCCAATCCACCCAATGCATAGGCTGCGCGGATAATGACGGGATACCCTAAGTCGGCAGCAGCCTTTCTGGCCTGTTCCAGATTCTCGCAAGCCTCACTCTTGATTGTCTTCACACCGATCTCGTTGAGTCGTTCCACGAAGAGCTCACGGTCTTCGGTATCCATGATGGCTTTGACAGGTGTTCCCAGCACCCGTACCCCGTATTTCTTCAGGACACCACTTTGGTCAAGGGCCACACCACAGTTCAGGGCTGTCTGTCCTCCGAAGGCCAATAAGATACCATCGGGGCGTTCTTTCTGTATCACCCTCTCCACGAAATAGGGTTGAACGGGTAGGAAATATATCTGGTCGGCCACACCCTCAGAGGTCTGCACCGTGGCAATATTCGGATTGATGAGAACTGTTTGGATACCCTCTTCCCGCAGGGCTTTCAAGGCTTGTGATCCCGAATAGTCAAACTCTCCAGCCTCCCCTATCTTCAACGCTCCTGATCCCAGAAGCAACACTTTCTTGATACTGTTGTCTTTCATCTTCTACCCTTTTAAAGAATCCACAAACTTATCGAACATAAACTCTGTGTCCACGGGACCTGAACAGGCCTCAGGATGGAACTGTGATGAGAACCACGGGTTCGTCTTGTGACGGATTCCCTCGTTACTGCCATCATTCATATTCACGAACAGCTCCTGCCACTCCGGTCCCAAGGTGTTCGCATCCACGGCATAACCGTGGTTCTGACTGGTGACATAGCATTTTTCCGTTCCCACCAGTCGCACAGGCTGGTTATGGGAGCGGTGACCGTATTTCAATTTGTAGATACTGGCTCCTCCCGCCTTGGCTAAGAGTTGGTTACCCATACAGATGCCGCAGATAGGCTTACGGCTTATGGCCATCTGTTTGCGCAATACCCTCACAGCATCTTCACACATATCAGGATCACCCGGACCGTTAGCCAAGAACAGTCCGTCGAAGTCCATCGAAGTATAATCATAGTTCCAGGGAACGCGGATCACCTCAACACCTCTGTTAATCAGACAGCGGAGGATATTGTGCTTCACGCCACAGTCAACGAGCACCACCTTCTTCCCTGCCCCTTCATTGTATCGGATCACCTCCTTGCAGCTCACCTGATCGACGAAGTTCACACCGGCATAGTCGGCATAAGGGATATTCTCCGGCTCATCATCGAAGAGAATCTTTCCCATCATCACGCCATGCTCACGTAATACCTTTGTGAGTTCACGGGTGTCTATACCCGTTATACCTGGTACATGCTCACGTTTAAGCCATGCTGCCAGACTCTCACAGGCATTCCAATGACTATACTCCTCGGTATAGTCGGAAACGATGATGGCAGAAGCATAGATCTTGTCACTCTCCATAAACGTGGCGATGCCATCGCGTTCCATCGTAAAAGGCGGAACGCCGTAATTACCAACGAGCGGGAAAGTAAGTGTCATGAGCTGTCCTGCGTACGAAGGATCGGTAAGACTCTCCGGATAGCCCATCATGGCCGTGTTGAACACGACTTCACCGGCAACAGGTTTTTCATAGCCAAAGCTATAACCATGAAACGAGGTGCCATCTTCAAGCACCAATGTAACATTTCTCATCCAACTGCTTATTATATATTACTAACGTATGAAAACAAACTATCAAAAGAAAGGCCACCCGACCGGTGTGAATACCGGAGGTGGCCTGAATGGCTATTCCACTGTAACCGACTTGGCAAGGTTCCTAGGTTGATCGACATTCTTGCCTTTGCAGACGGCGATATGGTATGCTAACATCTGTAAGGGGATGGTGGCGATCAGCGGTTCCAGACACTCCAGCGTGTCGGGTAGCTCAATCACCTCATCCGCAATCTTCCGGATCGTCTCGTCACCTTTACTGATCAGTGCGATCACCTTTCCTTTCCTGGCTTTGATCTCCTGGATATTGCTCAGCACCTTCTCGTACATCGCATTATGTGTGGCAATCACTACCACAGGCATGTCGGAGTCGATGAGGGCAATCGGACCGTGTTTCATCTCTGCGGCGGGATAGCCCTCGGCATGGATATAACTGATCTCCTTCAGTTTCAAAGCCCCTTCCAAGGCTACCGGATAACTGAATCCACGACCAAGATACAGGAAGTTGCGGGCATAAGTGAAGGTACGACTCAGATCAGCGATGCGACCATTGAGTTTCAGCACTTCCCTCATCTTCTCAGGAATCTCATTCAGTTCCCTGACAATACTCAGGTAATCCTCTTCAGAGACAGTACCCATCTCCTGTGCCATGGCCAACGCCAGCATGGTGAGAACGGTCACTTGTCCTGTGAACGCTTTGGTGGAAGCAACACCAATCTCCGGTCCCACATGGATATACGAACCCGTATCGGTGGCACGCGGGATACTTGATCCGATGGCATTACAGATACCATAGATGAAAGCACCATCTTTCTTCGCCAGCTCGACGGCAGCCAAGGTGTCGGCAGTCTCACCGCTCTGCGAGATGGCGATCACCACATCATCCTTGTTGACGACAGGGTTCCGGTAACGGAACTCTGAAGCATATTCCACCTCCACGGGAATCCGACAGAGGTTCTCTATCATCTGCTTTCCGATCAGTCCGGCATGCCATGATGTTCCACAAGCCACAATGATGATTCGCTTGGCACGCATCAACTGCTCTTTGTAATCGATCACAGCACTGAGGGTGACATGCGTGGCTTCGAGGTTAATCCTTCCACGCATGCAGTTGGTAATACACTCCGGCTGCTCGAAGATCTCCTTGAGCATGAAGTGCGGGTAACCTCCCTTCTCTATCTGTCCGAGGTTGATATCCACGGTCTTCACCTCCGGCGAGAGCTCGATGTTGTAGATATTCACAACCTTCAGTTCCTCTCCTTTCTTGATGACCGCAATATTCCCGTCTTCGAGATACACCACCTGATCCGTGTATTCAATGATAGGACTGGCATCCGATCCGATGAAGAACTCATTCTCGCCGATGCCTACCACCAGCGGACTCTGTTTCCTTGCCGCGATGATGGTATCCGGATGGCTTTTGTCGAGTATGGCGATGGCATAAGCGCCTATCACCTCATGCAAGACCAGCTGCACGGCAGTCAGTAAGTCGAGGTTCTTCTTCACCTGTACATATTCAACGAATTGTACCAGTACCTCCGTGTCGGTATCACTTCTGAACTTCACCCCTTTCTCCATCAGCTTGCGCTTCAGGTCAGCATAGTTCTCAATGATCCCGTTATGGATGATCGCCAAGTTTTTGGATTCCGAATAATGAGGATGGGCATTCACGGAAGAAGGTTCTCCGTGAGTTGCCCATCTTGTATGTGCAATACCAATAGTGCCGGAAATATCCTTGTCACTGCAGTATTCCTCTAAGTTACTAACCTTACCCTTGGCCTTATAGACATTCAGTGCGTTCTGTCCGTTGATCATGGCAACACCGGCACTGTCATATCCTCTGTACTCTAATCGCTTGAGGCCTTTGATCAAAATCGGGTAAGCCTCTCTTGTTCCAATGTATCCTACTATTCCGCACATAGCTTTTAAATTGTGTTTGTGTATTGTGTATTATTGATTGTGTTTGTGTGTATGTTTTATTTTTTAACGATCGAAACGACCAGTGCTGCAATGGAGGAAACCATTCCCAAGGCCGATACCCAGATGGAGGCGTTACTGATGGCCTGCCGGTTAATCTTGGTTTTGTTCGGCTCGATGTATAGGATATCGTTCTGTTGCAGATAATAATAAGGTGAGTTCAGGATGTCACCCTTACTGATGTCCAGACGGTGAATGCTCTTCTGTCCTGTCTTGTCTTCGCGGATCAGCAGGATGTTATCGCGACGTCCCGTCATCGTCAGGTCACCACCATTGGCCAGGGCTTCAATGATATTCATCTTCTCCGTAGTGACAGGAACGATGCGTGAGCCGGTCTCACCGATCAGCGTGATATGATAGCTCGACATTCTCACGGTAACGATAGGCACCTCGGTCTTGGCCATGTAGGGCTTCACCCTGTCAAGGATCAATGCCTCGCACTCACGGGTTGTCAGTCCTTCCACATGCAGGATACCGATCATCGGGAAATTGATGTTTCCTTCATTGTCAACCAAATAGCCGTACATGTTCACACCATTCGTGTTATTCATATACTGGGTATTCTGGTGGTTGATGTTGAATGGCTTCGAGGCCTCAGGATCGGTGGTACTCACATTGATCATCAACATGTCCTTGGGGAAGATACGAGCATCGTACAATCCCTTCGAAGGTGTTAAATCCAGATCATCTACGCCTTGAAAATAAACAATGTCTTTGGTGCTTCCGCAACTTCCCAGAAGCATGATGATGGTGAATGCAACCATCGGGAGAACTACCTTTTTCATACGAGTCATTTCAGTTCGTTAAAAATCTGCTGCAAAAATACGTTTATTTTTCGAAACTGGCAAACATTTTCTCGAATTATATAGAAAATCCCGATGATTTTTGTCATCGGGACTCTCGTATCTGTTAGAAGTTGAAGTAGTTCTTCGCATTGTTGTAACTGATGTCTTCCACCATCCGGGCAAGACTCTCCGTGTCGTTGGGCAGCAACCCTTTCTCCACATCGTTACCCAGCAGGTTACACAGCAGTCGTCGGAAATACTCATGGCGCGGATAGCTCAGGAACGAGCGACTGTCGGTAAGCATTCCCACGAAGCGGCTCAGCAGACCAAGCACCGACAGGGCGTTCATCTGACGTGTCATACCGTCGAGCTGATCATTGAACCACCATCCGCTACCGAACTGGATCTTACCAGGACAAGAGCCATCTTGGAAGTTACCCAGCATGGTGGCAATCACCTCGTTGGCACAGGGATTCAACGTATATAATATGGTACGCGTAAGCTTACCCTCCATATTCAGCTCATTCAGGAAATGGCTCATGGCCTTTGCCGTGGTGAACTCACCAATGGAGTCGAAGCCTGTGTCAGCACCCAGACGGTTGTACATCAGTGTGTTGTTGTCACGGATCGCACCATAGTGATACTGCTGTGTCCATCCTGCATCATAGTCCATCTCAGCACAGAGCTTCAGGAAGCAGTGTTTATACTGGCGCACCTCCAGTTCCGACAGTGCCTGCTTACGCATGGCTTTCTCGAAAATGGTCTCAATCTGACTGTCGGTATAGGGCTCATCATAGAATTCCTCAATACCGTGATCACTCAGTCGGCTGCCATTCTCGTGGAAGAAGTCATGACGTTTCTGCAGGGCATCCATCATTTCCTTGAAAGAAGAGATGCTCACGCCAGACACCTCACTCAGTTGGTTCACATAGTCAGCATATTCAGGCTTCTCGATGTTCATGGCCTTGTCAGGGCGCCATGCCGGAATCATCCTCACCTCGAAACCGCTCTCGCGGGTCTGCTTGTGATAACGCAGGTCATCCACGGGATCATCGGTGGTACAAACGGTCTCCACATGATAGCGGCGCATGAATCCACGAGCCGTATATTCGGGCTGCTTCAGTTTCTCGTTACACTCATCGAAGATCTCGCGTGCCGTCTTCGGACTCAACAGCTTGGTGATGCCGAAAGCGGTCTTCAGCTCCAGGTGTGTCCAGTGGTACAAGGGGTTGCGGAAGGTATAGGGAACAGTCTCTGCCCATTTCTCAAACTTCTCCCAGTCGGAGGTGTCACTGCCTGTGCAGAAACGCTCGTCCACGCCATTGGTGCGCATGGCACGCCACTTGTAATGATCGCCACCCAGCCACAACTCGGTAATGCTCTTGAACTTGTGGTCGTTAGCCACCATTTCGGGGATTAAGTGACAATGATAGTCGATGATCGGCATCTTAGCCGCATGATTGTGATACAAATCCTGCGCGGTTTGGGTCTCCAGCAGGAAATTGTCATCCATAAACTGTTTCATAGATTTGTTTTATTTTTTAAGTACTGTAATTATTTTCTGCAAATATACTAAGTTTTTTTGGATATACGAAGAAATTAAACTATATTTGCAAAAATAATTACGAAAACGATGTCGTACCACAACATGACAGAAACCGTACAACGCCAAAACAAGGTGTTACTCATTTATACAGGAGGAACCATCGGCATGGGGAGGAATCCCAAGACTGGTGCCCTTGAACCGCTCGACTTCCAGCAGCTATCCATGCAGGTGCCGGAATTCGAGTGGATACCGACGGGTATTGATATCTATCAGTTCACGCCTCCCATCGACTCATCGGATATGACGCCCCGTCTGTGGGCTGAACTGGTAAGAATTATTGCCGATCGGTATGAACAGTACGACGGTTTCGTGATCCTCCACGGCACCGATACCATGGCATTCACCGCCTCTGCCTTGTCGTTCATGCTGGAGAACCTCACCAAGCCTGTGATCCTCACCGGTTCCCAACTGCCTATCGGTCAGCTCCGTACCGATGGTAAGGAGAACCTGATCACGAGTATTGAGATTGCGGCTGCCCATCATGACGACGGTACGCCGATTGTCCCCGAGGTATGTATCTATTTCAGTGGGAAGCTGCTGCGCGGCAACCGTTCCACGAAGATCAATGCCGACGGCTTCAATGCCTTCGACTCCTTCAACTACCCTCACCTGGGGGATGCGGGTATCAACATCGTGTATCATGAGGAGTATATCATCCAGCCCGACTACAGTCGTCCGATGGTTCCCCATTACGTCACCGATCCCAACGTGGTGGTCTTCACGCTCTTCCCTGGTATCCAGGACAACATCGTGAGTCATGTGCTTGATGCACCTGAGCTCCGCAGCATCGTGATGCGAACTTATGGCAGTGGCAATGCGCCGCAACGACCGTGGCTGATGCAGATGCTGAAGGAAGCGGCCAACAGAGGGGTGAACATCATCAATATCAGTCAGTGTGCGGCAGGCACGGTGGAGATGGCTCGCTACGACACGGGATTCCAATTGAAGAACGCGGGGGTGATCAGCGGATACGACAGTACGGTGGAGAGTGCCGTCACCAAGCTGATGCATCTGCAGGGACATTATGCCGATTACCAGACGGTGCGCCACTTCATGAACTGTAACATGCGGGGAGAAATCACCTTGCCTCGCAATGTATGATAATCTTCTCTACGAATTAGACGAATTAGACGAATTATAATGAAAAATGGGATTTATCTTGTATGAGATACAAAAGGAAATCGCCTAATTCGAGGATATAAATATTCGAAGAGAAAAAGAAATTCGTCTAATTCGTCTAATTCGTAGAGAACAAAAATAAAGATTCGTCTAATTCGTAGAGAACAAGGATATGTAGAGAATCATTCGTAAACCCAAATAATTAATCATTAAAGACAAAAGCATTATGAAAGAACTAAAAGGAACAAAGACGGAAAAGAACCTCCAGGAGGCCTTTGCCGGTGAGTCAATGGCTCGCAACAAGTATTCGTATTTCGCCTCCAAGGCAAAGAAAGACGGATACGTACAGATCGCCGCAATCTTCGAAGAGACGGCTGCCAACGAGAAGGAGCATGCCAAGATGTGGTACAAGCTGCTCAACGGCGGAAAGGTGAGCGACACTGAGAAGAACCTCGAGGATGCTGCCAGCGGTGAGAACTTCGAGTGGACAGACATGTATGCCCGCATGGCACAGGAAGCCCGCGAGGAGGGATTCGATGAGATCGCCGAGAAGTTCGAGGGCGTTGCCGCCATTGAGAAGGAGCACGAGGAGCGTTATCGTAAGCTTCTGAAGAATATCCGTGACAAGAAGGTGTTCTCAAAGGACGGTGATGTCATCTGGCAGTGCGCTAACTGCGGTCACATCGTCATCGGCAAGCAGGCTCCCGAGGAGTGCCCCGTCTGCAACCATCCCCAGAGTTACTTCCAGGTGAAGGCGGAGAATTATTAGAAAGGAAACAGGAGACAGGAGGAAGGAGTCCTTCCTCCTTACCTCACACAATTATCCTCGTTTTATGATAATTATCCCTGAACTCACTGGGTGAGCATCCTTTTTTCTTTTTAAAGATGCGGTTGAAGTTACTGAGGTTATTGAATCCGCATTCGAAGCTGATCTCAGAGATGGAGCGACTGGTATCTACCAGTTTCCGGGCAGCGTAGCCCAGACGGATATCGATGATATACTCACTGAGGTTCCTGCCCGTATGCAACTTGAAGAAACGGCTGAACGCACTCGGACTCATCCCGGCGATCTCAGACAGCTGTGCCAATCGGATCTCATCCATGAAGTTCTCGTTGATGAAGTTCTTCACCTTGAGGATACGACGGGAGTCGTCTTCCACGGCAATCTTTGCAAAACTCGATGATGCCAACGTACGGGCACCCTCACATTTTGACAGTTCATAAAGAATGGTCATGAACTGCACCACGGCATAGAATCCATCGCCCACCGTACTCAGCGTGTCTATTTCCTTGTAAACCTTCATGATGGCACTTAACGGGAAGCACAATCCTTTCCTCGCTTCGTTCATCATCTTCCGCACAGAGATGAAAGGGTTGCGCCCGAAGAGGGAATCCTCCCACATGCCGAAATCGAACTGTACTGTCACCTCACGGATGTCCTCACTGGTACAGGTGTTCTGCTCCCATACATGCTCCAGGTCAGGACTGGTAATGAGCACCAGGTCATACTCACCGATCACCTCATTACTGTCGCCCACGATCCTTCTCACGCCAGGGGCATGCTCCACGAAATTCAGTTCGAAGACCTCATGGTTATGGATAGGATACGTGAACTCTTTCTTACGCCGGTCAGCAATATACAGCACATCCTTGCCCATCAGCGGCGTTATCTCGTGAATCACCCTCCTCTCTTCCATCAGATCTTCAGTTCCTTCAACAATTCAGAGATTCGCTGTAACGTAGTAAGACGGGTGGGAACCAACGGCAGGCGCAGCACGTTATCGATGAAGCCCATCTGATGTAGGACGGCTTTCACACCGGCGGGGTTACCATCGACAAAGAGCAGACTGAACAAATCGGTAAAACGGTGATGGATCTTCAGTGCACCCTCGAACTCTCCCTTCTTCTCCAGACGAATCATCTTGGAGAACTCACGAGGCAGCGCGTTACCAATCACGGAGATCACACCCACAGCACCACAGGCCACCATCGGATAGGTCAGTGCATCATCACCACTGATCACGTCAAAGTCACGGGGGGCGTTCTTTAAGATCTCGTCCACCTGTTCCAGACTGCCGCTGGCCTCCTTGATTGCCACAATGTTCTCACAGTCGCGGGCCAGTCTTACGGTGGTCTCCGCCTTCATGTTCACACCTGTTCTTCCAGGAACGTTATAGAGCACCACGGGCAGCTTGGTGGCATTGGCAATAGCCTTGAAATGCTGGTAGAGACCTTCCTGTGAGGGTTTGTTGTAATAAGGACAAACACTCAGCACGCCATCGATGCCATGGAAGTCACCAGTGCGCAACTCCTCTACGACAGCCGCGGTGTTGTTGCCACCGCATCCCATCAGGATGGGGAGCTTACCGCCTGCCATCTCCACTACCAAGTCCTTGATGCGCTTCTTCTCGTCAGCCGTCAATGTGGGAGTCTCGCCTGTCGTAGCGAGAATACATAAGAAATCTGCTCCGTTATCAATCTGGTACTGCAACAATCTTTTCAGAGCTACGTAATCGACAGCTCCATCAGGTGTGAAAGGGGTGATGAGTGCAATACCCAATCCCCTAAAAACATTATGTGCCATAAATTTTTAAAATTTCGTTGCAAAAATACAACTTTTACGGCACATTACAAAATAAAAGCACACATTTCTCTACTTTCACCAGTCTTTTCGAAGTCGCCTGCAACAAGAAACACTCAATGAATGAGGTTCTTTTACTCTCAACAAATTAGACAAATTAGACGAATTTAGGTTATCTCTACGAATTTGACGAATTTGACGAATGATCTTGGGTGCCCACCGCGATTTTCATTTCTGCCATAAGGACACTATCAGAAGAAAAATGAATTCGTCTAATTTGTCTAATTCGTAGAGAAATAAAACTAAGAGATACGATCACGAAGACCTCATGGACTCCTCCTTTTCGCGCAGCTTCGCCATTTCGATGCTCACATACTGATGGGCGCGGAAGAACTCGTTCAGTTCGATCTGCAGATAACGACCGAGGTCGGGAATTTGTGGGACAAAGAGGATGATCGACTTCGAATGCACATCGACATTCTTCCCCACTTCATCAACGGTAAAGACCGTCGTCACACTGT
Source organism: uncultured Prevotellaceae bacterium (assembly GCA_902768785.1). Lineage (GTDB taxonomy): Bacteria > Bacteroidota > Bacteroidia > Bacteroidales > Bacteroidaceae > Prevotella. The sequence goes on from CACXMM010000001.1 coordinate 56,521, forward strand.
TCTTCAGGTTCGAACCGTTGATCACCTTCCTCAGCCGCGAAAACTCATCCACATCATACAGCTCCACATGCCACCAATGGATGTCCCAGATCTGGATGTAATGCCAGTCATTCTTGGCGTTAGCGAAGAAATGCTCCCCTTGGTACCCAAAGAAAATCCTGTCATCATCTTCCTCCTCCGCCAGTTCATACTGACAACCGATCTTCGTCAGCGTCTCCAGCAGCAAGTCACGAGCTCCCTTCAACGCCTCCGTCTCACCCTCCGTTTCAGCGGATGCAACATGATTTCTTTCACTGGATGTTCCGCTCATCGTTTTGTGAGATACCTCGCCCACGGTGTTTGGGTCAGCCGTCTCTTGGATAGCTGCCTCACTCCTTTGTCTTTCTTTTCTGGCATCCCACAACTTCGTGAGCCATATCATCAGTCCACATGCCACGATGGCACAAAGAAAAGCTACTACTCCCATAATCCCTCCTTATTTTCTGCAAATATACATCTTTTCTTTCAAATAACGAACGATTGCCCAAAAGTTTTTTGAGGGCACTCCCCTCTCATTTATAAATTGGAGGGGCAAGGGGTGGGGTCATGAATCTCATTCCATACTCCCTAAAACTCGCTAAGCATTGAAAGATCATTACAACCCACTATGAAATTTTCCGACAACTAACCCTCTGAGAATTGCATTTACACGAACAACCGACCATTTGGTCGCAAAAACAGCAAGTTTTTCGCATTTCCCCAACCAGCTGAAAATAGGAACGTTAGCACAAAAACAACGTTTTTAGGTGGTGAAAACAACGTTTTTAGGTGGTGAAAACAACGTTTTTAGGTGGTGAAAACAACGTTTATATACTTAGAAACGTCATCTACGAGTCGTTCCGATGGGCGTTAACACCCTTTCCGCCGTCACTTAACACTCGTTCCGCCGTCACTTTAGGGGGGTAAAATGACGGCGGAACGTGTCGTAGATGACGCTGGAACAACCACAAAGAGACTATACATAGAATCAAAATAGACTATACTTTGAGGCAAAATAGACTATACTTTGAATCAAATTAGACTATACTTTTGGGCAAAATAGACTATACTTTGAACCAAATTAGACTATACTTTTGGGCAAAAAAGACTATACTTTTGGGTAAAAAAGGTAATATTTTGTATCAAAACTGCATTTTCTTACATAATCTCACCCGTTATTTGATCCAGAAACACCCCAAACCTACCCAATTCAATCTTATTTCAATCATTTTCATGAAGGAAAAAATTACCATTTTTCTTGACAATACAAAGTAAACAATTCTACATCGCTCCCATGTATCTTCAACCACCCTTGCGGCACAATTCTCAGCATTGATCTATTCATTCGATCTACATCAAACCACAACATAATGTCTTTTCAGTCCGCATTCTTGGTGCTCATCACTGATCAGGAGAATTCATAAGTTACTTCACCTATCGGATGGTTACCTGTGTGGCACCATAGCCATACTCCTGGAAAGAAGCATCCTGATAGGTGTAAGATTTGTAGCGGTAGGTAAGTTCATGGATGATAGCACGGCGCAACACCCCTTCGCCCTTTCCATGAATGAACACGATCTTCTGCCCTTTGTTCCCTCCGTAGTCCGCTAAGGTACGGTGGAAGACATCAAGCTGATAATTCAGAATGTCAGAAGAATTCATACCCGATGTAGTCTCCAGAATCTCCTGTGCATGAAGGTCAACGACCACAGGCTCATCCCCATTGCGGTGTTTCGGCACAAAAGGGTTGCCATGCTTACCATTCTCGTAACGACGCACATAACTATTATCAACACGGGTATGGTCGGCTTGTTCCTTGTGGTACATCTCCTTCTTGATGTTCTCGGGATCGATCACCAGCGGACGGCTCTCCTTATCGTTCTCAATGATGGTATAGAGCAATGCCTTCTGCTCGAAGAAATCATTCTCCTGGAAGGTATGCAGCTTGTAGAACTTCACTCCGTCAACGCGGAACTGAGTACTAACGGGTTGCTTCAACATAAAGGTCTTATCTCGTTTGTAGGCAATCAGTTGCACAGCGATGTGTTCCATTTCGTTTAACACCTCCCTGCCGAACTCCTCAATATACTCCTTGGTGTTTGGCTCCACCTCACCGATAGCTCTCAGCGTCCAGGAGTTACCATCCGCCACCAGATAGCTGTAATGGATATAGTAGTTGCTGTCGTTGATGATATAGGTCTCGAAACGAGTCTTGGTGACTTCGCGGATATCGAGGGGAACGAAGCCAAGATATACCGATAGCTTATCACCACCCTTCCGTTCTTCCACCATCGGACGAAGCACAGGCTTCTCCACCTTCTGAGTGGATATCTTCTGTTCTGCTTTGTTTGGAACAGATGACTGTGAAACAGAAGGATTGGAATTGTCAGGATTTTTCGGATTTATCCCTACCCTCTTCTGAGCAACCTTCTCCAGATTGTAGTTATCCGAATCAATTACTACTACATCATTAATACGGGTGGGGATTTGGAAGCCATCCTCATCTTCCACCAACACAATATCCTTTCCTTGGAAGCCGGCTACGATGCCGCCTCCGCTCTCACTGAGAAATCTTACTTTATCACCTTTTTTCATTATTATAAAGTTTCACTTTGTTCAACTTTCGAGGAGTGTGGAGTGTGGAGAGAGGAGTGAGAATAGTACTGAGATAAAGAATACACAAGTATAACCAATTGTTCTTGAAATCATTTCTCACTCCACACTCCTCACTCCACACTCCACAAAAAAACCCCACAGGGAATCAAGGTATCAGCACACTACTGTCACCATAGCTGAGGAAACGGAAGTCGTGACTCAGCGCATAGTCGTAGATGGTATGCCAGTCACCTTTCACGAACGCACTCACCAGAAGGAGCAGGGTGCTCTGTGGCTGGTGGAAATTCGTGATCAGGATCTTCACAATCTTGTATTCATAGCCTGGAGCAATGATAATCTGCGTACTGTTGTGCAGGCTCTGCAATCCTCTGCGGTCCATCCAGGCAAGGATGTTGCCAAGAGCCTGCAAGGGAGGGATGGGCTGCTGTTCCTGCTGATAGGGTTCCCACTGATCCACATGCAGCTCCTCCTCAGTAGCCTCGGGATTCTGCTGCAGTTTCAGTCCCATATAGTACAGGCTCTCCAAGGTGCGCACACTGGTGGTGCCCACGGCAATAGCATGTGCCTGATGGGCGATGAGCTTCTCGATGGTCTGACGTTTCACACAGATATACTCCGTGTGCATCTCATGACCTTCTATCTCCTCGCTCTTCACCGGTTTGAAGGTACCTGCCCCCACATGGAGGGTGAGCTCTTCACGATCGATGCCATGACGATCAAGAGCCTGCAATACCTCGTCCGTAAAATGCAGTCCTGCTGTGGGTGCCGCCACGCTGCCTTTGATCTTGCTGTAAACCGTCTGGTAGGTGGTCTTGTCACTCTCCTGCGTCTCCCTGTTCAGATAGGGAGGGATAGGAAGTTCGCCGATGCTGTCAATAACCTCGGCAAATGATACGGGAGGCAAGGTGCCGTCATCCGACAGGTAATGCCATGAGAACGCGATACGCTGGCCTGTACCCTGCTCACCCATGCGAACAGCCTTGATCTGCAGATCATGCCCTTTCCATGAAAGAGTCCTGACGAGCTCGCCCTCCTTCCATTTCTTCTGATTGCCGATGAGACAGATCCATTCACACGAATCGGTGACCTGGAACATCTGTTCATAGTCAGCAGGGCAGTATGGCTCCAGGAGGAAGATCTCGATCAGTGCACCGGTGGTCTTCCGGAAATGCATACGTGCCTGGATCACCTTCGTGTTGTTGAACACCATCAGCGCCCCCTGAGGGAGATAGTCGGGCAGATGGAAAAACACATCATCGCTCACCTCGCCGTTGCGATACACAAGGAGCTTACTGTGATCGCGCTGGGCAATGGGGAACTTGGCGATGCGCTCGTCGGGCAGCGGATAGTTATAGTCGCTGATACGGATATGTTTGGTATCTATCATGTTTCACTAAATAAATAAGGCACGCACCATGGCGTAGATGACAGTAAGCACCATGACGGCAATCACCGTATCGATGTCGTTCAAGGCATAGCCCGTACTAGAATAATGGGATGACACATAGTGGAACTGCGGTGAGATGCGCAAATACAGTTTCAGGTACACCACGTAGGCGATGAAACCCATCAGACAGCCGAAGAGCAGTCCGCAGAGGATGTCGAACGGATAGTGCATCCCCAAGTACAGACGGGTGTAGCAGTTGATTGCCGACCAACAGATCATCGCGATGATGAACAGACGGTTACGGATGAGCAAGATGGGCGGAAAAGAAACTGTAGTTGCGGCTGGAGATGCCCTGCACCACATCGACCATATATTTGATGAACAGGTCGTTGCAGGGACGGGGTCGCGCGACAAGAGGTTTCACCACCAAGTTCGTGATGCCTGCTGTAATAAGAACACACACCACAGCACAGCCCACGGTCAGCATCACCTGCGCCATCGTCTCGTTGTTCTTCAGAATGAGGTAGAACAGGGCAAGATACAAGGGTATCCAGGTGGTGCCCGCGGTGAGCGTGGCCATCACCCCATCCATGAACAGGGAGTCGCTGCCGTTGAGCCAAAGCAGCAACTGGCGATCGATATCCAACAGTATGCCCATCCTAAATCTTCTCTATTTGTTTGGTGGGGATCCATCCCTCGCGACCGTCGGCCAAGCGGATACCTTTCCAATCGACCATGGTATCATCGGTGATCTCCACCCGTGTACCTTCGTGGATCACGCCCTGATCGGCACTGTCATTCTCGGGCGTCTTCTTGATCGTCACCGAGGGTACCACCACGATGGCACCACTACGTTTCATCAGGATGCGTTTCTGCTGGAACGCAAAGAGGTTACTGAACAGGAAGATGAGCAGGAAGGCCACACCGCCAAAGAAGCCTATTTTGCGGAGGATCATGCTCTCAGCGAAGAGATACATCAGCGCGAGTACCAAGGCAAGGATGATGCTGAAGATAGCGAGACGAGCCCAGTTGTCGATATTCATCAGGTTCACCAGCGAACGATACCAGGTGAAGAAAAACATCTCACTCTCGGGCGTGATCTTGTCGATGGTTTTTGAGCGAGCCATCTGAAGATTGAATCGGATATCCTCGTCGGCAGGACTGAGCAGGAGGGCACGCTCATAACTCAGGACGGCACGGGTGATGTTATCCGTACGGTAGTAGGCATTGCCGAGGTTGTAATACAATTCCGCACTCTCCCCGTTCTTCAACAGATCCTCGTAGTCCTTGATAGCCTGCTGATAGTTGCCCTTACTGTATTCGGCATCGGCATTCTGCTTGGTGATGGCCGACAGGCTCTTCGGGAGCAACAGCATGACGATGATGAGGAGCAATGCCGACACACCGCTGCCGCGCTTTGTCTTGTTTTTCTTCATGGCTTCTTCAATCTTCTCTATGGCGGTCATGGCCGAATCGAACGTCTTGTTCATGTTACCAGCAGGATCGCCGGGTGCATAACGCTCGAACTCGCACTCGTCGAGGGCTTCCATGAACTTGCCGATGGTGGGCTCGTCCACATGCTGGGCAGTAAGCTTCTCCGAGATATTGTCATGCGACAGCTCGGTAACGGGGATATTGAGCTTGTCACCCACATAGCCCCAGAGAGCACGGAGCACCTCATCATAGAAGGCATCCTGCTTCCCTGCCAGCATCAGCTTGTTGGCAGCACGCAGTCGTTTGGTGGCCACCTTGTTGGCTTTCTTGCCACGCATCTTCACAATGTCGGCATTCTCGATGGCACGGTGACGGAAGATGATCATCAGGGCAATGAAGGCCGCAAGCAGCAAGGCCAGGAGAATCCAGTAGGCAGCACTGCCGAAGAACAGGGAACTGGTGTCTTTCCTCACCGACTTACCCGTCTTGATGGCGTGGATGTCCTGGTTCTTCTCGTCGGTGAAGTTCACCGACGAGTCGCTGTTACCGTCACCCTTCTCCACTTCCAGGTCGAATGACTGTGTCTTGATGGTCTTGTAGGCATTGGCACTGATGTCATAATAGACGAACTCCACGGGAGGAATGGTGTATTTACCCTGATTGCGAGGCACAGCCAAGAAGTCGTAAACCATATTCCCTTCCACACCGTTGGCGGTGAGCTTAGTCTTGTCAGTAACCTTCGCATCGTATTTATCGAAGTCCTTGGGGAAATCCACCACAGGCTGCTTGATCAGCTTCAAGTTACCGATACCCCCCACGACGACACGCACCGTAATGGGATCGTTGGCTTTCACCTCTGTCTTGTTCAGCTGGGCAGAGATATTGAACTTACCCACACCGCCGGAGAAATTCTCAGGTCGCTTGGGCAGGGGATCCACATGGATCTTCAGCCCTGGGGCTTTGATGCTGCGCTTCACCTCCACATAGCCGCTGCCCCCATTGAAGAAAGCCTCGAAGGGATCGACATTGCGGTTCTGTTGAATAACGGTACCATTAAAGGTGATGCTGGGAATCTCGAGGTCACCCGTCATCTGGGGATACATCACATACTGGCTCCAAGTGACACAACGGTAGTTGCGACCGTTCACACTCTCCACATGGAACGATTTCTGCTGCGGCATCTTCACCTCCTGTGAGTGGAAGCCGGTGAGGTCGGGCATTTTTCCTTCCAGCTGGGTCAAGTCAACGAGGGTATAGACCTTATAGGTCAGGAGGATCGGTTCCTGCTCGTGTACCCGCTGTTTGTTCGCACTCACCTTGATGAACAGGTCACTGCCTGTGATGGGAGTGCCTGCAGCCTTGATCTGCGGATGGTCTTCCACGTCATCATGCATCTTAGGTGCATTCCCGTTATTGTTGGCATGTCCAGAGACGGTCACCTTCACGCTGTTCGACGTGATGGTCTTGCCGTTGGCATGGACATGTGCGGGCGGAATGGTAAACGTACCGTTCTTGCTGGCACAGAGGATAAAGGTATAGGTGATGGAGGATGAACTGCTGGTATGCCCGTTCACCATCTGGAAGCTCGACTGTTGGGAGGTATAGGGACCCGTGATGATCTCCAAGGCATCAGGGATGTCACCCACACGGAAATCACTGGCGTTAGAGGTGTTCAGCGTGTAGGTAAGACGGAAGTTCTCACCGTTCTGCACATGTGAGGGAGCATTGACCGTCAGCGACTGTGCCGCCAGCGTCAATGTGATGAGTAATAAGTGAACAAAAAGTAAATATCTCTTCATACGCGTATCTCCGTTTACCAATTCTTCTGTAACTGTTTCTTCTGCGGGCGCTGCATCGCTTTCTTCATGCGCTGCTGCGTGGCCTTCTCATCCTGTACAGCAGCATCCAGCAACCGCTCGGCATTCTCCTTGCTCATCTGTTCCTGAGGCTTCTCCTGTTTCTGCTGATCCTGGTTGTTCTTGTCCTGCTGCTGGTTCTGCTGGTTCTCCTTACTGTCGTTCTTCTCCTCGTTTTTCTTCTGCTGCTGGTTCTGCTGAGGATTGTTCTTGTTCAGCTGCTTACAGAGTGCGAGGTTGTAGCGCGTTTCATCATCCTTAGGATTGCACCGTAGTGCCTGCTCATAGGCTTTGACAGCATCACCGTACATCTGATGGTTCTGACAGACCACCCCCATGTTGTGCCACGACTTGGCCTGGCGCAACTTGTTCTTCTCCAGCTTGGCCGCGTTCTGATATTGCACCACAGCGGCGGAATCCTTCTGCTGCATCATCAGCGCACAGCCAAGGTTATACACAGCCTGCGGGTTGTCAGCCTTCTGGGCAATGGCTTTCCGGTAGAGCACCTCGGCTTGCGCATACTGCTTCTGCCGGTAGAGTTTGTTGCCCTCGCGGATCAGCTGTCTGTCGTTCTGCGCATTGGCCACGGCACTGACAGTCAACAGGAAGATGAGGATATACTGTTTCATTTCTTTCTGAATAGTCTAATATTTTTCAGCAGCGGGTTCTTGCTCTCGAAGACGCACACCTCGATGATCAGCAGCAGCAAAGCCAGGATACCGAAGGCCTGGAACTGCTCGTCATACTCACTGTAGAGCGTACTGGAGATCTCACCTTTCTGCAACTTGATCAGTTCGTTGTTAAGCTTCGTCTGGGCCACGTTGGTATTGTCTACATGGATATAGGCACCACCGCCGGCCTCAGCCACCTCCTGGCACATCTGCTCATTCAGCGCCGACATCACCTCGTTACCGGTATTGTCTATCATATATCCCCCTTCCCCATCGGGAACAGGAGAGCCCTTTGGTGATCCGACGCCTAACACGAAGACGCGCATTCCCTTCTTCCTGGCAGCCTTGGCTGCTTCCACGGCACCGCCCTCATGATCCTCACCATCAGTGATGACGATGATGGCCCTTCCCACCTTCTCCTGCTGGGTGAAGGCATTCATGGCCATGTTGATAGCTCCCGACAGGTTGGTTCCCTGTGTGGCTATCAATCCCGGATCAATGCTCTGGAGGAACATCTTGGCAGAGACATAGTCGCTGGTGATCGGCAGCTGGATAAAGGCCTCACCGGCAAAGACGATCAATCCTACCTTGTCGTTGGTGAAATTCTCCACCATGTTCTCGATCAGCATCTTACTCTTGTCGAGGCGGGAGGGTGCCACATCCTCAGCACGCATGGAGTTACTGATATCTAAAGTAATCATCGTCTCGATGCCGTTGCGTTTCTCATGACTGATCTTCGTTCCCATCTGCGGACGGGCAAGCATGATGATGAGTAGCGCCAAGGCAGCCATCATCAACCAGAACTTCACCCCTGGACGGAACTTGGAAACATCCGGCATGAGCTGCTTCAGCAAGTCGAGCTGACCAAAGCGCTTCAGCTTGCCTTTCCGCTGTCTCAGCAGAACCAATCTGACACATGCCAATATCGGAATCAGCACGAGCAGGTAGAGATATATCGGATTTTCAAATCTGAACATAACTTTCTTATATTTATCATCCCTTACGGAATACGACGGAACCAAGTGACACGCAGCAGGATTTCCAGCAACAGACAAAGCACGGCGGCTATGGCAAAGGGCTGGTAGGCCTCGTAATGCTTGGAGAACTTCTTTACTTCCATCTTCGTCTTCTCCAGCTTGTCGATGTCCTGGTAGATCTTCTTCAACTCAGCCGTACTGGTGGCACGGTAGAAATGACCGTCGGCCGTTGCGGCAATCTCACTCAGGGTCTTTGTGTCCACATCCACCCTGACATTCACATACTGCACCGTACCGCCCACCTGCATCGGATAGGGAGCCACGGTCTTGGACCCCACGGCGATGGTATAGACACGAATACCCAGGCTCTTGGCGATTTGCGCTGCGGTGAGGGGGGAGATGTCACCCATGTTGTTACTACCGTCGGTAAGCAGGATCACCACCTTGCTCTTCGTCTTACTCTCCTTCAGACGGCTCACCGCATTTGCGAGTCCCATACCAATGGCTGTTCCGTCTTCGATGAGTCCGCGCTCGGCAATATCCGTTCTGACATTCTGCAGCAGGTTCAGCAAGGAGGTGTGATCAGTAGTCATCGGGCACTGTGTGAAAGCTTCACCCGCGAAAATAGACAGTCCGATATTGTCATCCGGTCGGCCGGAGATAAACTCCGCTGCAACAGCCTTCGCTGCCTCGATACGGTTCGGTTTCAAGTCTTGTGCCAACATACTCGTGGACACATCCATCGCCAGCATGATGTCTATTCCCTCAGAAGTACGTTTCCCCCAGCTATCATGAGTCTGCGGACGAGCCAACACGAGGACGATCAGCACGAAGGTCACCATACGGAGCAAGGCCGGCAACCATACCAGTCGCTGGCGCAGGCTCTTGGGTGCATAGCGATAAGCGAAGGTGTCGCTCATCTGCATCGTGGGCTCGCTTTTCTTGCGGTAGAGCAGATACCATATAATATAAGGTATCAGCAGTAACAGCAACAGCAGATATTCTTTATTGACAAACTCCATAATCTCTTATAACAGCAGATACATTCTGTACAGTATATAGACGAGCAGGGCTGCAGCGATCACGGTGAGCAGCAGCACGCTCCACTTCAGCGCAGTACGTGAACGCATCGAACGCTTGTCCTCTTCGGTCAGTTTGGGCTCGATACGCTCCGTCGTCTCCATGTTCTCTATCTTGGTTGTATTGATGAACTCGATGGCATTCACCAGGTTGGCATCGTTCTCATTGATCAGCGACTTATATTTGGCGAACTTCACCAGATCAGCCGTGGTGAACAACTCACGCAGTTCGTCGATCATCTTCTTGTCCTCTGCTTCCTGCAAGCGGGCAATGATCTCTGAGGAGGTCATCTCCATGGCACTGAAGCCGAAACGCTCCTCGATATATTTGCGCAGGGTGTCGGTCAGACGGGTATAATAGCCTTTCTGATCTTCCGACATCACCATCTTCTCCTCCTTAATCTTCTCGATCTCGCTCATGGCACGCTGGTGAGGAAGCACCTTCTTCACAATGCGAACACTGGCAATAATCGGCTTGTTCTCCTTCAGGCACATCCGCAAGTAGAAGGTCACAACGATCAACAGAAGCAATAGGATACTAAGCCAGAACACCCCACTCCACTCATCCCACTGGAAGGGGTTGTCCTGCACATCCTTCGGCGGATAGAAGTTCTCTGGATGCAGCGTGTCAACAGGAACCGTTAACACTTTCAGTGCCAGGCTCTTACTCTGATAATCCTTACCACCTACTTTAACTTTCATCGGGGGCAGGTAATAGAGCTGTTCATCGAAGGAAGTAAGGGTATAGACCTTACTCACCTTGATCATGTCATTATCGAGTTGTATCGTATCGGCATCCGACATCTCCAGCACCTCCACACCCGGTGTGATATACTCGGATGGTTTGAACGTCGGGAGCTGGACCGACTGTCCCTTCTTCAGAGAGACATTCAATGACAAATGAGTCTGCTCGCCTATCAGGATCTGGATGGAGTCGATAGACGACTCTACCTGCACCTGGGCACATAAAGACAAAGGAAACAGCAGCATCAGGCAGAAAGGCAGCCACCTTCTTACCATCATCCTACTCTCCTTATATCTTGTTCGTTTCTTCATGTTTCTTTTCTCTTTTTCTTCATTTCATGTCGGATAGCCTCTGAGGCAGATTGTCAACCCCGCATCTTGAACAGAAGGAGCAGCTGTTTCACGAAATCCTCATTAGTGGCAATACTGACATGATCGACATTGCTCTTGTTGAACGTGTTGGTGAGTGCCTGCTGACGGTTCATCCAATATTGGGTGTGGGCACGGCGAAGCTTCTTACTACTCGTATCGATAATCATCTCATGACCCGTCTCTGCATCCCGCACCTTCATCAGTCCCACGTCGGGCAACGTCTTGGCACGCTGGTCATATATCTGGATGGCAACGACGTCGTGCTTTCGGTTACAAATCGTCAGAGGCTGCTCGAAGTCGTTATGTGTGTAGAAGTCACTGAGCAGGAAGGCAGTACAACGCCGTTTCATCACACCTGTCAGGAACTCCACGGCCATCTTGACATCGGTTTTCCTGCTCTCCGGATGGAAGTCCAGCATCTCACGGATGATATACAAGATATGTTTCCTGCCTTTCTTCGGCGGGATATACTTCTCGATTTTGTCGGAGAAGAACACCACACCGATCTTATCATTGTTCTGGATGGCACTGAAAGCCAGCGTGGCAGCAATCTCCGTCACCATCTCCTTCTTCAGCTGATGCTGTGTGCCGAACTCCAAAGAGCCGCTGACATCTATCAACAGCATTACCGTCAGCTCACGCTCTTCTTCAAACACCTTGACATAAGGACGGTGGAATCGAGCCGTCACGTTCCAGTCGATGTCACGAACGTCGTCACCGAACTGATACTCGCGGACTTCACTGAAAGCCATGCCCCTGCCTTTGAAAGCAGAGTGATACTGTCCGGCAAAAATATTATTGCTCAGACCGCGAGTCTTGATCTCGATCTTCCGTACCTTCTTTAATATCTCAGATGTCTCCATCAACAATTCGTCAATTATCTGTCGTCAATGAACAAATCCCATCATCAAGGCACTTCCACCTTATTGATGATCTTGCTGACAATCTCTTCACTGGTTACACTGGTGGCCTCAGCCTCATACGACAAGCCGATGCGATGGCGGAGCACATCATGTGCCACAGCACGTACATCCTCGGGAACCACATAACCGCGACGCTTGATGAACGCATAAGCACGGGCTGCCTTCGCCAGGTTAATGGAAGCACGCGGGGAACCACCAAAGGTGATCAGATCCTTCAGCTCTCCCAGCTGGTAACGCTCCGGATAACGGGTGGCGAATACGATGTCGGCAATATACTGTTCGATCTTCTCGTCGATATATACCTGCTGTACCACCTGACGGGCATTCAGGATCTCCTGCGCTGTTGTGACAGGCTTCACGGTGGGTAGTCCGCCCATGATATTCTCGCGGATAATCAGTTTCTCTTCCTCGATGGTGGGATAGTCGATCACCACCTTCAGCATGAAACGGTCAACCTGTGCCTCGGGCAGCGGATAAGTTCCTTCCTGTTCGATGGGGTTCTGGGTAGCCATCACCAAGAAGGGCGTGGGAAGCTGGAAGGTATCGCTGCCGATTGTCACCTGGTGTTCCTGCATAGCCTCGAGTAAGGCGCTCTGCACCTTTGCCGGAGCACGGTTGATCTCATCCGCCAACACGAAGTTCGCGAATACCGGTCCTTTCTTCACATGGAACTTCTCATCTTTCTGAGAATAGATCATCGTACCGATCACATCCGCCGGAAGGAGGTCGGGCGTGAACTGAATACGACTGTAGTCAGAGTCAATGAGCTGTGACAAGGTCTTGATAGCCAATGTCTTTGCCAGTCCGGGAACACCTTCCAACAGGATGTGCCCATCACTGAGCAAACCAATCAGAAGAGAATCGATGAGGTGTTTCTGACCGACAATCACCTGATCCATGCCATGGATCAGATTGGTTACGAATGCACTCTGCTGCTCTATCCGGATGTTCAACTCACGGATATCTATTGCTTCTGCCATAATCTTTTATCTTTAATGTATTAATGCCTTTTTTGAATTTAAGCGCAAAAGTAATACATTCAAGAATCATAGCCGAAATTTAGTGACTAAATAATATTAAAAAAGTTTCTTAAAACTTACTTTTAAGAAACTTTATTATTCATTCTCCTATTTCTTTTTCTTCACTTGGAGTTTGGGAATCTTCAGGCGCATCCCTTCGGTCACCTCGCTCACCCCGTTATAGGCCTGAATATAGCACTCCATACCGTCGCCTAAATAGAACTTCGAAATCTTCTTCATGTTCTGTCCGGCCTTCACTGTGATGGTCTCCTGTGTACCCACAATGGTATAGGCACCGGTGCTCACCATCTGCTTGGCAGAGTTCAGTGCCTGTGAGTTGTCACCCTTGGGTAAGGCAACAGGTTTAGCTTCAGGCTTGGCGGGTTGGGCCGTTTGCTGTGGAGTACCCGACTTGGCAGCAGGAGCAGCCTCTGTCTTGGCAGATGCTTCACCCACCTTGTTCTGTCTGGCCAGACGGATCGACTCGTTACGTGCTTCATGAGCACGGGTGATGGAGTCAACTTTCGCCTTGATCTTCGCATCTTTGGCTTTCTGAATAGAATCACTCTCAGAAATCGAATCCATAGCGGCACTGTCAACGAGCTCCCCTTGGATCATCTCTGTCTTTTCCATCGGGATAAATTTTGCCGGCGCATATTTCTTGCCGACGAAGAATCCTCCCGCGAAGCCGGCAACTGTGCATAAGAGCAAGGCCACCAGCCATTTCCCAGTGTTTGATTTGTTTTCTTCCATCTCTGTTTCTTCTAGTATTTCGTTGTTATCATTGTCATTATCATCCAGATCTGCAGAATCCTCTATTTCCTCATCCGTAGATTCTTCTTCGGATGACTCATCTTCAGATGGTTCCTCCTCAGCCGATTCCTCTTCCATAGATTCCTCTTCCATAGGTTCTTCTGGGGATTCTTCACTAGATACTTCACCCATAGGTTCTTCTTCCGAGGATACCTGTTCCGATGATACTTGTTCAACGGTCTCTAGTATCTCTTCTACTGGAGCATCCTCTTCTGCGGGAATCACCTCCATCGGAGTCTCTTCCACAGCAGGAACTTCTTCTTTCGGAGTCTCTTCATCCACAACGGGAACCTCTTCAACAACAGAGACCTCTTTTTCTATCGAAGCCTCTTCCTCAACAGGAACCTCGGCAGATAGCATAGGAGCGATGGGAGGAGTATCCGCCACCGGCTCCTGGGATTCAGTTTCCAGCATTTTCCCTTCAAAGGTTTCAGGAATATCCTTAAAATCCACACCATCATTTAGGATCACGGTCTCGAATTGTGAGAAGGGTCTGTTCACCAATTCCTTCATCGCATTATCGGGCGTGAACGTAATTTTGTTACGTCCTTCAATGACGAACCGCGTTCCCGTCTGCACATTGACACTCTCACGGTCTTTGGTATCGATCACCTTGAAGGTGCCAAGTCCGGAGATCTTCAACTGCTTCTCGTCCTTCAGGGTCGTGTTGATGAGGTCAACAAGGATGTTGACGAAGTTCATGTTCTGTTTGCGTGACAACCCGTTCTTCTGCATGAGCAGGTTCACCAGTTCTTGTTTCGTTCTAACCATTCTCCTCTCCTCCATTCTTTAGTTTCTCCTTGATGGAAGGAACCGGTTTAAAACCCAATACAAGTTTCGGTGGCACCAGCATACGCTGATGGGTGGAAGGGTTCACTATGATCCTCTCCATGCGTTTCTTTACTTCAAACGTGCCGAAGCCGGGAATCATGAACGGCTCTCCCGCCATAAACTCCTCGTTCATCACGTCGATGAGTGAGTGCACCATATCCTGGGCCTCACGCGTCGTACAGTCAAGTCGCTGTGACAATTCCTTGATGAAGTTCTTGTTGGTCATCTTTGTCTCCTTATCTCTTGATTACTGTAGCATAGAGATCAAACTCTTCTGCTCCATACACTCTAACATCATAGAAGGTTCCTACACGCAAGACTTTCTCTTCCGCCGGGATCAGCACCTCGGGATCCACCTCAGGGGAACTGAACTCACTGCGCCCGACATAGTAGTCACCTTCTTTCCGATCGATGATCACCCGTAGTTCACGACCAATTTGCGCCTCTTGCAACTCCGCACTGATTTCCTGCTGCAGGGCCATCAGCTGGTCGAGACGCCGTTGCTTCACATCCTCCGGAACATCATCGATATAATGTCCCGCACTGTAGGTACCCTCCTCTTCCGAGTAGGCAAAAGCGCCCATCCGCTCGAAACGAGCCCAGCGGACGAAGTCCATCAGCTCGGAAAAGTCCTCTTCCGTCTCACCAGGGAATCCCACCATCAGGGTTGTCCTCAGACAGATTCCCGGCACTTCTTCACGGAGGCGGCGTACAAAAGCATAAGTCTCCTCTTTCGTCACATGACGATTCATGCGATCCAGGATTCGGTCGGATACATGTTGCAAGGCGATATCCAGATACCGGCACACTTTCGATTTCCATCGCATCACCCTCAGCAGTTCCCAGGGGAAATGGGTGGGATAGGCATAATGCAGACGGATCCATTTCACGCCGGGGATATCGGCCATCGCGGCTATCAGCTCCGCGATATGCTGTTTTCCATCGATGTCAAGACCATAGAAGGTAAGCTCCTGGGCAATCACCTGGAACTCCTTCACGCCATGAGCCACCAGCTCACGTACCTCCTGAAGGATTTCCTTTTGCGGACGACTCACATGTTTTCCCGTGATGAGGGGGATGGCACAATAGGCACAATGACGGTCACACCCCTCACTGATCTTCAGATAGGCATAGTGCCTGGGGGTGGTGAGATGACGCCGGTAAGCATTATCGTCAACCTCTGGTGCTCCTAAGTCCTTCACCAGCTGACGGTAGTTGAACTTCCCGTAGAAACGGTCCACCTCGGGCAGCTCAGCCATCAGTTCCTTCGGATATCTCTCCGACAGACAGCCCATCACGAAGAGTTTCTTGAGCTTTCCCGCTTTCTTCCGTTCGATGAATTCAAGAATCGTATTGATGCTCTCTTCCTTGGCATCTCCTATAAAGCCACAGGTGTTGATGACCGCAATCGCCCCATGAGGAAACTTGCTGTCGTGCGTACAATGATAGCCATTGTCCTCGAACAGCTTCATCAGGATCTCACTGTCAACCAAGTTCTTGGAGCATCCCAACGTGATGATATCCACCAGATTACTATTCATTGAACAACGAATCGACAAACTGTTTTTTGTTAAACAACTGGAGGTCTTCCATTCCTTCTCCCAGACCTATATACTTCACGGGAACCTTCAACTGGTCGGAGATACCGATCACGACACCCCCTTTGGCTGTTCCGTCGAGCTTCGTGATGGCTAAGGAAGTGATCTGCGTGACGGCAGAGAACTGCTTGGCTTGCTCAAAGGCATTCTGTCCCGTACTGCCATCCAGCACCAGCATCACCTCATCGGGAGCCTCGGGAAGCACCTTCTTCATCACATCCTTGATTTTCTTCAACTCGTTCATCAAGCCCACCTTGTTATGAAGGCGGCCTGCAGTATCGATCAAGACGACATCCGCTCCATTGGCCTTGGCAGAACTCAGGGTGTCGTAGGCCACACTGGCAGGATCGGATCCCATCTGTTGTTTGATGACAGGCACGCCCACACGCTCTCCCCAGATGCACAACTGCTCCACGGCAGCAGCACGGAATGTGTCAGCAGCACCCAGATACACTTTCTTTCCGGCTTTCTTGAACTGATAGGCCAGCTTACCGATCGTGGTGGTCTTCCCCACCCCGTTGACGCCGACAATCAGTATCACATAGGGACGATGGTCGGCGGGCAGATCCCAATTGTCATTGTCCTCTGAATGGTTCTCAGACAAAAGGGCGGCAATCTCATCACGGAGAATACCGTTCAGCTCAGAGGTGGACACATATTTGTCACGTGCCACACGCTCCTCAATGCGTTGGATGATTTTCAACGTGGTATCAACACCCACATCACTGGTGATGAGCACCTCCTCAAGATCATCAAGCACATCATCGTCAACCTTCGACTTACCCGCAACGGCACGGGCAAGTTTGGAGAATACACTCTGCTTGGTCTTTTCGAGACCTTTGTCAAGCGTTTCTTTCTTCTCCCTGTTAAACAATCCAAATAATCCCATATTGCAATATTTGACGGCAAAGTTACGAAAAAACGAGTGCAGAACAAAACAAATTCATTTGTTTTTTATGCCGAGTGCATTGTAACTTCGCGATTTTTATCGCAAAGTTACGAAAAGTCGAGTGAAAAGCCAAATTTATTTGAACTTTTCCGAGCGAAAGTAACTTCGGCACAGCCAAAGTTACGAAAAGTCGAGCGAATAACATAATAAACTCAAAAAAAGTATACTCTACGAATTAGACGAATTGTACGAATTATTTTTGTTTGCCATAGGTGCAGATTTACTATTCCACCCTCAAGGACACAAAAAGAAGGATATATAATTCGTCCAATTCGACTAATTCGTAGAGAAGAAAGAATTGAGTTTCGTGCCTACGTAAAAAAAAGAGCCGCAACCTCGTTGCAGCTCTCCTTATATCCTACTGATAAGAATTAATTCTTAAAGAAATCTTTTACGTCCTCATTGGGAACCATGCGCTCATCGAAAATGTAAGCACCAGTCTTGGGGCTCTTCACCATTTTGATAACCTTTGTGTATGCGCGACCGTCCTTCGAACCTTCGTGGAGGGTAGCCACCGTTTTCTTTGCCATAGTCTAAATCAATTATTTAATTTCCTTATGAACAGTCATTCTCTTCAGAATGGGGTTATACTTCTTCAACTCCATTCTCTCTGGGGTGTTCTTACGGTTCTTGGTCGTCACATAACGACTTGTTCCGGGCAGACCACTGTTCTTCATCTCAGTGCACTCCAGAATAACCTGTACCCTATTGCCTTTAGCTTTCTTTGATGCCATGGTTCTTATCCTCCTATCACTTTAATGTCCTTCCAGTCAACATAGCCTTTGCTTACAGCCTGCTTCAAAGCTGCATCAAGACCCACCTTATTAATAAGACGCAAGCCAGCGGCGCTAATCTTAAGACTGATCCAGCACTGCTCTTCCACATAGTAGAACTTCTTGCTGAACAGGTTTACGTCAAAGCTGCGCTTTGTGCGATGCTTCGAATGGGAAACATTGTTGCCAATCATGGCTTTCTTCCCTGTAATCTGACAAATCTTCGACATTGCTATCTACGTTTTTACTTCGTTTTTTTGATACTTATTCCAAACAGGGTGCAAAATTACTAACTTTTTGCGAAAACACAAAACATTTCTTAAAATAATGTTGCTAATTAAGTTTTTTTTTCGTTTATCACTCGTTTTTCCACCTGATATAACGACCTATTACCTTATTTTTTATTCAATTTATTTGGTGGTCACAGAAAAATGTGTTACTTTTGCACCGCAATCAGGAAGATCAACAAAGTTCTTCTTCCTCATGTTCGGCCAACGGAGGAAATTCATTGGCATTCACTGATTCGGAAGATTGGCAGAGTGACCGAATGCGCTGGACTCGAAATCCGGTATACCCTTTCCGGGTATCGGGGGTTTGAATCCCTCATCTTCCGCCATATAGGATAATTCCATTCTCAGAATCCTCGCTATGCTCGAGCATAGCGGGGATTCTCAGTGTTATATATGATTAAGGTAATCCCACTCCCACGTTCCATGCACCCTCATTCTCCCCCTTCTTAATTGTTAAATTCTCGAATAATCTTGACGAATTAACTTCGTTTAACGCGAATAACGGGCATTTTGGGAACCAATCGCCCTTTCGGTCGTAAAAACGCAATTCTCGCGAGGTTTGGTAAGTTGTTGACAATGAGCACTTTGTGAGAATTCGGCATTTTTGATTCGCGAAAACGGCGTTTTTAGACTCCCAAAACATAGTATTTAGGGGGTAAAAACACCGTTTTTAGGTGGTGAAAACACTGTTTTTGTGAAGCAGAAGGACGATTTTTTCTTTCTTGGAGGTCGCCTTCGGCGAGAAACTTGAAACGAATTTGAATAATGTGAATAATTTCTTCCACGAATTAAAATAATAATAATTCATATTTCGGTTGTATATTCTTTTTCTTTTAGTCCCGCAGGCGATCAATAAAATAATTATTCAAATTCGTGGACGTAATTATTCAAATTCGTTTCCAATTAATCGCCAAAGGCGACCCAAAGAACCCTCAAAAGTAGAAACCATACATTTTCGAAGAAACGTCATCTATGAGTTGTTCCGACGGCATCTAACACTCGTTCCATAGTCATCTAACAACCATTCCGCCGTCATCTATAGGGGGTAAAGTGACGGCGTAATGACCCTTAGATGACGTCGGAAAGGAAGTAAGTAACGTCTGGAACGACCGCAAGTAGGCTTTACTTCCGTTCAAAGTAATCTTTACTTGCAGGCAAAGTAGCCTTTACTTTGAATGCAATCAGCCTTTACTTGCACTAAAAGTCCCTTGTGGACACTTCCATACACTCCGACCTTTCCCCTTCTTCCAATTAGAGAACTTTTGCAATCCTTAAATTTTTACGAATATTTTTGACAATACATCATACAGAGTAAACGGAGTTAGCAGAGAATCTCCTGTAGGACTATATGAGTTTAGCCAGTTTAGAACGTAACTCCTCTGCCTGTGACTGTCTGATGCTGAGTTTGATGGTGCAGGTGTTATCGAACTGCTGGTCAAGAATACGGGGATTCATCTCTTTGACGATGCGCATCACCTGGTTCATCAACGGATAGGCGAAACTGTACTCAACGATCTCCTCCACCTGTCGGGAGATAATTTCAGCATGTTCAATGGCATCTGCCGCCGCTGTCTTATAGGCAACGATCAGTCCGCTGGTGCCGAGGTTCACTCCACCATAGTATCGCACCACCACAATCAGGATGTCGGAGAGTTCATTTGAATTGATCTGTCCAAGAATGGGTTTACCTGCCGTGCTACTGGGTTCTCCGTCATCATTCGCCCTAAACTCCGTGCGATCAGCCCCCAGCATGTAAGCATAGCAAACATGACGTGCATCATAGTATTTCTTCCGATAAACGGCAAGGATCTCCTTGATCTCCTCCACCGTGGATACAGGATGTGCAAAAGCGAGGAACTTACTACGCTTTTCGGTGTAGTAGCCCTCGCTGATGGTTTTGATGGTTTTGTATTCGTCGGTCATGATCTAGTAAATCTAGTGGTACTAGTATTACTAGTTAACTAGTTACACTAGTTTATGTATCACTAACCCTGAGCGCAGCTTCGGCTCAAACCACGTAGCCTTCGGCGGCATAATCTTTCCGCTGTCGGCGATATCCATGATCTGCTGCATGCTGACAGGATAGAGAGCCAAGGCGGCACGCATCTCCCCACTATCCACACGACGTTTCAGTTCTCCCAAACCACGCAGCCCACCTACGAAATCAATGCGATTGCTGGAACGGAGATCCTTGATATTCAAGATTTCATCGAGGATCAGTCGGCTGGAGATATCCACATCAAGAACACCGATGGGATCGTTATTATCATAAGTGCCTTCCTTAGCGATCAGGCTATACCACTCACCATCCAGATAGAGTGAGAACTCATGGAGTTGTGCAGGTTTATAGATCTCTGTTCCTTTCTTCTCTACGATGAAATTCTTCTTCAGAGCCTCGATGAATTCGTCGGAAGTCAATCCGTTAAGATCCTTTACCACACGGTTGTAGTCGAGGATGGTGAGCTGACTGGCCTGGAAGCACACCGCCATGAAGTAGTTATACTCCTCATCACCCCTATGGTTAGGATTCTGTTTCTGCTTCTCGGCACCCACAAGAGCGGCTGCGGCAGAGCGATGATGCCCGTCGGCGATATATAGTGACGGCATTTTGGCGAATTCACCGGTGATGGTGGCAATATCTTTCTCGTCGGAGATGATCCAGAACTGATGACGGAAACCATCGATGGGTGCGATGAAATCATACTCTGGTACCGTGGCGGCATAGCGCATGATAAGCTCATCGAGCACGGCATTGTCGGGATAGGCAAAGAATACCGGTTCGATGTTCGCATTGTTCACACGGACATGTTTCATACGGTCTTCCTCCTTGTCACGACGGGTCAGCTCATGCTTCTTGATGTTCCCTTTCTGGTAGTCATCGGTGTGTGCACATACCACCAGGCCATACTGCGTCTTACCATTCATGGTTTGGGCATAGATATAATAATGTTCCTGTTCATCCTGCACGAGCCATCCCTGATCCTGGAACTTCTGGAAGTTCTCTGCTGCCTTCTCATAGACACGGGGATCATATTCACTGGTTCCAACGGGGAAATCTATCTCCGGCTTGATGATATGATAAAGACTCTTTTCGTTATCGCCAGCCTCTGCCCTCGCCTCCTCGGAGTTGAGCACATCATAGGGACGACTTTCTACCTGCTCCACCAGTTCTTTCGGCGGACGGATTCCTTTAAACGGTTTAATGATTGCCATATAATTATGAATTTGCTGATATCATTGAATTATTTTGATGCAAAATTACTCAAAAGTTCTGAATCCTCAAAATTATTCCGTATATTTGCAACCAGAAACTAAAACTATCAGCAAATGGATATGAAGAAAGTACTTGTTATCTGTATGTTTTTGACATCAGTATGGACGGTGAATGCGCAGACATTTGAAACGGCAACGAATGCAGTAAAGAACATGGGCGTGGGATGGAACTTAGGTAACACGCTGGATGCAAACGATGCAAGCAAGACGTGGACCACCACCGAGCAACATGAGACCTGTTGGGGACAGCCTGTTACCAAGCCTGAGCTTATGAAGATGATGAAGGAAGCTGGCTTCGGAGCCATCCGTGTCCCAGTGACCTGGTATCAGGAGATGGATGCCAACGGAAAGGTGAATGCTGCATGGATGAAACGCGTCAAGGAAGTTGTTGACTACGTGATCAACAGCGGTATGTACTGCATTCTCAACGTACATCATGACACAGGAGCCGACGGAAACAATTTCAAGTCCTGGCTCAAAGCATCCGGTACCAACTACTCTTCTAACAAGGTGAAGTATGAAGGTCTTTGGAGACAGATAGCTGAGACCTTCAAGGACTACGATCAGCATCTGCTTTTTGAAGCATACAACGAGATGCTGGACGAGAAGAACACCTGGAATGAGCCCATCAACAAGACTGACGGATACAAGGCCATCAACGACTATGCCAAGAGTTTCGTAACAACCGTTCGTAACACTGGCGGCAACAACACGCAGCGTAACCTGGTCGTCAACACCTACTCTGCCAGCAGCACTCCTGACGCTATGAAGAATCTGGAGTTGCCCGAAGGAAAAGGGCATATCATCTTCCAGTTGCACAGCTATCCGAACTGGAGGAATGAAAGTAATGCTAAAAACGAGATCGACTACCTGATTAGTAATATCAAATCAAATCTGCTGAACAGGGCACCCGTGATTATCGGAGAATATGCCACATTTACCACATGGCCTTCAGATATCGACTATTACACCACTAATCGTAAGGTAGCCCTCTATGCCATGGATTATCTCATCAAGAAGACAAAGGAGGCAGGCATTGGCACATTCTATTGGATGGGGCTCTCTGATGGTGCTTTCCGTACCGTGCCCGCCTTCAATCAGGCTGACCTTGCTCAGACTCTTATTAAGGCGTACTATGGCAGTACTGATGAATACAAGTACCCCACAGCCGATGACTTTGAGACAGTTTACACTGTTAACTATAACGATGAATGGTCGGAATTGTTTCTGTTTGGCGACTGGAGTAACGCAAACACTCTTAAATTGAGCGACTATAAAGGCATTCGTGTAGAGCTTGATAACGATAGTTATGTCAATAAGCTGCAGGTTAAGCTCTATGGTAAATCCAGTTCTCAAGAGGCATACATACCTATTGAAGGAGCCGTCACCACTGTAACCTTTGCCGATTTTCAAGCTCAAATTGGCAATGAGATTACAAAGATAACCCTCCAGACTCTTAATGGTGCACAAACAGCTACAGTCAGAAGCGCAACACTAATCAAGTCTGACGATAGTGAGGTTCCTGGTTCTATCACAGTTGCATGGGGATGCACAGTCACTGCGAAGTCAACTCCTAAATCCACAGGCATCCATGCCGTTCAGTATGTAAAAACCAATATTGATGGAACCATATACAATCTGCAAGGACAACGCGTAAAGAATCCTCAAAAAGGAATCTATATCCAAAACGGCAAAAAGTATATTACTAAATAAAAATGAAATCCCCCTCCGATTTGGAGAGGGATTTCTTATAATAATATAAGTATACCTATTTTACTTGTTCACCTGGAACTTGGTGTCACCATCCTTGAAGAAGGCGTTGATCTGCTTGGCGGCAGCAATACCAGCGTTGATATTAGCCTCAGCAGTCTGGGCACCCATCTTCTTCGGAGTTGAGAAGTAACGACCTTCGAACTTGGCGAACTCATCGTTTGCATCAGGCATGATGTCAGTGACAAACTTGAGGTCCTCACGCTCACTCATCAGCTTAATCAGCTCAGGCTCGTTGATCACTTCCTTACGTGCAGTGTTCACCAGGATACCACCCTTCTTCATCTTACCGACGAGAGCGTAGTTGATGCTCTGCTTGGTCTCGGGAGTAGCAGGGATATGGAGTGAAACAACATCACAGGTCTCGAAGAGTGCATCCTGATTAGCAACGGCGTGCACGCCAGCCTTCTCGATAACCTCTGCAGGACAGTAGGCATCGTATGCATAGACATCCATACCAAAGCCTTTGGCGATACGAGCTACGTTACGACCCACATTACCGAATGCCAGGATACCTAATTTCTTACCGAGCAGCTCGGAACCGCTCTTACCGTTATAGAAACCACGAACGGCCATCACCAACAAACCGAATACAAGTTCTGCCACGGCATTGGCGTTCTGACCAGGAGTGTTCTCAGCTACTACGTTATGGGCAGTGGCTGCAGCCAGGTCGATATTATCGTAACCAGCACCGGCGCGTACCACAATCTTCAGCTGCTTGGCAGCGTCCAACACCTCAGCATCCACCTTATCCGAACGGATGATCATGGCGTCAGCATCCTTCACTGCATCCAACAGCTGAGCCTTCTCAGTATATTTCTCGAGCAGCACGAGTTCGTTGCCTGCTGCCTCTACTTCTGCCTTAATACCATTCACAGCAGCTGCTGCGAACGGTTTCTCTGTTGCAACTAATACTTTCATTTTCTTTGAACTTTGAACATTGAACATTGAACTTTATGATTACTCATAGCTTTGAAAATGAGATTTGAACCCTGAACTCATGAAGCATATCATAAAGTTCAAAGTTCAAACCTCAATGTTCAAAGTTAGTGTTTTGCCTCAAACTCCTTCATGCAGGCCACAAGTGCGTTGCAGCCCTCGATGGTCTGGGCGTTGTAGCAAGAAGCACGGAAACCACCCACTGAACGGTGACCCTTCACACCAACCATACCCTTAGATACGGCGAAGTCGAGGAAGTCCTTCTCGAGTTCCTTGTACTCGGGAGCCATCACGAAGCAGAGGTTCATCAATGAACGATCCTCTTCCTTGGCGGTACCCACGAACATCTTGTTGCGGTCGATCTCACCATAGACAATCTCAGCACGCTGGTGAGCCAGCTTATCCATAGCCTCTACACCACCCTGCTTCTTAATCCAACGGAGGTTCTCAAGAGCACAATAGATGGGCACCACTGGAGGAGTATTAAACATAGAACCCTTATCAACATGTGTACGATAGTCGAGCATGGTAGGAATCTCACGGGGAGCCTTGCCCAGTGCATCGTCCTTGACAATCACGATGGTGACACCCGCCATAGCCAGGTTCTTCTGGGCACCGGCATAGATGGCATCATACTTAGCTACGTCGATAGGACGACTGAAGATATCTGATGACATATCAGCAATCAGGCGAACGGGTACATCCAGATCCTTGCGGATTTCAGTACCGTAGATCGTGTTGTTGGTTGTGATGTGCAGGTAGTCTGCATCAGCAGGTACCGACCAGTCCTTGGGAATGAAGGTGTAGTTGGCATCGGCTGAAGAAGCCACCTCTACTACCTCACCAAACAACTTAGCTTCCTTCATGGCTTTCTTTGCCCAAACACCGGTGTTCAGGTAAGCAGCCTTCTTGATCAGGAAATTGTAAGGAATCATACAGAACTCAAGTGATGCACCACCACCGAGGAAGATCACTGAATAACCCTCAGGGATGCTAAGCAGCTCTTTAACGAGAGCCACAGCCTCGTCAACAACGGGCTGGAAATCTTTTGCACGGTGGCTGATCTCCATCAGAGAGAGACCAGAGCCATTGAAATCAAGACACTGTTTTGCAGTATTCTCAATCACTTCGCGGGGAAGCATTGAGGGACCAGCATTAAAGTTGTACTTCTTCATTTGATTGCTTCTAATTTGATTGCTTGTTTATATGATTTATTATTTGGCCGCGAAATTACACATTTTATATGGAATAGCCAAATTATTTGACTTAAATTACATAAAATCTTTGTGTGGGATAACAAATTGTCATCTTGACATGTCAAAACATGAATTTTAGTCTATTTGACAGCTTCAACAATTGTTTTAACACCTTTTATTTTCTCTCCCCTCGATAATTTGAGCACTATGGAAAGTCGCTGTCGCGCTATGGCAACATAGGAATAGCGCTCTTTGACATCAATTCTTCCAATTTCATCGGGCTGAAGTCCACCCTTCTTACAGAGGAAACCAACGATATCTCCTTTCGATATCTTATCCTTCTTTCCCTTCCCGATATAGAGTGTCGTCATCTTGGGCAGAGCAGGAGGGGGCAGCTGCTGGGGCAACTCATAAAGGTCCTGGTCACCTTTCACATAACCGGGCACGTTCTCACCGGGACCTAAAATAAAGAATGTTTTCCCCGTTTTGTCCCATCGTGCCGTCCGTCCCACCCGATGCACATAACCGTCTTCAGTCTCCGGAAGATGATAATGGATGATATTCTCGATGTCAGGGATATCCAACCCTCTCGATGCGAGATCGGTGCATACCAAGACATTGGCCGAACCGTTACTGAAACGATAAAGGGCATCTTCCCGTAGCTTCTGGTCGAGTCCTCCATGGAACATGCTAATGGTAAAACCCTGATGCCGGAGGTAGTCTGCGGTGCGTTCCACACTCTCGCGATAGTTCAAGAACACCACGCTACTCTCCTCGCCCACCGACCGTAGCAGCTTGCTTACCGTCTCTAACTTATCCTTGTCCGGACTTTTCACCTTATATATAATAACACGCGAAGAGACCTGCTCTGTTTCATCAAGGTAGTTGATACGCCGTGTCCTTCCCAGACTCACGAACTGTGGGATTTCCTCTGCATCCGTAGCAGAGAGCAGAATACGCCTTTTCACCGAGGGAAGCTGTGATACCACCTCACTCATCTCATCCTGGAAACCCATGGCAAGACATTTGTCAAACTCATCTATGACCAGCCATTTCACTTGATCCACGTCGAAGTTTCCCTTGTTCAGATGATCATTCAGCCGTCCAGGGGTGGCAAATACCACTTGTGGCATCACCTCTTTAAGCATTCGATGTTCATCCATTGTCGGACGACCGCCATATAAGGACAGAGAACGTATGCCCGTCCGCATGTCTTTCAGGACCGTTGCTGACTGCAATGCCAGCTCTCTTCCCGGTACCAGTATCACAGCCTGTACCTTCGAAGTCTGAGGATCCAGACGTTGAACAATGGGAAGGAGGTAGGCTAAGGTTTTCCCGCTTCCGGTAGGAGAAAGCACTACAAGATCCTGATCACTGTGCAAGACAGCATCCATCGCCTCCTCTTGCATGGCGTTCAGGTTCTCTACACCGATTTTGTCAAGTATTGTACGTACGTCCATATCGTATTATCCTTCTGCTTCAACCACTGGCAAGTGTTCCTTCAAGAAGGTATGGAACAGCTGCAACGCTTTATTCGTTGCACGCTCCAGGTTCTTATCACGCCCTTCATCCTCATCCAACTTGAAAGTAACGATCTCATCGGGCGATCCGCAAGCCAGCCAGATGGTTCCCACGGGAATCTCCTTTGTACCACCACCAGGTCCTGCAATACCTGTAGCGGAAATGGCGAAGTCAACATTCAAGGCCTTACACGCACCCAGTACCATTTGACGGGCAACCTCCTCGCAAACGGCCGTTTTCTCTTCAAGTGTCTGATGATCAACAAACAACAGATTTTCCTTGATTTCGTTGACATACGAAACAATACTTCCCTTGAAATAATTGGAAGCACCCGGGGTGGCGATAATTGCCTCGGCTATTCTTCCACCTGTACAACTCTCTGCTGTACCCAATGTCTTACCTCTTTCGTAGAGTAACCTGCTGATTTCCCTACTCAGGATCTTATTCTGGAATTCCATCTTATCGGTATATTATGATTATAAAACTAATACTGAAACAAAAACAAATCACTGGAAAGTAACCTTACTAAATGCAGGTTTGTCAATGGAACAAAATTCCTTGTCAAGGTACTTAAAATACCCAGTGATACCAATCATTGCCGCATTATCGGTGGTATAGCTGAACTTCGGAATGTAGATCGTCCACCCATAACGTTTGGCATGGTCGTGGAAAGCGTTACGTAATCCGTTGTTCGCCGAGACACCTCCTGCCACGGCCACATGCTTGATGCCCGTCTGTTTCACGGCCATCTTCAGCTTCTTCATGAGGATATCGACGATTGTATATTCCAAACTGGCTGCCAGATCCTCCTTGTGATGCTCGACGAAGTCGGGATCTTCCTTCACCCAGTCACGCAGATTATAGAGGAAACTGGTCTTCAGTCCGCTGAAACTGTAGTCAAGTCCGGGGATATGGGGCTCGGAGAACTGATAAGCATGGGGATTACCCTGACGGGCGAGTCTGTCAATGATCGGTCCTCCTGGGTAGCCCAGTCCCATCACCTTGGAACATTTGTCGATGGCCTCGCCTGCCGCATCATCTATCGTCTGTCCCAGCACCTCCATGTCATTGTAGGCGTTCACCTTCACGATCTGTGAATTTCCACCGCTCACCAACAGACAGAGGAACGGCAGGGGCGGTGCGCTCTGATCATCCTCACTTTCCTTGATGAAATGGGCAAGAACATGCCCCTGTAAATGATTCACGTCAATCATCGGAATGCCCAGGCTCCTTGCAAAACCCTTAGCGAAGCTCACACCTACCAACAGTGATCCCATCAGACCAGGACCACGGGTAAAGGCCACAGCCGATAGCATCTCTTTCTGGATTCCCGCCTGTTTGATAGCCTGATCCACGACAGGTACCACATTCTGCTGATGGGCACGCGATGCCAGTTCGGGTACCACGCCGCCATAGGCCTCATGCACTGCCTGCGAGGCCGTTACATTACTTAACAGTACGTCATCGCGGAGCACAGCGGCAGAAGTGTCGTCACAACTGCTCTCAATGGCCAGGATGTATATATTCTTCTCTTTCACCATTACCTAAGATTCTATTCTAATATGTCAACACTTCTACCCCATGATCCGTCATCAGGAAGGTATGTTCCCACTGGGCACTGGGCTTTTCATCTTCGCTGATCACTTCCCAGCCAAACGGGTCGTCGGCATCAATGAATACACGCCACGTGCCCATATTCACCATCGGCTCAATCGTGAACACCATACCGGGTACGAGCAGCATTCCTGTTCCTTTCTTACCATAATGAACGACATCGGGTTCCTCGTGGAACTGATTGCCGACACCATGACCGCAAAGGTCGCGAACAATGCCATAATGGTATCTCTTTGCATGTTTCTCGATCGCATGACCGATATCACCCACGAAACAATAAGGCTTGGCAGCCTCTGCACCGATTTCCAGACACTCTTTAGCCACTCGCACCAACTGCTCCTTCTCGGGCGTTGTCTTACCAATGATAAACATACGTGACGCATCGGCATAATAACCGTCCAGACATGTGGTACAATCAACATTGATGATATCTCCTTCCTCAAGGATATCATCCGCCTTAGGAATTCCGTGGCACACCACCTCATTGATGCTGGTGCACACACTCTTGGGGAATCCCTCATAGTTTAACGGTGCGGGAGTGGCACCATGGGCAATCGTGTAATTATAGACGATCTCATCGATTTCCAGCGTACTCATCCCCTGATGAATCTTACTAGCCACCTCGTCTAAAACACCCGTATTCACTATACCGGCCCTGCGTATTCCCTCTATCTGCTCAGGAGTCTTGATCAAATCGCGTGAGGGCACTTCCTTCCCTTTTCCTTCCCAGTACATCACCTTTTTATCAAGTTCAGTCAGCGGGACTCCCGGGATTATATGCCATTTTTTCTTTCTCATACCGAACAAACTATTTTAGATAATCATAGATTTCATCAGTCCAGTCATCTCCATTCTTCGGACAGAATGTATGGATACCCAACGACTCTGCTACCGCCACGTTACGCGGACCGTCATCCACAAAGAGGGTTTCATCAGGGTCGATCTGTTCTTGATCGATAACATACCTGAAGAAGTGTTCCGACGGTTTCATCGCCTTTACCCGATAACTCATGTAGAGTGCATCGAAATAGTGTTGAATGGGATTCCCTTTCCCATCGAACTCCTCACTCTCAGCCCAGTCCATCATGAACGGGTTCGTGTTCGAAAGCAGAATCAGTCGGTAACGCTGCTGTTTCAGCTTTTTCAGGGCATCGAGGTTCCGCTGCGGCAAATCCGCACGATAGCCGTGCCACGCATACTGACACTCTCCATACGTCAGCTCCCGTCCCACCATATTACTGAGTTCCTTTCTGAAATCCTCGGCACTGATCTTCCCTTCTTCCAGATCACCAAAGATTCCGTTTTGGGTGTAGGGATCCAATTGGCGTTCAGCATCCTTCAGTCCTAACTGAAGGAAACGCCGGAGAGCCTCCTGATGGCTGATGGTAATGATGACACCACCTAAATCGAAAATTATATTCTTAATCATACTTATTTATTCCTCATTGAAAAGATTCAGTTTGTTCTTCCGCGCTTCTTCCAAGGAGAGCAGTTTCTCCTGCTCCTTCCCGTAGTCATCACGCATCTGTTTGTAGCGCTCCTTCAGCTCTTGCTCCAGCTTAGGTTCCTCCTCCTTATTTAGCAACCTTGCTGCCAATAGCGCATTCTGCGAAGCATCTTTTAGCCACACAACGGGTCCACCATAGACGGGAGCGATCTTCAGGGCTACATGTAGCTGACTTGTTGTTGCCCCTCCAATCATGATCGGGATGTTCAGTCCTGCCTTCTGTAACTCATTGGCAACGTTCACCATCTCCTCTAAACTGGGAGTGATCAGTCCGCTAAGACCGATGAGATCGACCTTTTCTTCCTTGGCCTTCTTGACAATCTGCTCAGCGGGAACCATCACACCCATGTCGATGACCTCATAGTTGTTACAAGACATCACCACCGCTACGATATTCTTCCCGATGTCATGTACATCCCCCTTGACGGTAGCCAACAACACCTTCCCTGCCTTGGCGGATGATCCTTCCGTCTTCTCCGCCTCGATCACAGGCTGAAGGATCGCCACCGCTTTTTTCATGGTACGAGCCGTCTTCACCACTTGCGGCAGGAACATCTTTCCTGAACCGAACAACTCACCCACAGTATTCATGCCCGTCATCAATGGTTTCTCAATGATATCCACAGCACGGGGGTAATTATTCAGTGCCTCGACCAGATCCTCTTCGAGGTAATCAGGAATTCCCTTAATCAGAGCATGTGCCAGTCTTTCCTCGACAGAGGTATTCCTCCATGAGGCCTCGGACTGTACTTTCTGTCCTTCTTTCTTTCCATCGGCAGCCATATCCTGCTGCGACTCCTTTAGGGAGTCGGCCAAGGCGATGAGCGTTTCAGCAGCCCCTTGTCGTCGGTTGAGCACCACATCCTCTATTACCTCAAGCTGTTCCGTGGGAATATCATCGTAAGTTACTTTTGTAGCGGGGTTTACGATACCGAAGTCCATACCCTGTTGAATGGCATGATAGAGGAACACCGCATGCAGAGCCTCGCGGATATAGTTATTCCCACGGAATGAGAAACTCAGGTTACTCACACCGCCACTGACATGAGCACCCGGCAGATTCCTCCTTATCCATCCTGTCGCCTTGATGAAATCCACGGCGTAATTGTCATGTTCCTCCATGCCCGTGGCAATGGCAAGCACATTCGGGTCGAAGATAATGTCCTGCGGACACATCCCTACCTTTTCCGTCAGCAAATGATAGGCTCGTTCGGCAATACTGATTCTCCTTTCAAAACTTGTGGCTTGTCCCTGCTCATCGAAGCACATCACCACCACGGCGGCACCATAGCGCATCACGTCTTTTGCATGAGCCACGAACACTTCCTCCCCTTCTTTCAGGGATATGCTATTCACGATACACTTTCCTTGCACACATTTCAGTCCGGCGGTAATCACCTCCCATTTGCTGGAATCGATCATCACGGGAACCTTCGCGATATCAGGCTCTGCTGCAATGAGATTAAGGAAATGAGCCATCTCTTTCTGTGCATTCAGCAGCCCGTCATCCATATTGATATCGATGACCATTGCCCCATCCTCCACCTGTTTCCGTGCAATCGTCATCGCTTCCTCGTATTGTTTCTCCTTGATCAGCCGGAGGAACTTACGGCTTCCTGCCACATTACAACGTTCTCCCACATTAGTAAAAGAAGCTGTGGGTGTAGCATGATCAGACAGGGCACGGTCAGTAGTGTTGGACACTATTTTCAGTACCTCTAACCCCGATAACCACATGCTCTCCGATGCTTTTACAGGAACATGGGGTTTCTTACCTTCCGCCATCTGTGCGTAACGTCCGATGAATTCGTCATCGGTTCCACAGCATCCACCTAAGATATTGACGAGTCCGTCCTCGATGAATTCGGCGATTTGCGGTGACATACTGTCAACGGTCTCATCATACAGTCCCATCGAGTTCGGCAATCCGGCATTAGGATAGGCACTAATATAATAAGGTGCTTTCTGTGCTAACTCCTTCAGATACGGTTTCATCTGTCGCGCCCCAAAGGAGCAGTTCAGTCCTACCGAAAAGATCGGATAGGAGGACACGCTAGCTAAGAAAGCCTCTAAGGTCTGTCCACTGAGGGTACGTCCTGCCAAGTCACTCACGGTCACTGAGAGCATTATGGGCAGCTGTACCTGATGCTTCTCCATCATCCTCAGGGAGGCATTAATGGCTACTTTCGCGTTCAGTGTATCAAAGATTGTCTCTATCAGGATGATATCGATGCCTCCTTCGATCATCGCATCGATCTGCTCACAATAAGCAACATACAGTTCATCATAAGAAAGCTCGCGTGCAGCGGGATTACTCACATCGGAACTCATCGAACATGTCTTGTTTGTGGGTCCAACACTACCACAAACAAAGCGCGGTTTCACCGGTGTGGAGAAAGCATCTGCTGCTCTTCTGGCGATACGAGCTCCCTCCAAGGCCATTCGTCGGGCATTGCTTTCCATGTGGTAGTCGGCCTGACTGATCTTCTGACTGCTAAACGTATTCGTGGTGATCAAGTCGGCACCCGCCATGAGATACCTCCGGTGGATATCCTCGATGACATCAGGACGGGTGATGTTCAGCACATCGTTATTTCCTTTCATCTGAAATGAACAGTCCTCATCATCCATATGACATTCGATACCGTTTCCCCAGAAGTCTTTCTCTTGGAGTCCATAGGTTTGTATCATCGTTCCCATGGCTCCATCAAGAATCATTATCCTTTCTTGAACAATCTTATCTATCCCCATGATTTAGAACCTTTTAAAAGCCCGATCCATCTCACGTTTATCTTCCTTTTCCTTCAAGGTAGCCCGTTTGTCATATTGCTTCTTACCACGGCACAGGGCGATATTCATTTTCGCCCGTCCTTTCGCATCGATGAACACCAGAGTAGGAACGATGGTAAATCCTGGCTGTTTCGTGGCCTCCTGCAGGTGATGAATCTCACGTTTAGTAAGCAGCAGTTTCCTGTCACGCTTACTCTCGTGGTTGTTATACGACCCATAAAAATACGGACTGATATTCATTCCTTTTACCCAGATCTCGCCATTCACAATATAACAGTAAGTATCCACCAATGAGGCTTTCCCCATGCGGATACTCTTAATTTCTGTTCCCGTGAGTACGATACCTGCCGTGTAAGTTTCCACGAAGAAATACTCGAATGAGGCTTTCTTGTTCTTCACATTCACAGGACTCTTTTTTCTGAGCAACTCTTCCTCTTTGTTCATGTCTGCATGTATATTATTCAAGTATCGTGGCGAATCGGTCAAGATGGTCATCCACATACTGTGCTACCGTCTCTGTCCACTGCTCCTCGTTTTCTACGAACTCATCGTCGTAGTTGTCAAATTCAGGGAACTGTTCAAACAGTGCCATGAACTCCTCATCAGTGCAATCCTTCTCGATGGTCTCATGATTCTTCCTATACAAGTCTTTCACTGAATACACAAGTTTAGATAGGTCGCGCAGGCCCCAAAGCTTCACAGCCCTTGCGAAGGGATTCTGAAAGAAGAAAGGCCCGTAACCGTTATGGATGAGTTGTACGAACCCGCCATCCATTACCTCATCACGTAAAATCTGGTACGCCAGCAGTGTCACCTGATCACTGTTCAACAACGACAGTGTCTCTGTCGTCAGTTCTCCGATGGAATCGTAGATGGCATCGGTGAACACCTGGATAAAGGCATCCATCCCCCCTTCGGCCGCTTTTCGCAGAGCCGCATCCTTCACAATGATCTCCTTCATACAATCTTATATCTTAGCCAGTGCCTGTTTGATGTCATCGAGAATATCCTCCACGTCCTCTATACCCACAGAAAGACGGATCAGATCTGGGGCCACTCCTGCCTCGCGGAGTTGTTCATCACTGAGCTGACGGTGAGTATGACTAGCAGGATGGAGCACACAGGTACGGGCATCGGCCACATGGGTCACGATATTGATCATCTCCAGCGAGTCCATCCATTTGATGGCGGTCTCACGGTCACCTTTCAATCCAAAGGCAATCACACCGCAAGAACCGTTAGGAAGATATTTTTGTCCGCGC
Organism: uncultured Prevotellaceae bacterium; assembly: GCA_902768785.1. GTDB lineage: Bacteria > Bacteroidota > Bacteroidia > Bacteroidales > Bacteroidaceae > Prevotella. The sequence continues at coordinate 90,743 of CACXMM010000001.1, forward strand.
TCAAAGTACGCATCATCCTTCAGTCCGCAGTAATGCACCCATGCCACCTTCTCGTTGTCATGGAGGAATTCTGCCACACGCTGTGCATTCTTACAGTGCTGTGCCATCCTCAGATGGAGTGTCTGAAGACCCATGTTCAGCAGGAACGAATTCTGTGGAGCAGGAATGGAACCGAGGTCACGCATCAGCTGTGCAACGAGCTTTGTGGAATACCCCATTTTACCGAACGCTTTTACATACGTCAGTCCGTGGTACGAATCATCCGGAGTGCACAGGCCAGGGAATTTCTCCGCATGTGCCATCCAGTCGAAGTTACCGCTGTCAACCACAGCACCCCCCACCTGGGTGGCCAAACCATCCATATACTTCGTGGTAGAATGGGTCACAATGTCTGCACCCCACTCGAAGGGACGGCAGTTGATGGGGGTGGCAAAGGTATTGTCAACAATCAGGGGAACTCCGTTCTTGTGGGCAATCTTCGCAAACTTCTCAATATCCAGCACTGCACAGCCAGGGTTCGAAATGGTCTCACCGAACAATGCCTTGGTGTTAGGACGGAAGGCAGCTTGAATCTCTTCCTCATGGGCATCAGGGGACACAAACGTACATTCAATACCCAACTTCTTCAATGTCACTCCGAAGAGGTTGAACGTACCACCATAGATCTCGTTAGAGGTCACGATATGATCACCGGCCTCGCAGATGTTAAACACAGCATAGAAGTTCGCAGCCTGTCCGCTACTGGTGAGCACACAGCCCACGCCACCTTCCAGCGCTGCAATCTTAGCTGCAACCGCATCATTCGTAGGGTTCTGTAAACGCGTGTAGAAATAGCCGTCTTTCTTCAGATCGAAGAGTTGTGCCATTTCATCGGAGTCATCGTATTTAAAGGTCGTACTCTGAATGATGGGTAACTCTATGGGGTCTCCATTCTTCGCCTTGTATCCTGCCTGCACACACCGTGAGGCGATTCTCAATTTCTTGTCCATTCGTGTCACGTTTAAATTTCCGGCAAAGGTACAAATAAGCGCGCGAAATACAAAATAAAAGGTCACATTTCTTTGTGTCAGTGAAGAATAAGACATTTTTTGCGGATGTCGTTACCAAGGGTTTCTTTCCCCTGGTTCGTGAACCCATGCCAGCTAATTCCAAACATAAAGGAAGGTAGTGATCAGTTGCGCAGCAAAGACATACACGACCCAAAGTGGAAGCACGTATCGGATACCAACCGTCATCGCATCAAATGCCTGCTGCCATGAGGTAAACCGTCCACTCAAAGAACCGAACACCAGCGACAGGATCATGACGATGAAGGCAATGATGGGAATAAGAGCCCTGGCAAAACTACTGGGGAACAAGCTGCCCGTAGCACTGAGCAATACGGCATGGGGAGTACAAGTGAGATAGACGATCACTGCTATGGCAATGAGAAGGATGATAGCAGTGATAACCATTGCAAAACGCTTGCGATAAGGAATGGTCTTCAGATGAAGAACATCATGAACCGTCTCGTATAACCCACTGACATACAATAATCCACCAGCGATAGAGAGAAGGATCATACACGTTAGGAACGGGGTGGCGATGTTTTCCGCATAGCGTCCCATAAACCACCGGATACCCTCACTGCTGAGCAATGAGCGCACTGTGGTCTGGGGTGCCGCGGAGCTAATGATCCACGACACGAGTATAAGCAGGATCTGCAGTATCGCCAACCCTGCCGTAAGCCATGCCCAAAACCTACTCTTCATCGGGAAGGAGGTTATCAATATCGATGATCCGGAGTTCCAAAGCACGTACCACCAGACGTGTGGCGTTAATGCCTACACCACCGTTTCCGTTGGGAAACAGTTTCTGGATCAGTTCGTTCTGTCGTTTCTCAAGACTTTTCACGCCAAAAGGCATGCCACGCAGGTTGGTGATCTGCTCTTTCGTGTAGCCTAAGGCCAGATGGCGGAGGAACCGCTCATCGTACTCGTCAATCTCATAGTCAACGATCGCCTCCTGCTTAGCCAGCTGACTGCCCACGCTGCGTTTGAAGCGTTCGAGGATCTTCTCAAGAATCGGCTGGTTAAAAACCATCTTCTTTCCAGACATCACACTGACGACATCGCCACGTGTGAGAAGTTCACCACTTTTCAGGCAGATACCGTCGCAACCGGCATCAAGCACATCCACCCACAGCTTCTCATTGAGGATTTCACCCGTAAAAATCAGCACCTTCACGTCTGGATAAGCCTCCTTGGTATGACGACAGATTTCCACCCCTACAGTGGTGGAGCCACCAAGACCCAAATCGAGCAACACCAAGTCGGGCTTGTTCTGCTTAATCAACCGCCAGAAAGCCGGTTCGTTCTCTGCCGTTCCGATGATCTCCGCCTCAGGAATCTCATTACGAAAAATACCTTCTGTGCCTTTCAGTTCCAGAGGCACGTCTTCTACGATAATCACTTTGAAGTTATTCATGACTGTAATAGTTTTTGATGAGAACTGCAGACAGGATGAGCCTTAGCCAATGTGACATGCAGCAAGGTACTGCCATCACCAACAGGCTCCGCCGAAATCCCACAGCCTCTTAGGTTCGTCGCACCACCATTGTCACGAGCGATCTGCCTACAGATGAGGAACGGGACGTTCTGCATCGAAGGAACGAACAGCTCACGGAAGGGCATGTGCGGCATACTGATATGGTATATGATATATTGATTGTCTTTTCCCGAGAGTGTCATGGAAAGATTCTTCTCCCCACTCTGCTTTTGAATGATTTCAAAAAGATAGCGGAGCATGAAGGGATCGCCAGACAAGCAGGCACCGTAAAGTTCCACAGGTACGCATTCCTGCCGATGACTGTCGAGCTGGCGCATAGCCTGTGCTGAGAGAAGGGTGTGCAGTTCCTTGTAATAAGACACCAGTTCGTCGATAGCCAACAGATGAGTATCCGTACCATCTATCAACTGATGGATGCGCGAGGGGTAATACATCGTCTCGTGTTTCAAGGTACTCAGACAGTTGTCGAGCACGTTGTTACTGATATAGAGCTTCTGGTTCTCGTACTCCGCACGTCGAAGCTCATCCTCAGAAAGCTCGATGCCGATGTGTTGACTTTGATTGAAGGCCACACTGTCCTGAAGGGCACCCTGAATCTGTTTCACCACCGAGAGGAGGTTTGACGGCCATTTGGCATTTCCTGTGGTCATGATTTCGTTGAGACGTTCCAGTTTCTGTTCGTCACCAGCCTCACTTAACAGCATCTGGTTGATCTGATCCACCTGCTCCAAACAGTAACGATACTGGATGAGATGACGATAATACAGGAAATAATAAGCCACAAGGATGGCGATGAGCAGGAGGATTAGGAGAACCATGGCTATCTGCTTGTTCGACTCTGATCGCTGCATCACCCTCACATACGACTCCAGACGGTTGTCGGCAGACTTCTCCTTATACAACTGCGTGTAGGCTTTGTTGTTGTATTGATACAGCTGCCAGTCATGTAAGGCCAAAGCCGCCACGGATATCTCGTTCCTGAGGAATACAATCATATCATAGTCAGTGTGCAGATGCCGATGGAACCAGTTGATTTCGGCTGGCTCTGTTGAGGTGAGGTCGAGCATCATCAGGTAATCGGTCTCTTCGGGATACTCCTGACGGTGAGCAAGATTCAGGTAGGCAATGGCACTATCGGCAAAGGCTATGCTGCGCGAATACTCCTTTCTCAGGTTATTGGCATACACACTATCGGTGAATGTCTCTGCCTTCTTCATCATTGACGGGGCAGCAACAGACGGGAGAGAGGACAGGCACAGCAACGGGAGTAACAGACGGAGGATACCTTTAGGTAAGCGGAAAGAAAATCTGCTTCCCTTGCCTATCTTACTCTCTGCCTGAATTGAACAAACACTAAATATCTGACTAACCTTTCGATATTTCTCGATGATGCCCTTGCAATTCAGTAGCCCAAAGCCATGACCACCAGAAATCTTATGTTTGAAGATATCTGCCAGTTCCTGTTCATCCATGCCCTTACCCGTATCGGTGATGGCGATCTCCACAGCATCTTCGTAATCTATACTCTCAATGGTGACGGTTCCTCCCTGGGGAGTAAACTTCCGGGCATTGTCAGCCAACGTATTGATCATAAAGAGCGTAAGGGTCTTGTCTGCTTTTACCACATCCTTCGAAGGATTGACAACAAGATTCACACCTTTCAGTTGGAACGACATCCTCCCTTTTGACACGATATCCAACAGGTCCTGCACCCTGAAGCTTTCAATGTGAAGAGACAACTGTCCTTGCTGTAACTGTATCCACTGGGTGAGTACCTCATTATATTGGTGGATGGTCTCCGATAGTTCAGCTACATAGTCGTAACGATGCTGACGGGTGGCCTCATCCTCATGGACGTTCTTCAGTTTATTTACCTCATGAATCATCCGATCGATCAGTGGGGTGATACTGTTGACGAGGAAGATCTTTGCACGATTCTCCACGTACCGCCGTTTGTTGGAACTGAGATGGATTTCATTCAAAGCCTTGGCCTCATCAATCTCCTCAAAGCGATCTCGTAACCTACTAACATGAAGCTCATTGTTGGATTTCCATTCCTTCAATGGTTCAAGTAAGGCATTCAGGGATGAAGTATTGTCTTTTCTCCTTCTCAGGTAATCGAAGAGAAGCATGGAGAACACCATCAAGATGATCATCACCACAACAGCAATCAACATCGCATTGATCTGTCGTACCGAATGATCCAGCTGCTCGGCACGCGCTTCCAACAACCGATCCTGACGGGTACTGTCTTGCATATCAAGATAGCGGTTGCGGTGGATATTGCTTTTCTCAATACTGTCGATGGCAGCATAAGTCATGGACAGACGTTCATGGATACTGGCCACCAGATCAGGAGCCTGATTGACAGCACTGTCTGAATGAAGAGCCTGGTCCAGATAGTATCCTGCAGCATTATAGTCACCTAAGGCCCAATAACAGGAAGCTAATGTTCGGAAGGAACCAGCTACCTGATACACATCGCCATATTGGGTGAAGAGCATGTGCGAACGTTCTGCGAGGGAACCAGCCAAAAGAGAATCGGGAAGGTGATCGGGGTTGATGATCTTCATGGCCGTGAAATTCTCATCAATAAGTTTCTGACGGGTATCAGGATCGAAAAGATGCTCACTGAGTGCCTGTAAGGAGTTGGCCTCCCAATAGGTGGAGCCGCAATGGTTAGCCAGAAGATAGCATTTCATCAGGTAGTCCCACTCCTGTTGGTTTACTTCCTCCTTCGTACCCTGAGTGATGATGCCACCAGCACCAATCTGGTAGAGATAGTTCAAATACTGGGCTGTGTCTTTCTCTAGCTCGTCATCGTTCTCTATAGCCTGCAACGACTCTATGGACGAACGTTCAAGACCTATATAATAATAATAGGTGGAGGCAACAATAGCAAGCTCGCTGCGAGCGTAGATCATTCGTCGTTGCATTCGAGGGGAAAGACTCCCCTTCTCCTCCTCTATTCTACGTAATGAACGGCGTGCCTTCTCATAGTATTCGTAAAAGTCCTTATTGCGAGATACGCGCTGACATAAACGCATCAGCTGGACATCAGCCACCAAGATCTCAATTTGGTTATCCGTCACGTTCTGCACACTGTCCAACTGGCGGAAGGCATCCTGATATTGCATGCGCGCCAAACTGACAAATGCCATGTTGTTCAGAGCCTCCGCTTTCCCGTCATCATAATGCTCTGAACAGGAAAACGCCAACTGAGCATAATACCATGTGGAGTCAAGATTCTGATAATGGAACGCATAGGACTTGTCATTCAGCTGATCCACCTCGGCATGATGTGAGGGGGAACATGCTGAAAAACACAAAAGGCCCAATAGGAAAATGCCTATTGAGCCTTTCGGATAGTAATATTTAAGCGCGAGCCTTAGCAACGTAACCAAGAGCCTCCTTGCACTTGTCGGTTACATACTGCCAGTCACCTGCGGCCACCTTGTCTTTCGGGAAGAGCTTTGATCCCATACCCACACAATAGACACCCGCCTTGAACCATGACTTCAGGTTCTCCTCCTCGGGAGCAACACCACCTGTCACCATGATCTTCGACCAAGGCATCGGGGCCTTCAGACCTTTTACCATGTTAGGACCCACTACATCACCGGGGAAAACTTTGGTGAGGTCGCATCCCAACTCCTGAGCCTTACCGATCTCGCTGACGGTCATACAGCCTGGACAGTACGGAATGAGACGACGGTTGCAAACAGGAGCGATGTCGGGATTGAACAACGGACCTACCACGAAACAGGCACCCAGCTGGATATACATAGCAGCCGTGGGAGCATCCACCACAGAACCAATACCCAAGGCGAGTTCAGGGCACTCCTTATCGGCCCACTTCACTAACTCACCAAACACCTCCTGGGCAAAATCACCACGGTTAGTAAACTCAAATGCACGAACACCTCCCTCATAGCAGGCCTTCACCACATTCTTACAGATCTCCAGATCCTTGTTATAAAACACGGGAACCATACCCGTATCGCCGATCTTCTTCAGTACGGCTATCTTATCGAACTTTGCCATCTTATTTCTTTGAACTTTGAACTTTGAGCTTTGAACTTTATGATATGCTCTAAATCTCAGCTCTAATTACTATTCTTTTCTAAAATGATGATTTAAAAACTTAACTATGAGCTTTAAGTAAGAACTCTTGAAACGATCATAAAGTTCAAAACCAAAAGCTCAAAGACCAATGACTTTATCTTTGCACGCGTCCGTTTGCATTACCGCCAGCAAGCGACTCCACTTCATCAACAGACACCAGGTTGAAGTCACCATTGATCGTATGCTTCAGAGCAGAAGCAGCCACAGCGAATTCAAGAGCCTCACCCTGCGTCGATTTAGTCAGCAGACCATGGATCAAACCGCCAGAGAACGAGTCACCACCACCCACGCGGTCGATGATGGGGTTGATCTCATAACGCTTGCTCTGATAGAATTCCTTACCATTGTAGATCAAAGCCTTCCATCCGTTAAAGGTAGCAGAATAACTCTCGCGAAGTGTGGAAACAACATACTTGAAGCCGAACTCCTTCATCATCTGCTTGAAGATGCCCTCGTAACCGGCAGCGTCGGTCTGACCACCTTCTACATCAGCATCGGGTTTAAATCCAAGACACAGCTCAGCATCCTCCTCGTTACCGATGCAGACGTCCACATACTTCATTAAAGGACGCATGATTGAAATGGCCTTCTCTGAGGTCCACAGTTTCTTGCGGAAATTCAGGTCAACAGATACGGTAACGCCGTGGCGTTTGGCTGCCTCACAAGCCAGCTTGGTCAACTCTGCAGCTTTGTCAGAAATAGCGGGGGTAATACCACTCCAGTGGAACCACTGTGCACCGTCCATGATGGCATCGAAGTCGAAATCTGACGGATCAGCCTCAGCAATCGAACTGTGGGCACGGTCATAAATCACTTTTGAAGGACGCATCGAGGCACCTGTCTCAGCATAATACAAACCTACGCGGTCGCCTCCACGGGCCACAAACTGCGTGTTCACGCCATAGCGGCGAAGCGCATTCACGGCAATCTGACCGATTTCATGCTTTGGAAGCTTAGATACAAAATAAGCCTCATGACCATAGTTGGCCACGCTGATAGCTACGTTCGCCTCTCCGCCACCAGGAATAATGCGGAATGATTCACTCTGGATAAAACGATCGTTACCTTGCGGTGAAAGGCGGAGCATGATCTCGCCCAATGTTACAATTTTTGCCATAATTTGTTGTTCCTTTTAAATTTTGATGTTTATAGATTAATTTGTTTGTTTTCTGTTTGCGTGCACAAAAGTACGCTTTCCGGTGCAAATATACAAATAAAAATCGAGAAATATGGTGTTTTTTATAAAAAAAAGTGCTGTGTGTTCGCACAATTCAACTTTTATTGCTATTTTTGCACACGTAAACAGAGATGTGTTCGCGAACACTCATGGTAACTAAAGCTAATTACACAGAAGCACAATGGCGCAGAAAGTAAGAATCAAAGACATCGCAGAGAAGTCGGGCGTTTCTGTAGGAACTGTTGACAGAATCCTCCACAACCGTCCTAATGTATCCAAGTCAGCCCGGGAGAAGGTAGAGAAGGTGTTGAAGGAAATCAACTACCAGCCGAATATGTATGCCAGTGCATTGGCATACAACAAGTCCTACACTTTCTACCTGATCATGCCGAAGCATGAGAGTGAGGCCTATTGGCAGGAGATTGAAGAAGGAGCCATGAAGGCCTGTGACGCCCGCCGCGACTTCCATATCGATGTCAAGGTGACCTATTACAAACGGTTCGACCGGAAAACGTTCTCCGAGACTTTCCAGAATGTGCTTGACAGCGAGCCCAATGGTGTGATCGTCGTTCCTGGTGAGCTAGAGCTCACGCAACATTATACGGATCAGCTGCACCAGCGGAATATCCCGTTCATCCTCCTCGACTCCTACATGCCCGACCTCCGTCCCCTCTCCTTCTTCGGACAAGACTCCTTCAGCAGTGGTTATTTCGCCGCCAAGATGTTGATGCTCGTCGCCTCAAGAGAGAAAGAGATCATGCTGATGAAACAGACAAAAGACGGGAAAGTGGCCAGCAAGCAGCAGGACAACCGTGAGGTGGGCTTTCGTCATTATATGAGAGACCACTACCCTTCCATTGATATTGTGGAACTGGATCTGCCCCTAGATGAGGACAAGAGTGAGTATGACAGTATCCTGGAAGCATTCTTCAAGGAGCATCCCAACGTACATCATGGCATCACCATGTGCTCAAAAGCCCATATCGTGGGCGATTTCATCCTGCGTACCAACCGGCGAAACGTACAGATCATGGGATATGACATGGTAGGAAAGAATGCCAACTGTCTGCGTCAGGGATCCATCTCCTTCCTCATCGCCCAGCATGCTTTCATGCAAGGATACAATTGCGTGGACACCTTGTTCAAGGCCATCGTCCTGAAACAGAAAGTGGAGCCTGTGAACTACATGCCCATTGAACTGCTGACGAAGGAAAATGTTGACTTCTACAGGAGGACGCAGTTATAATCAGCTTTCAACAAACAAATTATACAAAAACAGATCTATGGAACAATCAGCATTTATCAAAATCAACCCTGCCGACTCAGTGGTTGTATGTCTGCGCCCCATGAAGAAGGGTGAGACACTTGAAGTAGGAAGCAAACAGGTGACTTTACTGCAAGACACCCCTATGGGACACAAGGTCTTGATCGATGATGCACCTGCCGGTACGAACATCATCAAATACGGCTACCCCATCGGTCATGCCCGTGAGGACTTGAAGTCAGGACAGTGGGTGAACGAGAATAACCTGAAGACCAACCTCTCAGGAAAGCTCTCCTACGAATATCATCCTGTGAACGAAAAGTTAAGTATCCCCCTCGACAACCGCACATTCAACGGATATGTCCGTAAGAACGGTGAAGTGGGTATCCGCAACGAGGTTTGGATCGTGCCTACGGTAGGATGTGTGAACGGTATCGCTGAAAAACTGGCCCGCCTGTTGGAGGAGGAGACAGGTTTGGAAGGGATCGATGCTGTACATGCCTGGCATCACAACTATGGCTGTTCACAGTTGAGTGACGATCATGAAAACACCCGCAAGGTGTTACGTGACATCGTGCTCCATCCGAATGCAGGAGCTGTGCTCGTGCTCTCTCTGGGGTGTGAGAATAACCAGCCGGAAGATTTCATGGCCATGCTTGGCGACTATGACAAAGACCGCATCAAACTGCTTGTCACCCAGCGGGTGGAAGGTGATGAGGTTGAAGCAGGCATGGAGATCCTGCGGGGACTCTATCAGATTGCCAAACAAGACAAACGCCAGTCTTGTCCGCTGAACGAACTGCGCGTAGGTTTGAAATGTGGTGGTTCCGATGGATTCAGTGGTATCACCGCCAACCCTCTTGTGGGTGAGTTCAGTGATTACCTCGTTGCCCAGGGTGGTACCAGTATCCTCACCGAGGTGCCCGAGATGTTTGGTGCAGAGACGATTCTGATGAACCGCTGCGAGACTCCTGAATTGTTTGACCAGACCGTGAAACTGGTGAACGACTTTAAGGAATATTTCCTCAGTCATGGGGAACCCGTGGGTGAGAATCCATCACCGGGAAACAAGGCTGGTGGTATCTCCACCCTCGAGGACAAGGCCTTAGGCTGTACGCAGAAATGCGGTCGTGCCCCTGTTAGTGGTGTATTAGCCTATGGCGATCGGCTGCAGGTAAAAGGACTGAACCTGTTGTCTGCCCCTGGTAACGACCTCGTCGCCTCTACTGCCCTGGCTTCCGCAGGCTGTCAGATCGTACTGTTTACGACAGGTCGTGGCACGCCCTTCGGCACTTTCATCCCCACCATGAAAATATCCACCAACAGCAACCTCTATAGGAACAAGCCCAACTGGATCGATTTCAATGCAGGTGAATTGGTGGAAGGTACACCGATGAAGGATGTTCTGGCCAAGTTCATCGACAAGATCATCGCAGTGGCCAACGGTGAAAAGGCTCGCAACGAAGAGAACGGTTATCGTGAGATTTCCATCTTCAAGAACGGTGTGACCTTGTAACCCTCTTGGCCGCATAGCAAGTAACGTGAATCCTATCACATCATGAGTAACAAGAAAGGACTGCTGGCATTGTCACCACTGATGGTGTTCATCGCACTTTACCTCATCACGAGTCTTGTTGCCCGTGATTTCTACAAGGTGCCCATCACCGTGGCGTTCATGATTGCCAGCATCTATGCTGTGGCCACCTCATGGAATTTCCCGCTTCCCAAGCGCATCGATATGTTCAGCAAGGGGGCGGGGACCAGTAACATGATGATGATGCTTTGGATCTTTGTCTTGGCCGGGGCTTTTGCCAACTCGGCCAAGACGATGGGAAGCATCGATGCCACGGTGAACATGACCCTTTGTCTGTTACCGGGCAGTATGTTGATGGCCGGACTGTTTCTTGCCTCATGTTTCATCTCCTTAAGCATTGGGACGAGTGTGGGAACGATTGTCGCCCTCGTTCCGATTGCTGCAGGATTGGCCACCTCCACCGCTTCCAGTATTCCCATGATGACGGCTGTGGTGGTGGGCGGTGCCTTCTTTGGTGACAACCTCTCTTTTATCTCCGATACGACCATTGTGGCCACAAGTACGCAGGGTTGCCGGATGAGTGATAAGTTCCGGGTGAACTCATTCATCGTAATGCCTGCCGCCTTCCTCATCCTATTGGTCTATGTCTTCACGGGAGCCGATATTCAGAGTCCAGCCGACATTCCCGACGTGGCATTCGTGAAGGTAATCCCCTATCTGGTCGTGCTTGTCTGTGCTGTCTTTGGCATGAACGTCATGGCCGTGCTCACCATCGGTCTTGTTCTCACAGGTACCATCGGAATGATCGATGGTACCTACGACCTCTACGGTTGGTTTGGTGCGATGGGCGACGGGATCCTCGGTATGAGCGAACTGATCATCGTCACGATGCTGGCAGGAGGACTTTTGGAGATCGTTCGCTGTAATGGGGGTATCGAATATATCATCTCGAAGATGTCTGCCCATATCAAGACCAAACGGGGGGCAGAGTTCTCCATCGCCGCCCTGGTCTCACTGACCGATATCTGTACGGCAAACAACACCGTGGCCATCATCACCGTGGGAGGTATCGCCAAACAAATCGGCGACCGTTTCGGCGTTGACAATAGGAAATGTGCCAGTATCCTCGACACGTTCTCATGCTGCATGCAGGGCATCATCCCCTATGGGGCGCAGATGCTGATGGCTGCTGGATTAGCGAAGCTCAACCCCATCGAGATCATCCCCTATCTGTATTATCCTTTGGCAGTGGGTGTCATGGCCCTCTTGGCCATCTTGTTCAGATACCCCAAACGTTACAGTTAACCCTTGTCGCATGAAACAGTCGAATATCATCAACAGGAATTTCTTCCGAATCCTTCGCGCCGGTGCTTTCGAGGAGATTGAGGAAATTGAGCCGATGTCCACCTTTAAGTGGAAACGGCTTATCCAGATTGCCGACGTACAAGACGTGCTGCCTTTCATCGCACAGGGATTTCATCGATATGAGAACGACCAGCATCTAACCGTCTCCCCAACTCTCCAGCAGGAACTGGATGCATTAAGGGGTCTGAGTATCCCAGATGTCACCACCACGACGGCTGCCATCGAACAGCTGGAACCCCAGCTTAGCAATTTCTTCCTCAAACGAAAACAGAAAAGACTCCTGCGGAAGGAACTAAACAGTGAGGAATACTCACAGGAGACAGTTCAGATTCTACACATTATTATATATAATATCAACCAGACACTCACCAGAGGCATCTCCCTGAACGGAATCATCGAGCTGGGAAGATACCTTCGGACAAAAGGGAACCGCGTTGACTTCGTCAAACTCGAACAGTGGCTCCACAGCTTAGGGGTGATGCGACTGGCCTGTCTGCAAGGCAGCATCCTCATCGACATCTTCCATTTCGACCTCAATGAGATCCCCTTCATGGGAAAAGAAGAGAAAGGTGCTGTCAGTCTCACTCAGCGCTCATTAACCCATACGGCCTCCGACACTGCCGAGAACTGGCATTTCAGAATGCGTACCAATGGAATGGTGGAGAACAACAGCCGCGTACTCCGCAGAAACCTTCGCAGAAGTGTCAGGTATTTCCGTTACAACCCTTTTGAGACCACCAGCAATTTCCTGGCTAACTTCGCCAAGAGTCTTTCCGAGATCGAGGAATAATAGTTAAGGTTTTTAAATTCTGACATCTTGATGGTATAATTACAAGATTTATTCGTACCTTTGCAAGTATGAATAGCTTGAAGAAACTAATTTTAATACTCATCACCGCTGTCATCACCGTCAGTGCCCACGCCCAAGATAGCTATATTCTGTGCGAGGACACCTGTACGCACATCCATGGCATCGATCTCAGTCACTATCAGGGAAAGGTGTTCTGGGAAACCGTGGGTGACAACACGAAGATGCAATACGTGTATCTGAAGGCGACGGAAGGCGGTGACAGGATTGACGATAAATATGAACAGAACATCGAACTGGCTCACCGATACGGACTGAAAGTGGGAAGCTACCATTTCTTCCGTCCCAAGTCAGAACTGAAAAAACAGCTGGAGAATTTCAAGACACAATGTCGCCCAGGCGATCAGGATCTGATTCCCATGATCGACGTGGAGTCAACGGGCGGCCTGTCCACCGTCCAGTTCTGCGACTCACTGATGAGATTCCTTGAAATGGTGGAAGAAGCCTACCGGCAGAAGCCTCTTATCTACACGGGAAGGAATTTCTACAACAAGCACCTCCAGCGGAAGATCGACGACTATCCCCTGATGGTTGCGATGTATGCAAACGAGCCTCCTGTTCTGGCTGACGACCGTGATTACCTGATCTGGCAATACACGGCCAAGGGGCGCATCAATGGTATTAACACGTACGTAGATAAAAGTAGGTTTATGGGAAGGCACAGCATGCGTGAGATCCGTTTCCGCCATCGGTAGTCATCCCTGAACAACAAGGATAAACATCATTAGATATGGCAATTATCAAATGTCCAGAGTGCGGACATCAAATCAGTGATAAAGCACCCACTTGTCCCTATTGCGGAGTGGAAATTGCGGGCAAGATTGTCAAATGTCCCGACTGCGGAGAAATCTATTTCAGCGACGAGGAGCTTTGTCCTCATTGCCTCCGTCCCACACGGCCACATACCCATCCTGTTACCACGGATGAGACTCTGTCCACCACCGCCCCACCCGAAGCTGCTCCCCCAGCTATGACCTCCTCTTCATCAGAGACAACAGTGAAGGAGAGCAGGATGCCCCAAACCGTTCCTCCCCCAACACTCCACACCGAGAGCAAACAAGTACCTCCTACACCTCCCGTGAAGAAGAAAGCCGGCAAGGTGGCTATCATCGTTTCCTTTGTCATCGCCCTGCTGGTCTTTGGTGTCTGCTACTACATGTACAATCAGGCACAGGAGAACCGTGAGAATGAGGAGTACGATATTGCCATGCGCAGCAACGAGCCTCTGATCCTCCAAGGCTACCTCGACTCTTTCAAAGATGCACCACAGGAGCACCGCGACAGTATCGAGGCACATCTGAAAGCCATCAAACAGGCAGCCCTCGACTGGTCCAACGCCTTGGCGAGCAACTCCAAGGCAGCTCTGATGGATTACCTGAACAACCACCCCGGTACCCCTCACCGTCAGTTGGCCATGCACAAGATCGATTCCATCGACTGGGCACAGAGCAACAACATCAATACTCCCGAGGCCTATCAGACCTATATGACCGACCATCCCGACGGCGACCACTATGATGAGGCTGAGGAACTGATGAAGAAACTCAAGGCACAGGATATCACACCCGAGGAGAAGACATTAGTAGCAAACGTGTTCCACAACTTCTTCGTTGCCATTAACGAGAAAGACGAGGAGGCACTGAAGAACACCGTGGCAGATGAGATGACCTTACTCAACAAGGAAAATGCCACGAAAGGAGATGTCGTGGATATGATGGACAAGCTCTACAAGGAGGGTATCGTCAGAATGGTGTGGCGACTGCCTGGAAACTACGACATCAAGAAACGGGAGGTTGCCGACGACCGCTATGAGCTCAATGTGAGCTTCTCTGCCAACCAGGATGTGGAGTTCATTGAGAGCGCCAAGAACGGCACCAATAAGTTCAAGGTGAACGCCACCATCAATCCCGATGGAAAGATCTCACTTTTCAAGATGATAAAAATCGTGGAATAGACAGAAAAAGTATGTTTTTCTGAAAATTTCTCGGAAAAAATTTGGAGGTGTCGAAAGAAAGCGTTACCTTTGCACCCGCAATCAAGGAGATAACCCCACGGTTTCAAACTCCAATGTCCTTGGAAGGATGGGTGAGTGGCTGAAACCAGCAGTTTGCTAAACTGCCGTACGGGTTCCCGTACCGGGGGTTCGAATCCCCCTCCTTCCGCACCGAGGGGTCATCTAATGGTTAGGATACAAGATTCTCAATCTTGGCATAGGGGTTCGATTCCCCTATCGACTACAAAACAGTTCCTCTGTGAATCGGATGATTTACAGAGGATTTTTTTAACCACATATTCAACCTACAGTATCGGCATCGTCATGAATCATCGTGAAAAGACCCCTCATCCGTTAGTCGCACTCATCCCTGTGGTCATTCTCATCGTCTTTCTTGCTGTTGTCATCTCCTTGTTTGGCAGCGAATCACTGAGCGGTGGCAGTCAGATAGCGCTATTGATGGGCATGGCAGTCTGTGTCTGTATCTCCATGACGGTTTATCGCACTCCATGGCACCGGTTTGAGCAACAGATCAAGAAGACACTGGGTGATGTCTCCATCACCCTGCTGATTCTGCTCTGCGTGGGTATGTTGTCGGGGTCATGGATGATCAGTGGCATCGTTCCCACCTTAATCTATTATGGGGTACAGATCATGTCACCCCAGTTCTTCCTGGTATCAGCCAGTGTCATCTGTGCCATCGTATCCTTGCTGTCGGGCAGTTCATGGACGACCATCGCCACCATTGGCGTGGCTTTGTTAGGGATAGGAAACGCGTTGGAGATCTCCGAGGCATGGACTGCAGGTGCCATCATCTCGGGGGCTTATTTCGGGGATAAGCTCTCCCCCCTGAGCGATACCACCATTCTGGCCTCATCGGCTACAGGAACCGACCTCTTCACGCATATCCGCTACATGATGCTGACCACCGTTCCCACCTTTGTCATCGCCTTGATCATCTTTATGGTGGCAGGACTGGGAAACAACGGGGTCACAGAACTACAGGTGGAACAATACACCGAGGGACTGTCGAACACCTTCCATATCTCACTGTGGACACTGCTGGTACCCCTGCTGACGGGAGTACTCATAGCCCGCAGGGTACCTTCCCTCATCGTGCTTTTCAGTTCATCCATCATGGCAGGAATCGTGGCCTTGATCCTGCAGCCGCATATCCTCTGTGAGGTAGCAGGAAACGAGAACCTGACACGTGGCTTGGCCATCACCTATTATGGGGCTACCGCCATTGATACCGGCAATGCCGCCCTGAACGAACTGATCTCCACAGGAGGCATGGCAGGGATGCTGAACACCATCTGGCTCATCCTCTGTGCCATGTGTTTCGGAGCTGTGATGGTTGCCAGCGGGATGATCCAGAGTCTGACACAGGTCATCGTAAGCTGGGTGCGCCATCGTGTCTCCCTGGTCTCCTCTACCGTGGGTACGGGTATCTTCCTCAACCTCACCACGGGCGACCAGTTTATCTCCATCGTGCTCACTGCCGATATCTTCAAGGAAGTGTATCATAACCAAGGCTATGAGACCCGACTGTTAAGTCGTACCTGTGAAGATGCGGCTACAGTAACCTCGGTGTTGGTACCCTGGAACACCTGTGGCATGACACAGTCAACGGTTCTGGGTGTCCCCACCCTCACCTATCTCCCCTATTGTTTCTTCAACCTGTTTAGTCCGCTGATGAGTATCATCGTGGCAGCCATCGGCTGGCGTATCGTCAGAAAGAAAGAATAAGATATTGTCAAAATAATTGGTCGTAAAATTTGTGCAAGAAAATACCCCCGGAAAAATTTCAGCGGTGTTTTCAGGGAGTATCGCCATACGCCAACGGTTATTTTGGTGCCAGTAAAGTCCACTTGGCTTCAAAGCATATTCTGCTTTTTATTGAAGGAAAAGCCCCTTTTTATTGAAGGAAAGGCTGTTAAGGGTCGTTCCGACGTCATCTAACTCTCGTTCCATAGTCATCTATCACTCGTTCCGACGTCACCTTACCCCCTATAGATGACGGCGGAAAGGGTCGTAGATGACGGCGGAAAGAGTAAAAGAACAGTCATGAACGCCCCTTAGATCACATCGTTTCTATCAAAGTATATGGTTTCTTGATCACAAAAACGGTGTTTTTACACGCTAAAAACGATGTTTTTACCACCTAAAAACGTTGTTTTTGGGGTCTAAAACCTATGTTTTTGAACCATAAAAACGCCGTTTTTGCAAGTCAAAAAATCCGATTTTTACTAACACCCTCATTATCAACATATTACAAAACCCCGCTTTTTGACCGTTTTTCCTACCGAAAGGACAGTTGGTGCTCAAAATGCGATTCTCACGCGTTAAACTGAGTTAAATCGTCAGGATAATTCGCAATTTTCAAAACCATTTAACGAACATCATAGAACGACTCCATGACATTATATAATATGTGTTTCATTTCGTCTCCATCTGCGAGTGCTTTTCTTGAAAAGGGATGAAAAGCCAAAGATTATTTGAAGGATTCAGAGATTATTATTACTTTTGCAGTCAATAAAGAAATCATGCAAAAAATGAAAATACGTCCTTGTGCCAAAATCAATCTGGGATTGAATATCGTGGAAAAGAGAGCCGACGGGTATCACAACCTCGAAACCGTCTTCTATCCCGTACCTCTTTATGATGAGATCACCATAGAGGAGCAGACAGCATGTTCCGCAACCACCTGTCAGCTGACCCTTGCAGGACAGGAGATTGAAGGTGATCCGGAGAAGAACCTGGTGGTTCGCGCCTATCGACTGTTGGAGGACCGTTTCTCCCTGCCCCCTGTTCATATCCATCTCACCAAGAAGATCCCCATGCAGGCCGGTATGGGGGGAGGCTCTGCCGATGGCACCTACACTCTTCGTCTGCTGAACGAGATGTTCTCTTTGGGTATCCGTTCAGACGACCTGGAACGGTATGCCGCTACGTTAGGAGCCGACTGCGCCTTCTTTGTCAAGGCCACACCATCCTATGCCGAAGGGATTGGAGAGCAGCTCTCCCCCATCGATTTATCACTGGACGACTATTACCTGGCCATTGTGAAACCACCGATCGCCGTCTCCACCCGTGAGGCCTTCTCACTGATCAAGCCCCGACGACCGGAGAAGAACTGCCGCGAGATTGTCAGTCAGCCGATTGAGACCTGGCGCACTGATTTAAGGAACGACTTTGAAGAGAGCATCTTCCCACAGTACCCGCGGATTGGCGAGATCAAGGAACAGCTGTACCAGTTGGGAGCACGCTATGCAGCGATGAGTGGCAGTGGCAGTGCACTGTTCGGAATCTTCCGCGAGCAGCCAGAGGATCTCAGTACCCTCTTCCCCGACTGCTTCACCGCTATTGAGAAGTTTGACCGTCATGGGATTTGAGTGCTGAATATGGCCTCAGTAAGGTGACACCCTTTTGGCTGAAGCCCCCAAACAGAAAAAGATCAACAACGGATACGTGAATGAACAACATGAATGAACTGTTCCCTGTGGTCGATGAACAGGGAAACGTGATCGGATCGATTACCCGTGGTGAGGCACACAACGGTACGAAGGTGCTGCACCCCGTGGTCCACCTCCATGTGTTTAACAGTCAAGGCGACCTGTATCTCCAGCATCGTCCTGCCTGGAAAGACATCCAGCCCGACAAGTGGGATACTGCCTGTGGCGGACATGTGGATTTCGGAGAGGATGTGGCGACGGCACTGCGGCGCGAAGTGGCCGAGGAGCTGGGCATCACCGACTTCATCCCGGAGTCCCTGGGCCATTATGTTTTTGAAGGAGCTAGGGAAAAAGAACTGGTCTATGTACATCAGACCATCTACGACGGTGAGATCCATCCCGACAAGGAAGAGCTGGCGGAAGGGCGCTTCTGGAGACAAGAGGAGATTCTGGCAAGCATGGGACGGGGGATTTTCACTCCGAATTTTGAAGATGAATACAAAAAATTTTTCGGATAATTTGGCAGAGTGAAGAATAATTTGTAAATTTGCACCCGATTTCAAAATTATCCGTTTCCGAATTATAGTCAAGAGCCTACGGCACCCCGGCCAAGGTAAACGGAAAGAATCAAATCATCAGTTTCAATTTTAAATTTACACATATTCTACGTATGTATAACATAGACGAATTATCATCGAAGGATATCTCCGAATTGGAAGATATCGCGAAAGAATTAGGTATTTCCATCAATACAAAGGCTTCTCAGCAAGACATCGTTTATACGATTCTCGATGAGCAGGCCAAGATCGGTGCCGCCAAGACACCTCAGACGACGAAACGTAAACGAGTGAGAATCACAAAGAAAGATACTGACCGTGTCTATACCGTCAACGGGAAAGAAGGCGAGAACTTTGATCTGAAGAAGAACAAGACCGTGAACGTTGAGGCAGCTCCCCTGTTCTCTGCCCTCCCGGCAGAGGAGGCCACCCTGGTGGCAGAGCCTGTACAGCCTGTAGCTGAAGAGAAGGAGACCACCCCAGTGACAGAGACACCCGAGGAGGTGTTGGCCAAGTTCCCCAAGCACCGCGGAAGGAAATCCAAGGCTGAACTGGCGGCCATCGCCGCTGCCGAGGCCGCGAAGAAAGCAGCTTCTGAAGAACAGAAGACTATCACCGAGAAGCCTGCCGTGGAAGAGCCTGTAGAAGTTGAAGAGACGAACAGCATCATCGCTGATGTGCCTGAGGCAGAGTTCGCCTCTGGGGATCTCAGTACTGAGGAAGCTCAGGCACAGAGTGACCTCCTTGCCCAGCTGCAAGCCAAGGTGAATGCCCACAACGAGGCTCCCGAACCCGGCATGATGCCTCTTGACGATGTGTGGGAAGGTGATCCCGGCGACGGCACCGACTTCATCCCCGTCGTTGACCTGCCCATTGAAGATCAGTCGGCAATGCCCAACTTTGATATCTTTGATAACCCCATGACTCCGATGCCGACAGCACAGTCGTTCCGTCCTATGGCACCGCAGCCCACCATCACCAATGCCAATTATGATTTCTCGGATATCATCTCAGCCAACGGCGTACTGGAAGTGATGCCCGACGGATATGGATTCCTCCGTTCAAGCGACTATAACTACCTCTCCTCTCCTGATGATGTATATGTGTCGGTGGCACAGATCAAACGGTATGGATTGAAGACTGGTGATGTTGTGAACTGTCACGTTCGTCCGCCACACGACGGAGAGAAATATTTCCCGCTGACCAGCATCGACCAGATCAATGGCCGTAACCCCGCAGAAGTCCGCGACCGTATCCCCTTCGAGCACCTCACTCCACTCTTCCCCGATGAGAAATACACCCTTTGCGGCGATGCCAGGACCACCAATCTCAGCACCCGCGTTGTGGATCTCTTCGCACCGATTGGTAAGGGACAGCGTGCTCTGATCGTGGCTCAGCCGAAGACAGGTAAGACCATCCTGATGAAGGACATCGCGAATGCCATCGCTGCCAACCACCCTGAGGCCTATCTGATGATGCTGCTTATCGACGAGCGTCCTGAGGAGGTTACCGACATGGCACGTACGGTGAATGCCGAGGTGATCGCCTCCACATTCGACGAGCCGGCAGAGCGCCATGTGAAGATTGCAGGTATCGTTCTCGAGAAAGCCAAGCGCATGGTGGAATGTGGTCACGACGTGGTCATCTTCCTTGACTCTATCACTCGTCTGGCTCGTGCTTACAACACCGTGGCTCCTGCCAGCGGCAAGGTGCTTACAGGTGGTGTGGATGCCAATGCCCTTCAGAAGCCGAAACGATTCTTCGGTGCTGCCCGAAACATTGAGGGCGGTGGTAGTCTGACCATCGTCGCCACGGCCCTGATCGACACCGGTTCGAAGATGGATGAAGTGATCTTCGAGGAGTTCAAGGGAACAGGAAACATGGAGTTGCAGCTTGACCGCTCACTCAGTAACAAGCGTATCTTCCCGGCTGTTAATCTCGTTGCTTCAAGTACTCGTCGTGATGACCTGTTGCAAGACAAGACAACCCTCGACCGTATGTGGATTCTCCGTAAGTATATTGCCGACATGAACCCCATCGAGGCAATGAATACGATCCATGACAGTATGGAGCGCACCCATAGCAATGAGGAGTTCCTGCTATCGATGAACTCGTAAGCACACGATAAAAAGATAATCTGAATACAACCAAATAAGGGAGGACATCGGTCCTCCCTTATTTGGTGATTCCGTTGGGGTTCGAACCCAAGACCCACAGCTTAGAAGGCTGTTGCTCTAATCCAACTGAGCTACGGAACCAACAATCGGCTGCAAAATTACTGCTTTTTCCGCAAATAGCCAAATTATTTAGCTGAAAATTACGGTAACTCGTAGATGTCACTGGGTGTTTTGCGCCGCAGCACATCCAACAGAAAATCCTTTCCTGGGACAATGCCCGAGTTCCTGAGAATCATCTCCACGGTCTTCCTTGCCAACTCCGGATGGTTGTTTTCCTGACTCAGATGACAGAGCCACACATGTTTCAGTCTCGGTGTGGCATTCTCCACCAGTGCCTGTGCACAGGCTTTATTACTCAGGTGTCCGTTGTCACTGAACACACGGTCCTTCAAATATTGCGGATAGGGTCCATTGAACAGCATCTCCTCGTCATGGTTGGCCTCGATCACAAGATAGTTCGCCCGCTGGATATACTCCTTCATCTCATCAGTGACATGTCCTGCATCGGTCATCAGACAGAACGTACAACCCTCATGCTGGATACAATAGCCCACATTATCGTTGCTATCGTGCGGCACATGAAACGAAGTAACGGTAAATTCCCCCAACTGCATCCTGTCTCCTGTCTCGAAGACATGAGCGTTGATGGGTTGTATCTTACGCCGCACACAATAGTTGCGGTCTATTCCGCGATGAACCTCCCGGGTGGCATAAACGGGCAGGTTGTACTCACAACTGAACGACCCCACCGACTTGACATGGTCGGCATGATCATGGGTTACCAGAATATGATGGACATCCGACAAGCGGAGTCCGTGGCTTTGAAAGTATTTTTTCAGTGTTCGTACACCAATTCCTGTATCTATCAATAGTCCATCCGTTTCGGTAAAGAGAAAGTAGCAATTACCGCTGCTACCACTCCCGAAGGATATAAATTTCAGCATTTTAGTTATTATTTTGTGCAAAAGTAGGAAAAAACAAGGGGAAAACCAAAGATTTTACCTACCTTTGTATGATTTTAATGTTTTAATATGAAAATTAATTGTTTGTCTCTTCTGCCGGTACTCCTTCTGACAGCATGTGGTGGCAGTCGCGACGGCTCGGAAGATCAGCTTCGTGAAGCCGTTGACAGCTTTGCCGTGAGTTATTTCAACTACGATTTCAACAAGGCACGCCGTTTCTGTACTGATGACTCCGAGAAATGGCTACAGTTTGCGGCAAGCAACGTTCAGCAGGAGGATGTGGATCTTCTGCGGCAGCAGGAAGAGCCTGCCACCGTTGACGTGGATGAATGGGACTACACCTCCGACAGCACCGCAAGTGTGCACGTCAATGTCCACAACTATCTGCGAATGGACAGCATTGGCAAGGCAGGACGGATGACCGACGAGGGACAATATGTCCTGAACGCCGTTATCCACCAAGGGAAATGGTTCATCAGAATGGCAAACCTACCGCGAAGTGAAAAGAGAAGTCACGACTGAATCGTGGATTGATCAGAGGGTAGTGTTCTTTCTTGTTCTCGTAGGCGGGGTTTACGGCCTTCATACCCATGTCAAAACGCAGGATGAAATAATCGAAGTTCAGTCGTAAACCCAGACCGTATGCCACGGCTATCTGTTTATAGAAATCCTTGAAGCGGAACTGTCCTCCCGGCTGTTCGGGATAGTTACGCAGCGTCCAGATATTTCCCGCATCGACAAACACCGCGCCATCAAACTTCCAGAACAGGAATGTTCGGTATTCGGCATTCAAATCAACCTTCATGTCACCCGTCTGGTTGATGAAGTCGATGGCACCTTTGTCTCCCTTGAAACTTCCTGGTCCTAAACCGCGCACGCTCCATCCTCTTACACTGTTGGCACCTCCCGAGAAATATCTTTTCTCGAACGGAAGGATACGGCTGTTCCCATAAGGATAGGCGATGCCGAAACCAGCATGTAACGCCAACTGGTTATGTCGGTCAAAGCGGATGAGATGGGTGAAATCGAAGTCACCCTTCACATACTGAGCATAGGCAATATTAAATAAGGTATATTGTCCGCGATCGTTCTCCTCGGCACCGAACAAATGACTGGCACCGTTCAGCAGGTTACCAGCTGTCTCAACATTCACACGCATCGCAATATTCCTCGCATGATAAGCCATGGAGAATCCGATCTTCATGATAAACAAATCCTCGTAGTTATACCTCAGGATCGCATTGCGATTGCTCACACTGTCCAGATAGTCGTGCTTGAAAGTGCTTGAGATCCAGGGCATGTGGATATAGTTCAGGTCAATAACATCAGCCCTGTAGGTGATATTCTGCGAAGCATCGGTCCATCGGTAACGCCAGGCAGCATTGAACAGTCGCCGATGGAACTCAGGACGGTTCTGCAGGTTATAGCTTACCAACAGCTCCGACGAAGCAGAACTGTTTCTGCGATAGCTTTTCGAGACAGGTGCGATGAAACGGGGAAACGAGAGCTTGGCCTCCACATTATATTCCTCATAGTCCTGGTTCTGATAGCCTTCCAATCCCGTGATGGCCTCGAAGGCACCGCGAAGCTGCACACTGAAAGTCTCTGATCCCCTGAACAGGTTGCGGTTCTCGTAGGTAGCTGTAACGGCTGCACCCAAGTCACCTGCGGTATTCGTGCCTTCGGGTTGGAAACTGAATGTATTGGGTTTATTCGTACTGATCTGTACGTTACAATCTAATTGTGTGGTATCGGGCACTTCGTTGAACTTGATACTGGTATATCTCACTGCCGACAGACGTCCAAAGGCGTTATAGGTCTTTTGCAGATGAAGGGAGCTGTAATCCTTTCCCTCTTCCAGCCAGGTATTCTCACGCAGTACGGAATGCCGGAGGTGCAGCTTCCCGTCGTCACCGCTCAGGAAGTTCACATGACGGATCGTATATCGTGGGTGGAGCGTTTCCTCCGCATCGCTGTTGGCACGGTATGGCAATAACTGCATGGTGAGATCGACCATCCTCGACCCTCTTGTGGTATCAGCAATGAAACGGATAAAGTCTTTATGGAACCGATAATAACCCGAATGGGTGAGCAGTTGAGTGACACGCTTGCGCTCGTTATCCAGCTCTGCCACCGTAAATCGCATTCCCTCTTTCAGGTACTGGTTCTCTGGCTTTTGTAGTTGGAGGATCTGTGCAATGCTATCATCCTGTATCTCATAATTCACCGAGCGGATAAAATAAGGGATACCGGGGTGGAGTGTGTAGATGGCTGTGAGTTTATGTCCGCGAGTTTTCGTCTGCAAGGTCACATCGGCATTCATATACCCCATGTTATGCAGGGCATTGCGCAGATCATCACAAGTAAGCTGCGCCATCACTGAGTCATAAACCACAGGTTCTTCTCCGATATTCCGCAATGTGCGGTTAATCCATTTTGTGGTGTCTCTTCCTGCCATGGCGTATGTACCCAGAGGGACTTTGAACAGCGAGAACCACTTGGAGTTACTCTGCTGACGGATATAGGGTGACAGCTGCGAAGGGTCTATTTCCTTGGTATCGGCCTCCACCCGCACCTTCTGCAACAGATACTCATCATCATCGAGGAATTTCGAGGATGAGCACGAAGCAGCAAGGAGCCCGATGAGACAGACAGCCAGAATCTTCCTTAGCGTCATATTTTTCTCTTTTTGCTTGCAAAAGTAAGAAAAAAAAAGTACTTTTGCAATATGATAAGCAAAAACTTGATGAAATACGTGCGCAGCCTCGAACAGAAAAAAGCACGGAAACAGGAAGGTGTCTTCGTCGCCGAAGGCACAAAGGTTGTAGGTGACCTGCTGGCGGTGATGCCTGCTACCCGACTGATTGCCGTGGAGGAATGGTACAGGCAGAATGATATCACACCCAGGACGAACGATGCTGTAGTCACAGAGGAGGAGCTGCGCCGTGTGAGTTTCTTGCAACATCCCCAACAGGTGATGGCACTCTTTCCCCTTCCTGAAGGAAGCAAGGATGCCAATCACTCGGAGAGAACAGACTATTCTCTGTCAGTAAACGACCTGTTCATAGCGCTTGACGGTGTACAGGATCCTGGCAATCTCGGTACCATTATCCGCATTGCCGACTGGTTTGGTATCTCTACCCTGTTCTGCAGTCATGACACCGCCGATGCCTACAACCCCAAAGTGGTGCAGGCCACGATGGGAAGTATCGCTCGCGTCAAAGTGATCTACACCGACCTTCTTGCACTATTCGAACAGCTGCCCGAGGGTATGCCCGTCTATGGCACCTTCCTCGATGGTAAGAATATCTATCAACAACCGCTCACACCCAACGGTATCATCGTAATGGGCAACGAAGGGAAAGGCATCTCGAAAGAGGTAGCCGCCCATATCAACCATCACCTACTCATTCCCAGCTATCCTGCAGGAAGGGTGACGGCAGACAGTCTGAATGTGGCGATAGCCACAGCTATCACCTGTGCTGAATTCCGCAGGAAATAGTCACAGCCACTATCTTTCTAAAAGATCATCTTTTTCAACGGTTTTTGTTTCTCATATACCAAGGATGAGTAACAAAAACATACATCAGTAATGCGACGAAGGCCAGAATGATTCCCGAAGAATAGATACGGGATGACAAATACGAATAGCCCAGAAACAACCCCATGCTGATACCTAGTTCCCATGCTAAGAAAAAGGTGCTTTGAGATGTGCCTCGCTGACAGTGGCGGCTCAGTTTGATGAAAAACAGCAGGAAACGTGAGCCAATGATACCGATGCCGAAACCGATGAATACTGGCGGGATAAACTGATTCACCATGATCGTTTGTGACTGATTCACCATCAACAGGGCGGCCACGATCAAGATCAGTCCACACACTGTCTCACTCTTGAGGTCGGCATTCGGAAAGACAAACTTCTCAGACAACAAAGCCAGCAGGAACCCTCCCATCATCATACTGTAGAACATATACGACAACGGGGTGGTAAAAAGCAGTCCTGCAATGGTCGTCACCAATAACAGATTGATAAAGAGCAGCCAGCCATCAGGCAAGAAGAAACGGTCGAGGGAGAACATCCTGACATTCTCTTCCGGTGCCTTAAAGGGAAAATCGACAAGACGGATTAAAAGCATTGCAAATAAGCACGTTACACAGCAGGAAAGTACCATCACTTCAATGCCGAAATAATGCCAGATGATCAATGCAACAGCCGGTCCTAATGAGATACCAAAACGTCCGAACCACGAGGCACTGTGGTTTGCCTCAGTACGTTGGAAAGATTCACAGATATCGATGATCAACGTACTCATGAGTACCATCTGGGCCAAGCCAAAGGTCATGCCTAAACAGAATCGCAAACCGACTGCCGCGATGGCACAACGGAACAGGGGAAGTTTCCCACTGACGAATAAATAAAAAACTGATAGACAGATGAGCATCAGAAGGACCGCAAACAGACAGACATGATTTCTGCGGTAACGCTGTACAAGGTAATTGCAGATGGGTCCCATGACGAACAAGCCAATGCCATAAGCGCCCATGGCCAAAGCCGTCAGTTCCGTATCCTCATGCTGCTGCAACCATAATGGCAGGATAGGAATCAACATATATACCGACATCGTGAGCAGCATGTTGGCAATAGCCAAACGCCAGAAATCATGATGCCACAGCTTCACATGGACAGGTGTATTTTGTGTGTACACGATTCTTTTCTTTTGGTTTCTTTTCACATCTCCTTACAAGAGTGAGCATGAACAGGAGTTGAAACATTCGTAATCAGCAATCACCACATCACAAAGGGGAGCGATGGAATCGGCAGGATTCGTCGTCGATAAGCCTACGACCGTCATCGCTGCTGCCCTGCCCGACTTCAGACCATTGAAACTATCTTCAAAGACCACACAGTCAGCTGGGGCCACACCGAAGCGTGCTGCGGCACGTAAATAGCAATCAGGTGACGGCTTACTCTCTGCGAAATCTTCCGAGGTAAGCACAGCATCAAACAGCTGAGAAAACTCGGGATGTTTGGCATACACAGCCCTCATCTTAGCCATGTTACTGCTGGTTACTACGGCCGTCTTGATCCCTTTGTCACGTAACGACAGGATAAAAGGATAGAACCCCGTCACGTAATTGTAATCCATCCCTGCCTCAAAAGCATTCAACCGATCAGTGATTACTGCCTGTTCTGACTGAAGGCTACCTGAGAAATGGGCATCAAAAATCTGCGTAAGGGTCTGTCCTTTAATACGATGCTCCAATCCTGGCTGCTCAGGATGATACCTCCTGCACTGCTCCCCCCAGAACACGGTATATTGTGGTTCAGTATCAAAGACCACACCGTCCAAATCGAACAAGGCGGCTTTGAAATTCATTTCATCGATTTTTCTCATATTTGTATGTCGTACTATTTTGCCTATTCACAATTCTCTCCCGATCAACAGTCTTTGGAAAGGCTGTTTTTCGAAATCGCCTGCAAAATTACACAATTTCGAAAATATAATGAAAAATATTTGCTGTTTTCGTATGATTCTTGTATTTTTGCAGTACTTAATTGAAGAAGATCACAATGAAAAAGTTACTATATCATCTCTTCACGGCCACTGCACTCTGGGGTCTTATTGCCTGTGGAGGGAAAGACGTGAAAGAAGGTGGAGAAGCTGACCTTGCTTTCGACAGCATCATCAAAGACACTACAGTGAGTCTTACCAACGAAATATCCTCACCCAAGGCAGAGATTCACCTCAACATAAAATATGCCACAGGAAAAAATGCAACTGTCGTGAACGACACACTGCTGCGTTCCGGCATCCTCACTCCCGACTATCTGGCTAATTGCCAGGCAAAGCAGGGCGTTTCCCAGGCTTTAGACTCTTTCTTAATCAAGTATATTGCTGACTACAGGAACGATCTGGGTAGGTTGTATGCAATGGACAAAGAGCACAGCACCTCGTATAATATACAATATTCATGTAACACAGACGTCCATTCCGGCAGAAAGGATGTCTTCAACTACATCGCAGAGGTGTATAGTTATGCCGGTGGCGCTCATGGCATCAGCATGACCATCGCGAAGAACATCCAGAAGGAAACAGGCAAGATCCTCAAGCTGTCGGATGTGTTCGTACCAGGATATGAGCAGACATTGAACGATCTCATTGTCGAGAAGTTCTTGAAACAATTTGACGTAAAGAATTTGAAAGAACTTCAGGAGAAAGGCGTCTTTGTGGACATGGAACCCTATGTTTCGGAGAATTTCATCATAAAGGACGATGAGATCAGTTTTATCTATTGTGACACGGAGATCGCGCCTCATGCCATGGGAGAGATTACCGTGGAGATCGACGACAAGGACTTGAAGCAGATACTCAAGAAATAACATGGAAAAGATTCTCAGCTATTTCCCCCATCTCACCGAAAGGCAACGACAACAGCTCGCGGCCCTCTACGATCTGTATGTGGATTGGAATCAGAAAATCAATGTGATCTCACGAAAAGATATCGAGAATCTCTATGAACATCACGTCCTCCACTCACTGGCCATCGCAAAAATGATCTCTTTTCGTCCTGGGACACGGATTCTTGACTTTGGAACAGGTGGAGGATTCCCAGGTATTCCATTAGCCATCCTTTTCCCCGACTGCACCTTTAAGCTGATTGACGGAACGGGCAAGAAGATTCGTGTGGCAACGGAGGTGGCTCAGGCCATCGGTTTGAAGAATTGCTATCCCGCTCATCTTCGTGGGGAGGAAGAGAAAGGATTATACGACTTCGTGGTGAGCCGCGCCGTCATGCCCCTACCCGATCTGATGAAGATAGTCAAGAAGAACATCACCAGAAAAGAACAAAAGAACGCCTTACCTAATGGTGTGATCGTATTAAAAGGCGGTGATGTGCAAGTCGAGACAGCCCCTTTTCGAAAGATTGTGGAAGTATCGGACATCAGTAGCTGGTTCCAGGAAGAGTGGTTCAAGCAGAAATATGTTATTTATGTTCCTGTATAGATAGATTAAAATCAAATAGTTTATGCTGAAAATCCAACGTTTTGTGTGTAATCCGTATCAGGAGAACACGTATGTGGTAAGTGATGAAACACAAGAATGTGTGATCATCGATTGCGGCACTTATTTTGATGATGAGCGTCTGGCTTTGGTAGAGTACATCAACGGTAATGGCCTGAAACCCGTACATCTGTTATGCACCCACGGTCATTTCGATCATTGTATGGGTAATGACACTGCTTATTATGAGTTCGGACTGAAGCCAGAGATTAGTCAGAAAGACGAGTTCCTGCTGTCACATATCGACGAACAGGCACAGTATTTCATCGGAATGGATTACGACAATGAGGTACCGCCGATAGGACGGTTCTTAGATGCTGACGACACCATCACATTCGGCAGTCATCAGTTCACTGTGGTCCCCACGCCCGGACATACCCCTGGCGGAATCACTTTCTATTGTGCAGAAGAGAAAGTGGCCTTCACAGGAGACACCTTGTTCCAAATGAGCATCGGCAGGACGGATTTTGAAGGTGGTGACTACAAAACGATGGAGCACACCCTCAAGGAAGTGATAGGGAAATTGCCTGCCGACACCACCATCTGGAGCGGTCACGGTCCGAAAACCACGATCGGTGCAGAAATCAGCATGAATCCATATTTGAGGTGAGACGGCAACAGTGAGAGGTGAGAAGATTATTCTGGGCATCGATCCTGGAACGAATGTGATGGGCTATGGTCTGTTGAAAGTCGTTGACAACAAGGCTGAGATGCTCGCTATGGGAGTCATCGACATGCGTCACGAGAGTGACCCTTACCTGCGATTAGGTAAGATCTTCGAACGCGTTACCGGTATTATCGATGAATTCCTGCCCGACGAGATGGCCATTGAAGCTCCTTTCTTTGGTAAGAATGTGCAGTCGATGCTGAAATTAGGAAGGGCTCAGGGTGTCGCCATCGCCGCTGCTATCAACCACAGCGTACCCATCCATGAGTATGCTCCGCTGAAAATAAAGATGGCAATCACAGGAAACGGTAGTGCCTCGAAAGAACAGGTGGCAGGAATGCTGCAACGTCTACTCCGGCTCAAGTCAGAGGACATGCCCCATTTTATGGATGCCACTGATGCCTTAGGGGCGGCCTATTGTCATTTCATGCAGGCTGGGAAGCCCGAAAGCCAAGCTCACTATCATGGTTGGAAAGATTTCATCAATAAGAATAAGGACAAGGTGAACAACGGACTATAGCATCTACAGAAGAACCACATGCAGAAAATCATCTCCATTGAGAACGGAATAACAAGACATCCGCTTTGGCGCATGGCTGAGCCGGTGAACTTTGAACTGCTCGACCATGAACACATCGCCATCATTGGTCCCAATGGCGGCGGGAAAACCATGCTTGTTGATATCCTGATCAACAAACACCCTCTGCTGATGAAAGACCCGAGCTATGATTTCCGTCCAAGTAGGAAGCCCTTAGCCAGCGACAACATCAAATACATTACCTTCCGTGATAATTATGGAGGTGACAACGACCGACAGTACTTCTTGCAACAGCGGTGGAATTCCATGGAGATAGACAAGGATACACCCACTGTTCACCAACTTTTAGAAGAAGCATACCGTTTGTGCGGTGAAGACACCCCCACTCGCAGGACGTGGCAGCAGCATTTGTATAAACTGTTCCGTTTAGACACATTGTTGGACAAGTATATTATCTTGCTATCCAGTGGTGAGATGCGCAAGTTCCAATTGGTTAGGACCTTATTATCAGAACCGCGCGTACTGATTATGGACAATCCCTTTATCGGTCTCGATGCGGGAACACGCGATCAGCTAAGGAAACTCTTGACCATTCTTTCACAAGAAAGCGCTTTGCAAATCATCCTGGTTTTGTCGAAGATCGATGATATCCCCGACATGATCACCCACGTGGTAGAGGTCAGACAAAAAGTTGTGGGAGCGAAACAGACGATTTCTGATTACCTTGCCAAACGTGCTCCTTTCCCGCAGCGTGTCCTTTCTACAGAGAAGGAACAAGAGATACTCTCGTTGCCTGAAGGGAAATCAGGAAGCGAAAGTACGGATGAGATTATTCGGATGAGCCATGTGAGCATCCAATATGGAAAGAAGGTGATCTTAAAAGATCTAGACTGGACAGTCCATAATGGAGAACGATGGGCTCTGAGCGGTGAGAACGGTGCAGGGAAATCCACCTTACTCTCCCTTGTATGTGCCGATAACCCACAAAGCTATGCTTGTGACATCTCCCTCTTCGGTCACCGTCGCGGTACGGGAGAGAGTATCTGGGACATCAAGAAGCATATAGGATATGTGTCACCCGAGATGCACAGAGCCTATAAAAAGGATCTGCCTGCCATCCGGATTGTGGCTAGCGGACTGAAAGACTCGGTGGGACTATATGTGAAACCCACGGAAGAGGATTATGAGATCTGTAGGAAGTGGATGAGGATTTTCGGTTTGGAAGGACTGGAACAGCAGACCTTCCTTAAATTGTCGAGTGGAGAACAACGACTGGTCCTTTTAGCACGAGCCTTTGTCAAGGATCCACAGTTACTGATCCTCGATGAACCTCTGCATGGACTTGACAACACCAACCGCCGTCTGGTGAAAGACATCATCGAGGCATTCTGTAAAAGGAAGAACAAAACGATGATCATGGTGACACACTATCAGGAAGAGCTTCCTGCGTGCATCACAAATCACCTTGAACTTTGAACATTGAACTTTGAGCTTTGAGCTTTGAACTTTGATCTTTATGATTTGCTTCAAGTCTTGACCTTAGTGCTTGTACCTGATAGTAATCATAAAGCTCAAAGTTCAAAGCTCAAAGCTCAAAGTTCAATGTTCAAAGCTCAAAGTTCAATGATAAAAGTAATAGAACCAATAGGTGTTGCCATAGGTGTCTCTGACAACATTCTCCTGTTGTTGCTTGTCACTGACAGACTTTCCCAACTTTAGAAAATCCTCATAGTCGGCATCCAGCACATTACTATGATAAGAAACCAGAGGATTGGCACTCTTGTGGGTGTATAATGTAAGAGCCTCCCGGTAATGTTTGGGAAGATCAGGGGATTTCAAATCATAGCATTTCCTTACCGACTTGGCAAAACTCACCAAATCCTTATCCAGGAGATAGGCACATAGCCTATAGTCATCGGCAGCTTTCGTGGAAGCAAACCGTTTAATATCCATCTCAGGGAACATCAAAGTACTCGAATGACGATCATCGGGAAGAAGAGCATGTGAACCACTTGTGGTGGGATAAGTGAAAAGATGATCGCCCAGGCTATTGGTCTTGGACAAGGCGAATGCCCTCAACAGGAACAGAGAAGGGTCGCTGACTCTCGATTTCTTTCCCACCTTCAACGCTTCTTTATACTTACCGTCCTTCAAACAAGACTCCATCTTCATACGGTAATGGAACACATCATCGTTATTGCTGAAGATTCCCACGAACAGGAACATCACCGCCATGGTGAGAAGATTCACCCATGTCATACGAGAAAAAGGACCCATACTGTTCATAGCCTGCTCATAGGGTTGATATTTACGCATCATCGACACGATAACCCCATAAGCAACCAACAGCAAGGGGGCAACCCAGATCCAATGTCCTATAGAACATCCATCTTCGTGAATACCCACCCCTGTAAGCACCGTCAACGCCAATAAAGAAGGGAAATATGTCAATGCATGTGCCCGCTTGTACAAACCCGTTAATGCATAAACACCCAGATGAACAAGATATAACACAAGCGTGATCAGCACCGCGCCGATCAAAGGAGAGTAATGTGTCTTTCCTTCCGAGAGCACATGTTGCTCTGCGGCAAGAATATCTGCCTGATAGAAATACAAGAAGCAGAATGTGAAGATAAGAAAGGCAACAGTACAGATAATTCGCGTAAAGCTTGTTCCATTGCCAGCAACCTGTTCTTTCAATGTACGTCTCATTTAATACACGAAGGCACCGGGTGATCACCTTGTGCCTTCGTGCGAACCATATTTAATATGTCATCAATTCTTCTTCAGCACCACAGCAGAACGCGCTGGGATGTAAAGCTTCAGCCATTCCTTATGATCCTTCACGTACAAAGGATCAAAATTGGTGAGGTGTGTCATGCTGTCATCAGCAAAGCCATGACCGCCAAAATCCGTAGAGTCGGTATTCAACACCACGTCATAGCTACCTGTGGGAACCAAGAATCCATAGTCGGTGAACGACTGAGTGGGTGAGAAATTAAAGACAAACACCAAATCACCACGCATGAAAGCAAGCACCTGATCGCCATCGTTATGCCAGATTTCCTGTACAGGAGTCTTGGGGAAGTTCTTCT
Organism: uncultured Prevotellaceae bacterium; assembly: GCA_902768785.1. Taxonomy (GTDB): domain Bacteria; phylum Bacteroidota; class Bacteroidia; order Bacteroidales; family Bacteroidaceae; genus Prevotella. The sequence goes on from CACXMM010000001.1 coordinate 124,131, forward strand.
GACTCTTGATCACCTTCAGCATCTCACGGTCAAAATCTCCTAACCAATGATAGCAGAGATCCTTGTTGTCAACCAAGTTCCACTGTCTGCGGGCGTACTTATAGCTCCAACCGTTCCCCTCACGTGGGAAATCGATCCATTCGGGATGACCAAACTCATTACCCATGAAGTTCAAGTAACCTCCGTTGATGGCAGCGGCTGTTACCAAACGGATCATCTTATGCAAGGCAATACCCCGTTCGGCCACACCGTTAAGGTCCTTCTTGGCAAAATGCCAATACATATCGGCATCGATCAAACGGAATATAATGGTCTTGTCACCCACTAACGCCTGATCATGACTCTCACAATAAGAGATTGTCTGCTCATCAGGACGACGGTTCTTCACCTCCCAGAAAATCGAGCTTGGCTTCCAGTTCTCATCGCTCTGCTCCTTGATGGTCTTTATCCAATAGTCTGGAATATTCATGGCCATGCGATAGTCAAAGCCGAAACCACCATCCTCGAACTTCGCTGCCAAGCCTGGCATACCACTCACCTCCTCGGCAATGGTGATCGCATTCTTGTTCACCTCATGAATCAATTTGTTCGCTAAGGTTAGATAGCAGATCGCATTATCATCCTGACCGCCATTGAAATAGTCACCATAGTTCGTGAATGCCTCACCCAGTCCATGACTATAATATAGCATCGAAGTGACGCCATCGAAGCGGAAACCGTCGAAATGGAATTCCTTCAGCCAGTACTTACAGTTCGAGAGGAGGAAATGGATCACTTCATCTTTTCCATAGTCAAAGCAAAGACTATCCCAGGCAGGATGCTCATGCATACCACCAGCATAGAAGAACTGGTTCGGATCACCAGCTAAGTTGCCCAAACCTTCCACCTCGTTCTTCACAGCATGACTGTGCACGATGTCCATGATCACAGCAATGCCGTTCTTATGAGCGGTATCAATCAGCTCCTTCAATTCCTCAGGTGTACCGAAACGGCTACTGGCGGCAAAGAATGAGCTGACATGGTAACCGAAGCTGCCATAGTATGGATGCTCCTGGATAGCCATGATCTGAATACAGTTATACCCATCAGCAATCACGCGTGGCAAGACGTTCTCCTGGAATTCACGATAGGTGCCCACCTTCTCCGCGTCTTGTCCCATACCAATATGGCACTCATAGATCAGCAGCGGGTTCTTGTTGGGCTTGAATGTCTTTTTCTTCCACTCATACGGTTTCTCCGGGTTCCACACCTGCGCAGAGAAAATCTTGGTGTTATCATCCTGAACTACACGTTGTGCCCATGCAGGGATGCGCTCACCTTCTCCTCCATTCCAACGGACATGCATCTTATACAGGTCACCATGCTTCATGGCTTTATTGGAGAGTTTCAGCTCCCAGTTCCCTGTACCGGCAATTCGCTTAGCCTTATATTTCTCATTCTCCTGCCAATTATTGAAATCACCTACGAGATAGATCTCGGTAGCGTTGGGAGCCCACTCACGGAACACCCAGCCACGTGTCGTCTTATGCAGACCGAAATAGTCATAGCCACTGGCAAAATCCTCCAATGTCTTCTTTCCGTTGCGGGTGAGTTGTCCGATCTTCCATAAGGCATGATCGTGCCTACCGCGGATAGCCTGCTCAAAAGGCTCAAGGTATCCATCGTTTTGTACTAACCCGATATGTTTGGGCGCAGCTTTCTTCACTACCGCCTTCTTACTTGTTGTTTTCTTTACTGTTGCCATAACACTCTTACGCTTTCACCTTAAATATTGCTTTCTTGATACTTGCAGCACTGCTGATGCAGGGGGCGTGACCATCCTGAGGCCAGAAGATCGCGAACTCGCCCGGACGGCAAGTGACATAGGTCTCTGCAGACACACCAGGATACTTCGTGATATCCTTCTCTTCATTGTAGGTCTCCTCGGGTAGACTTCCTAAGGGTGAATACCCGTATGTTTCCGGAGTATCCAAAGGAATCTGGATGTCAAGCATCACGCGATGGGTCTCCATCACAGCCTCCTCGGCTGTCTTTCCCTTTGCTGTAGTGAGGTTTAAGAAAAGGTCATCGCCTTTGATCGGATACTTTCCCTCCTCCATCCTGTTCAGATCGTGCTCTTTCAGAAAAGCCAAGACCTCTTTGAACAAGGGATTGAGGCTCTCATAGAAACTCAGTTTGTCAAGTGTATCAATTACCATAGCTTTGTTGATTTTGATTTGTTAGTTTATCTGTTTTTTGCCATTCACATAAGTACCTTTCTCAGTCACTTTCCCAGTACGGTCCTTTTCCACATATTTGCCATCGCGCTCATCATTCTTATAAGAGCCCTCAAAACGGTTTCCGTTTTTGTCCTCTTCGATAGCTGCGCCATGGCGTTTACCATTATGATAGGTGCCACGGAACTTTGAACCGTCATGGAAATGGATGATCACCTCACCCTCCACAATACCGTCCTTGAAGTTTCCTTCAAACACATCACCCGACATTTTGGTCAGCTTGCCTTTACCGTTCTGTTTGTCGTTTTTCCAACTGCCTACATAGATATCTCCGTTTTTCCACGAGAAAGTACCCTGCCCATCTTTGTCACCTTCACGGAACGTACCGGTGTATTTATCCCCATTCGCATATTTGAAGATTCCCTCTCCGGTACGCTCTCCCTGGACATAAGCACCCTCATAGCGATCACCGTTCTGGAACTTATAGATACCACGGCCATTCTGGATGTCATCTCTCCAATCACCGCTATACTCATCACCATTGGCATACTTGTTGACACCTTTACCTGAGCGCACGTTGTTGGCCCACATTCCATCGTAGGAACTGCCGTCACCCCAGTCGTAGAAGCCTTTTCCCCATTTCATGTCATCTTTCCACTCGCCATTGTAATAGGCTCCATTGGCAAAGGTATATTTACCTTTTCCCTGGCGTTTGTCGAGTTTCCAGTTGCCATCATATTTATCACCATTATAATAATACATGATGCCATGACCATCTTGATAGTCACGGAACCACAGACCCACATATTTATTATTGTTCAAGAAATAATAAGTACCACGACCATGCTGCTGGTCCTGATACCACTCTCCTTCGTATTTCTCACCGTCGGAGAAAGTGTAGGTACCGTATCCATGGCGCTTCCCCTTCTGGTACTCACCCTCATAGATATCCCCGTTCTGATAGATGGCACTGCCTTTACCCTGCGGTTTCCCGCCTACCATCTCACCTTTATACTGTCCGCCATCCTTCGTCACGCACGATCCGAGCGTAATTTTCTGTGCCATCGAAGTGGCGGGAATAACCATAAATAATAAAGCAATTATCTGATGTTTCACTTTTCAATCATTTTAAAATCAACTCCAAAGTTATAGATTTTCTTCCACATGGCAAAACAAATTGTTAAATCTTAATCGTTCCTCCTCTTTTCTTAATTATTTTTAGGAACTTTAAACTGTTTTACGTGGACAATGTGTACATCACTTCACCTGCTTACTCCATCAAACAAATACTGTCGATGCGCAGTCTTAGCATACCAGCAGGGACACGTACTTCAACCACATCACCAGCCTTTTTGTTTAGCAACGCCTGAGCGATGGGTGACTTGATTGAAATCTTCCCTTCGCGGATATTGGCTTCATGCGGACTGGCTATGGTGTAGGTCATTTGACTGTTATTAGCAAGATTGGTCATTTCCACCTTACTGAGCAACTGTACTGTATCGGTAGCGAGTCTGGACTTGTCGATAACCCGTGCATTGGCCAAAACACGCTGCTTGTATCGTATTCTACCAAGCAAACGCGCCTGTTCACGCTTGGCAGCATGATATTCGAAGTTCTCGCTGAGGTCACCTTTGTCACGAGCCTCCGCTATCGCATCTCTCACCTGAGGTAGTTCCACATGCTCCATCTGATGGAGTTCCGCCACGAGTTTATCGTAGCCTTCTTGAGACATATATTCCATGATCATTTCGTCTATGATGGTACAAAGTTAGCGATTCTGTATCATAAAACAAAAAATCCACCCGTTTTTTGTCATTGTTTAAGGAAAAGGGAGAGAAAGAAGGAAATGTTGTATCATTTCGGGCATGTCTTGTATCATCTGGTCTTTTGAGGCTTGAAGGATACCCCCCAATGTATGTTAAAAAAGCAACGAAATCCTCAATTATCAGATGAAAGTGCTAACTTTGCATCAACATTTTTCTTACCTTTGTAACCAGTTATGAAGATGAAAGTAAAACTGATTATATTCGACTTTGACGGTACGCTGGGTGACACCAGACAGAATATCGTGACAACCATGCAGATGACCATTGCAGAACTGCAATTGCCTGAACGTAGTGATCGTGAATGTATCTCCACGATCGGGCTCCCTCTCGCAAGCTGTTTCAAGACGCTCTATCCCGACTTGCATCCCGACCAGATACAGCGGTGCGTAGATACCTACAGGAGGATCTTTGATGAGAACCTCCGGAATATCAAGCCGCAGGCCTTTCCTCATGTGATTGAAACCCTGTATGCCCTGAAGAAACAAGGTCTTACGCTCACGATAGCATCGTCACGGTCGCATGCTTCTCTGTCAGAGCTGACAAAGGACATGGATATCTCAGATTATATCTCATATCTGATAGGAGCCGATGACGTGGAGAAGGCAAAGCCGAATCCAGAGCCTGTGCTGAAGACGCTTGACGTGATGCACTTCGAGCCCAGCGAAGCACTTGTCGTAGGGGATATGGCAGTAGATATCCTGATGGGAGCCAATGCCGGAGCCAAGACATGTGGCGTGACATGGGGAAACGGAACTAAAGAGGAACTCATTGAGGCTGGAGCCGACTATGTCATTGACGGAATGGAAGAACTGACAGGTATCATAAACAGCGATAGAGGAAGGGAGTGAGAACGTTCGTTTTTTTATAAACTATCCTAAATAATGGCGCATAAGAACGAAATAACTACTTTTTTTTGTATCTTTGCGAATCGAATTATTATTTTCAAAAATATGATCATGAAAAGGACTCTTATTTCAGCACTTTTCCTGCTGCTTGCGGGATGGAGCGTAGCAGCTACCAGCAGCGAAGACGGTAGTCGTCTGTGGTTACGTTTTAACCCTACCAACACGACAACAACGATAACGGGTGTCAAGGGTACGGCAATGACAGAGTTGCAAAATTACTGGCATGGTGGCCCTGTGATACTGAAACAGAAGAAAGGCATGACCAAAGATGGATACACCATCAAGAGCCAGGGTGGAAAGACAGTGATTACCGCAGCCAGCAATGCGGGTCTGCTCTATGGCGCTTATCACCTGTTGCGCCTGCAGCAAATGGGGGAGCCGTGCGATGGACTTGACATCTCCGAAAAGCCTTTCTACGACCTGCGTATCCTGAACCACTGGGACAATCCCAACGGTACTTGCGAGCGTGGCTTTGCTGGTAAGAGTATCTTTTTGAATCCCGATCCACAGCACATGAAAATGTACGGAAGAGCCAATGCTTCTGTGGGCATCAACGGTACCGTACTCAATAATGTGAACGCCAAGCCAGAGGCCCTTTCTACAGAGAGTCTGCAGAAAGCAAAGAGCATTGCTGACCAGTTGCGACCCTACGGCATCCACGTCTATCTCTCCATCAACTTTGCCTCGCCTATCAAATTAGGTGGTCTGAAGACCGCCGATCCGCTTGATGCCAACGTCGTCAAATGGTGGAAAGACAAGGTGAATGAGATCTATCGTCTGATACCCGACTTCGGCGGTTTCCTCGTGAAGGCTAATTCCGAGGGTGAACCTGGTCCACAGGACTTCGGCCGCTCGCATGCAGATGGTGCGAACATGCTGGCTGGAGTGCTTAAGCCCCACAAGGGTATCGTGATGTGGCGCGCCTTCGTCTATAATCCCCAAAGCAGTGACCGTGCCAACCAAGCCTACGAGGAGTTTATGCCCCTCGACGGTCAGTTTGCCGACAACGTCATCATCCAGATCAAGAACGGCCCCATCGATTTCCAGCCTCGCGAACCTTACAGTCCGCTGTTCACTGCCATGCAGAAAACGCAGATGATGGTGGAATTCCAGTTGACACAGGAATATCTCGGCGCCGCCAACCACCTGGTCTATCTCGCTCCGATGTGGAAAGAATTCTTCTCGTATGTAAAACCAGGCAGTCTGAAAGCCATGGCAGGCGTGGCCAATATCGGCGATGATGTCAACTGGTGCGGTCACCATTTCGCTCAGGCTAACTGGTACGCCTTCGGACGTGCAGCATGGAACCCATCCCTGACACCGAGTGAAATTGCAGAGGAGTGGTTAAAACAGACATTCACGGGCGAAGCACCACTGGTGAATCCCGTCAAGCAGGTTATGCTCGACAGTCGTGAGGCCTGTGTCAGTTATATGATGCCCTTGGGACTCCATCATATCTTTGCCGGCGGTCATCATTACGGTCCTGAGCCTTGGTACCAACCGCGTGGTGTGAGGGCTGATTGGACACCCCCTTACTATCATAAAGCTGACAGTATCGGACTGGGCTTCGACCGCACGCTGCAAGGTTCGGCAAATGTCAAGCAGTATCCTGAAGAATTATGCCGCCTCTACAACGATATCAATACCTGTCCTGAGAACCTGCTGACATGGTTCCACCACGTGCCCTGGGACCGTAAGATGAACAGCGGGCGCACCTTCTGGGATGAACTGTGTCATAAGTACGACGATGGTGTTCGTGAGGCACGTCGTTTCCTCACTATCTGGGATGCCATGAAGCCATACATTGACACTCAGCGCTTTGAAGAGGTGCAGCGCAAGCTTCGCATCCAGGCCCGTGATGCTGAATGGTGGCGTGATGCCTGTCTGCTCTATTTCCAGACCTTCTCCCATCGTCCCATCCCGCAGGACATGGATCATCCCGTCCACAATCTCGATGAGATGATGAAGTTCAGAATTCCTATCACGATGTATGAGAACCCTGAGAGCGGATATAACAAGTAAGAGTCAAAAGAAGATAAAAGAGATGAAGTTCATTGGAGTAATCCCTGCCCGCTATGCCTCCACGAGGTTTCCGGGAAAACCTTTAGCCATCCTGGGTGGTAAGCCTGTCATTCAACGCGTTTATGAACAGGTGTCACAGGTGCTGAATGATGCCTATGTGGCTACCGATGATGCCCGCATCTACGATACGGTGTTATCCTTTGGTGGGAAGGCGGTGATGACATCCCCCGATCACAAAAGTGGTACCGACCGTATCGAAGAGGCCGTACAGAAGATCGGTGGTAACTTCGATGTCGTGGTAAATATCCAGGGTGACGAGCCCTTTATCCAGCGTTCTCAGATCGAAACAGTATGCCACTGCTTCGATGATACCGATACCCAGATTGCCACCCTCGGTAAGCCCTTCACAGCCGAGCAGCCGCTGAGTGATCTCGAGAATCCCAACTCCCCCAAGCTGGTAACTGATAACCGGGGGTATGCCCTCTATTTCTCACGAAGCATCATTCCCTTCCTGCGCGGCATCGAAAAGACGGAATGGTTGGGTACGTTCCCGTTCCTGAAACATATCGGACTCTATGCCTATCGCACCGCTGTTCTCCATGAGATCACCCAGCTTCCCCAATCATCGTTGGAGTTAGCCGAGAGTTTGGAGCAGCTGCGCTGGTTACAGAACGGTTACCGCATCAAGGTAGGGACCACGGATGTAGAGACTGTGGGCATCGATACCCCACAAGACTTAGCGCGTGCTGAGGTATGGCTGGCTTCCCAGAAATAGTACGGAGATGTGGTTACTCAGCAGGAAATATCCTTTTAATACCCAATCAAGATGGTACAAAGACAGTCTGATCTATAGTCTGATTGTCTTTCTTATCCTTTATTTCCTGCGTCCCTTCGGCTTCAGTTCCTATACCGGAAACCATCTCATCGTCTCTGTGGCCTTCGCAGCCATCACCTTTGCATGCAGCGCAGTCAGTCATTGGATGATCTGGCGCCCCTTGCAACGGCATATCAGTCCGTGGACCATCGGATGGCACGCCTTGTGCATTTTGCTGATGCTGATGCTCATTGCCATCTTCAACTATCTGTTCTTCTCTTTCCTTTTTGAGATTCCCCTGTCGTTATCCCTCTTTGGTATGTTCTTCTGGTGGTCGTTTCTGATGAGCATCATCATCACGATCATCTCCACGATGATCTCCTATAACCGGAAGCTCCGTCACGACCTTGCCTCCCTTCTTCCCAATTCAACCGAGCAACAACAGGATATCCTGATCACCATCCATGACACTTCCGTCAGGGGTGTAGACTTGGAACTGCCCATCAACGATTTCCTCTATGCCGAGGCACGGAAGAACATGGTGGCTGTCGTCTATCAGCAAGACGATCGCATTGTCGAGACCGAGATCCACACTACTTTGTCTTCCCTCCTGGCATCACTGCCTCATGAGAATATCTTCCAATGTCACCGTTCATTCGTGGTGAACTTAAATAATATCACCGCTGCCAGCGGTAACTCCAACGGCTATCAGCTCACCATGAAAGACAGTCGTCATATCGTACCTGTTTCGCGCTCCTTTGTCCCGAAGCTACGTACTTTTATCAGTTAGTCATTCGTCCTGCAATATAGCATTTCGTCCGTTCACTTAGTCATCTGCCCTTTCTTTTAGCTGTCTGTCCCCCCTTTTTGGAGGTTCCTGAAACCATGCTTATCTTTGCGGCATGGAAAGAATCATCGCATATCTCATCACATGGCTTTTCGGAGTCCTTCAGCTGCACGCGCAGCACACGATCACAGGTACCGTAACCTATAGTCAGGAACCTGTCATCGGTGCCAACGTTTTCATCGTGGGTACCATCGACGGTTGTATGACACAAGCCGACGGCACCTTCTCTTTCACCACCGACATGACAGGAGTACAGAGCCTGCGAGTCACCTGCATCGGCTTTGACGATTACACCTTCACCGCCGATATCTCCACACTCACCCATCTGGACATCACCCTACGGGAACATGCCACAAGCATCGACGAGGTAGTGGTGACGGCCAGTACCTTTCATTTCGGAAAGAGTGACAATTTCAAGAGCATGGATGCCCTTGACATTGTGATGGCAGGAAACTCATGCGGTGACATCATCGCCGCCTTACAGACACTGCCGGGCACCCAGCGCGTGGGTGAAGACGGAAAGCTATATGTACGAGGCGGTGACAGTGAAGAGTGTCAGACATTCATCAACGGCATGCACGTGCTCGTCCCTTATAACACCTCCATCCCGAACTCCGCCGTTCGTGGCCGTTTCTCCCCCTTTCTCTTCAAGGGTATCAATTTCTCCTTAGGCGGTTACGATGGAGAATATGGACAAGCGTTGTCATCCATCTTACCCATGGAGACCACCGATGAAGCCACGAGTGACAAGCTCGGTGTCAGCGGCTCATGTGTTGACTGGAACATCGGCGGTACCAAAGTCTTCTCCCAAAGCAGTCTGTCGTTCAATGCCGATTATACGAGTCTGGCATTATATAATAAGGTGTTTGGCTCGGATTTCGACTGGGTGCGCCCCTATCGCAAGCTTTCCATGGAGACACAATACAAGTCATCACTCACCCCATCCACACATCTCAAGACATACGTAGGCTACGACCTCACCTCCCTGGAACAGCGAGGCAGTGACCGCAGACTGTCATTGGCGGAGCATAACCTCTATGCGAATGCCACGATGAACAAGACAATAGGGAACGGCTTCACGTTGTTTACAGGCATAGCCGGCTCATGGGTATTCGAACACATCGACGGTGCCCTGACCGCCAACGACCGCTTACACTCCTTCCGTCAGGAGCTCCATCTGAAAGCGCGTATCCAAAAGGCAGTCTCTCCTGCCGTCAAATGGTCGGCATGCCTCGAAGACTATTACCGTCATACGGAGAAGAGCTACCGGGAGAACACCCTTACCCGCTACCAGCTGGACTATCATCTGCTGGCAGGTAACCTCAGCGGACAATGGCGTTTTCTTCCGCACCTGTTCCTCCAAGTTTCCAGCCGCATGGAATATCTGTCATATGGACATCAATGGACCTTCCTTCCCCGTAGCACCGTCAGCTATGTGCCGAATGAACGTTTCCAACTCAGTGCTGGTATAGGACGTTATACACAGGTGATCCAAGACGACTACTTGGCACAGGCATACGACCGTCTGCCACAGAGCACAGCCGATCATGCCGTGATTAGCATGCAGTGGATTCATCAGGGAACAACATTTCGTCTGGAGCCCTATTACAAGCGGTATTACCAACTTCCCCTGTTCCATGACGGTGCCTATGGCGCCGAGGGCACAGGCAACAGCAAGGGCTTCGACCTCTACATCGAGAACCATTCGCTGGTGAAGAACCTCTCCACCACCCTCTCCTATTCGTTCAACGACTCCCGAAGAAGATATTTGGACTTTGTGCAGATGCAGGCACCCACATTTGCCTCACGTCATAATGTACGGTTCAATCTCCGTTATGCACTGGGGAAAGCCATTATCGGAATGGCCAACACCTATGCCTCTGGTCGTACCTTCGGCGAGCGGACGACTCCCCACTACCACACCCTTGACATGAACGTCACCTACCTGCTCCACGAGAAGGTGATCCTCTATACCTCCCTGAGTAATAATCTCGGACGGAACAACATTTTCAGATACGAGGGAGACCGCACCGTCTCTTCCCGTCAGCGTTTCTTCTACTTCGGTATTTTTGTTTCACTTAAAAATAATAAAGCGTATGACATTTCAAATTTTTAAAAACCGGATGATTGTCATTGTATTCCTTGCAATGACCGTATGTAATCTCCATGCTCAGCAAAAGGACATGCAGGCCCTCATTCATCAGTCGCTGGAAAAACTTCAAAACGACAGCAGTCAGACAACCCTCCAGTGTGTGATGGAACTGAAACGCATCGAGGCCATCTTTCCCGACAGCATTGCCCCTAAGTACCACATTGCCCTGCAAAGCCTGAGCTATGCCGTTTCCCACCCCCATGATGAGCAGACACCCCAGCTCCTCACCATGGCAGAACAAGCCATCAAGCAGATGGAAGGGATGAGACACCACGACCCCTCAGACCTTCATGCCCTGCAGGCCTTCCATCTCACCGTTCTGGTGGTACAGAATCCCGCACAGAACGGACCGCGCTACTATCGGGATGTATTGGATTTATTAGACAAATCCCTCAAGGCCAATCCTGAGAATGCATTAGCAAAGATGCTCCGGCAGCAGTTCACGGAAGGGATGCAGCGTGCCCTGTAGCGCACTGGGGTATTAAAACAAAAAAGAGAGACCAAAAGTCTCTCTTTTTCGCGGTGCGTACGGGACTCGAACCCGTGACCTCCTGCGTGACAGGCAGGCATTCTAACCAGGCTGAACTAACGCACCAATGGTTATTGTATGCCACAGAATCAGTAGGGATGCGGTGCGTACGGGACTCGAACCCGTGACCTCCTGCGTGACAGGCAGGCATTCTAACCAGGCTGAACTAACGCACCAGATACCGCTTGTTCTGTTTTGCGGGTGCAAAGGTAGCAATTATTTTCCGTACCGCCAAAAGAAAAAGCATCTTTTTTAGAAAAAAAGTTGCATGAAGAGAACGTGATGATACACGCGTCCGTCAAAAAGCCAGTCTCTCAGTAAAGCCGTCCGTTCGAATCCCACTTTCCGGAACAATCGTATCGACTCCTCATTCTCCGTATCGATATAGGCAAACAGCTGATGGAGGTGCACCACATCACGGGCATATTGGATGATTTCACCAAGGGCAGCGGTGGCCATCCCCTGATGGCGGAACGCCTCACAGATCACGATACCCACCTCTGCCCGCTGGTGCTGGGGTTCGAAGTTCATCAGGTCGATGACACCCACCACACGTGACGACTCATCCTCTATCATCATCCTCACCTGTTTGTCGGTGAAGATATCCCCCGTGGCATGGGCGATATACTCATGGAGCATATACCGGGAGTAAGGAACATTCGTCACCCCCACTTTCCACAAGGAACGGTTATTCTCGATCTGATACAACAGGTCGAGATCCTCCGGTTCCATGGCGCGCAAGCGGATGGTCACCTTACCGTCGTGACGGTTCTCCCCTTCTCTCATATCACCTCCTTGTCGGTTATCAGTAACTTCGTCTGTGGCGTATAGGTTCCGATGAGGACATTCTCTACCGGATGACTTCCAAAGATATGAAGGATGGAACGGTAGCTGTAGGCATCGGTGTCATAGACTACATACGTTATCTCTTTCTTTTTCAAGTCATCCATGCGGTCGAGATGTCCTTCGGGACGTCTCTTCTCATCACCGGAAAGGTAATCGGCGGTAAGTCCTTTCCGCAAAGCCAGTTCCCGGCATGCCTCCAAGGTACTGTCGTTTCCGATGAAGAGGTAGTAGGGCTGGACACTCTTCCGATGACCAGTGAATCCCAGCATCTTCCTCACCCGCTGCGACACCATCTGGACCAGTGCTATCATCGCCTTGAAATAGATGGCCAGTTTGACGGGGACGCTCAGCAACAGACTCACCTGACTATAGTGTTTCCTGAAGAAGATGAACATCGCATCATAGAACACATGGACGTAGCGGAAACTGGATTTCTGCGTGCTCTCCCCTTTATAGTGCAGGATCTGCTCGGGCAGGTACCAGTTATGAAAGCCTCCTTTCAACAGACGGTACGACAAGTCGATGTCCTCACCATACATGAAGTAATCCTCATCGAGCAGTCCTACCTTGTCAAGTGCCTCCCGTCGCAGCAGGTTAAACGCTCCGCTCACCACCTCGATCTCCGCAGGCTCTTCCCACGACAGATAGCCCATGTAGTATTTTCCCAGTCGTTTGTGCTTCGGGAAACAGGCACACAGTCCACATACCTTGTAGAACGCGGTGAGTGGTGTAGGCAGTCCTCTCCGGCTCTCCATCGCCTTGGAGCCGTCGCTCTTCAGCATCTGCACCCCCATGCCTCCTGCATCGGGATGCTCATCCATGAATGCAAGACCGCGGCGGATGGTATCTTCTCCCACGAAGGTATCAGGATTCAGCAAAAGCACATATTCCCCTGTGGACTGTCGGATCGCGATGTTATTCGCCCGTGAGAAGCCCAGGTTATGGTTACTGGCAATAATCGTCACCTTCGGGAAACGAGTCTGGAGATAGTCAACGGAACCGTCATGAGAATGATTGTCGACGACAAACACCTCTGCCTCGATGCCCTCGATGGCTTTCTCCACACTGCGTAGGCACTGCTCCACGTAGTGTTTCACGTTGTAGTTGACGATAACGACAGTAAGCTTTTTCAATTTTTCGATTCCTCCTCACATCTTGTCTTACTGGGATAGACAAACGGCATGACGATCAGCAGGATGATTGCCATATAGCCGTATGCCGTATTCATCGACATATAATATAAATCGGTGTTCGCCACCAGAGGCACACCCAGCATCAGCAGTCGGAGGATGCCATAACGGCGCATCGAAGGCACGGGGTTAGCGATCAGCTGATCGTGCACCCTCTTCATCTTGAAAAGATACAAAGCGGCGGGGATCACTGCCAGCGTCAGGATCTCCATCAAACTCAGTACCAGGAAATTCAGGTTCGCATCCATACGGATGGAACCTGGCAGGATCACCTCCGTCTCATACAACACCACCAAGAGCAGTGCGATTACGATCGGTGCGTAGAAATATACCTTTAAGGTCTTGACGACTTTATCCATTGAACGGTGTACGGTTAAGAATTGATCGACCTAATGTCACCTCATCGGTGTATTCAAGCTCGTCGCCCACAGAGATGCCACGGGCGATAACGCTCAGTTTCACGGGATAGGCAGCCAGCTTCCGCGAGATATAGAAATTCGTGGTGTCACCCTCCATGGTACTGCTCAGGGCGAAGATAATCTCCTCTATGCCTCCCGCTTCTACCCTGCTCACCAAGGAGTCAATCTCGAGATCCGACGGTCCTACCCCCTCCATCGGGGAAATGATTCCTCCCAGCACATGATACAGACCGTGGTACTGCTGGGTGTTCTCGATGGCCATCACGTCCTGGATATTCTCCACCACACAAATCAGCGACGTGTCACGGCGGGGATCGGCACACACAGGACACAGCTCAGTATCGCTGATGTTATGACAGCATTTGCAATACTTCACCTCATGCTTCATCCGGTTCACCGCCTCAGTGAACTGTTCCACCTCCTCCGTGTCGCGGCGCAACAGGTGTAGCACCAGTCGCAAGGCCGTCTTCCTACCGATGCCTGGCAACTTGGAGAACTCCTCCACAGCCTTTTCCAACAGCTGCGACGGATACTGTCTGTCGCCATAAGCGGCTGATTTGATCCCTTGCTGCATTTTTGATTGCAAAGGTAGTGAAAAGTTGTGACTTTTTTGTAACTTTGCACACAAAAAATCAAACGACTTCAAAATATGGAGATAAAGAAAGCAGAATTTGTCATCAGCAACCCCACCGTTCAGACCTGTCCGAAAGACACGAAACCCGAGTATGCATTCATCGGGCGCAGTAATGTGGGAAAGTCAAGCCTCATCAATATGCTCTGTGGTAAGAAGGGGTTAGCAAAGACTTCAGCCACACCAGGTAAAACACTGTTAATCAATCATTTTATCGTAAACAACGAATGGTATATCGTTGACCTCCCCGGCTATGGTTATGCCAAACAGAGTAAGACGGTGCGTAACAAGCTGGAGCAGATGATCTCCTCCTATATCCTGCAACGCAAGCAGCTCATCAATGTGTTCGTGCTCATCGATATCCGTCATGAGCAGCAGCTCATCGACAGGGAGTTCATCGACTGGCTCGGACAGAGCAATATCCCGTTCTCCATCGTCTTCACCAAGGCCGACAAGCTGAGTGCCGCCAAGGCCAAACAGAACGTCGAGGCATTCATGACAAAGCTCGAGGAGTCATGGGAGATCCTGCCCCCCTACTTCATCACCTCAGCAGAGAAGAAGACCGGTCGCGACGAAGTGCTGAACTACATCGATGACATCAACAAACGACTGAAAGAGGAAACGACCTAAGCACATATCATGGCTATACCCTATCTCGACGTACAGAATCTGACGAAGTCGTTCGGTGCCCAAGTGCTCTTCGAGGATATCTCGTTCAGCATCGCCGAAGGACAGAAGGTAGGTCTGATCGCACAGAACGGCACGGGAAAGTCAACGCTCCTCTCCGTGATCACAGGGAAGGAGGGCTATGACAGCGGTGCCCTCATCTTCCGCCGCGACCTCCGTGTGGGCATGCTCGAGCAGTCACCGGTCTTCGATCCCCAGGAGACAGTCCTTGATGCCTGTTTCAACCATCAGGGGGAGGACGAGAAGGTGCTGAAAGCCAAGCAGATCCTTACACAGCTGAAAATCCGTGACCTCCAACAGCCCATGGGACAGCTCAGCGGAGGACAGCAGAAACGTGTGGCCCTGGCCAATGTGCTGATTACGGAACCCGACCTGCTGATTCTCGACGAGCCCACCAACCATCTCGACTTAGAAATGATCGAGTGGTTAGAGGGATACCTGGCAAGGGGGAACAGAACGCTGCTGATGGTGACGCACGACCGTTTCTTCCTCGACCGCGTGTGTAACCTGATCCTTGAGCTGGATAACCGCACCATCTATACCTATCGCGGCAACTACGCCTACTATCTGGAGAAACGACAGGAACGTATCGACAACACACGTGCGGAGATCATGCGGGCTAACAACCTGTATCGCAGGGAACTGGAATGGATGCGCAGGATGCCCCAGGCACGTGGCCATAAGGCCCGCTATCGTGAGGAGGCGTTCTACGAACTGGAGAAAATCGCAAAGCAAAGACTCGAGGAACGGCAGCTACGCCTGAAATCCAACAATGTCTATATCGGTTCGAAGATCTTCGAATGCCAGTATGTGTCGAAGATTTATCAGAGGCACGGGGACACAGAGGCACGGGGACAGGAAGACATAGTAATCCTTAAGGACTTCTACTACAATTTCGCCCGCTTCGAGAAGATGGGCATCGTGGGAAGCAACGGCACCGGCAAGAGCACGTTCATCAAAATGCTGTTAGGTGTGGTACCACCCGACAGTGGCCGTTTTGATATCGGTGACACCGTGCGTTTCGGCTATTTCTCTCAAGAGGGACTGACATTCAACGAGGAACAGAAGGTGATCGACGTGATCACCGATATTGCCGAATATATCGACATGGGCAATGGAAAGCATCTCTCTGCCTCGCAGTTCCTGCAATATTTCCTGTTCACTCCCGAGCAACAGCACAACTACGTGTATAAGCTGTCGGGCGGTGAAAAGCGGAAGCTCTACCTCTGTACGGTACTGATGAAGAACCCTAATTTCCTTGTACTCGACGAGCCTACCAACGACCTGGATATCCAGACCCTGCAGATTCTGGAGGAATACTTAGCCGATTTCCCCGGCTGTGTGATCGTGGTGAGTCACGACCGCTATTTCATGGATAAGGTGGTGGACCATCTCCTTGTGTTCAAAGGGAATGGTGTCATCAAGGACTTCCCCGGCAACTATACCCAATACAGATTGTTCGCTGAGAGTGATACGAAAGAGGGAGAAAAGAAAACGAAGAAGGACAAGAAAAACACATCCCCTTCCACTACCCCGTCAGTCACACGCACGAACAATAATGGTCAGCGACGACTGACGTATAAGGAAAGACTGGAATACCAGCAGCTGGAAAAAGAGATCGAAGCCTTGGAAAAAGAACAGCAACTCATCGAGGAGCAACTCTGCAGCGGCACCCTCTCTGTCGAGGAGCTCACCGAGAAAAGTATCCGACTACCGAAGCTCAAAGAGGAACTCGACGAGAAGAGCATGCGGTGGCTGGAGCTGGATGAACTCATTTGAAAGGAGGAAGGAGAAAGGAGGAAGGATGAAAGATGAGAAATGAGAGATTTGATTACTGACCCCACCCCCGCCCCTACGATGGGCGGGGAGCACCAAGGCCAAGCCTTAGTGGTAATCATACCTCTCATTTCTCACTTCTTAGTTCTCTTCAATTTTTCACTGATGCTGCTCCCTCAACAGATCGTTGACGGTCTTCACCGGATTGAATGTGGAAAGAGGCACCTCTACGAAGACAGTGTTCCAGTTGCTCATCGCACCGTTCCACAGTCCCGGCAGCTCCAGGGCTTTGAGCTCCTTACCGCCCTTACTCTTACTGCTGATGAATCCTGTTGACTTATCCACAAAGTCAGGAAGATTGAACGGCTCACCCTTATAGTTCTTCACAGCACAGACGAGATCCACGGGATTGAAGTGCGTACCTTCGGTGAACATCTTCATGTACTCCTCGTTGCTCTTGTCGATCTGACTGCTCTCCAGGATCTGTAACGATACCGTACCATCCTGGTTATAGGTAAGGAACGGACCGCCACCGGGCTCACCCACGTTCTTCACAACACCGCAGACGCGCATCGGACGGTTCAGTTTCTCACGCAGGTAGATGACGAGCTCAGCATCTTCCAATTCCTTGATGTCGTTCTTCCGACAGCAGAGGTCACGCTGTACGAAACGGATGATCTCCTCTAACTTCTCATGGTTATACTCGCCACTGTCCAGCAGACGGAGGTAAGCAAAAGCCTTCTGCTGCAGGGAAACCAGGACACCGGCAATCACCTGCTTGTATTCCACGGTGTCACCCTTCAGACGGTCGGGTACCACATTGTCGATGTTCTTGATGAAAATCACATCGGCATCGATCTCGTTCAAGTTCTCAATCAGTGCACCATGACCACCGGGACGGAACAGCAGCGAACCGTCATCGTTACGGAACGGAGTGTTGTCGGCATTGGCAGCCACTGTGTCGGTACTGGGTTTCTGCTCGGAGAAGGAGATATTGTATTTAATACCATACTTCCGTGCAAAGCCGTCTTTCTTCTCTGCCACTTTCTTCTCAAAGAAAGCGATGTGCTCATGACTGACAGTGAAGTGAACGTTGGCCTCTCCGTTGCTGGCAGCATAGAGCGCACCTTCCACCAAGTGCTCCTCCATCGGGGTTCGCGGTCCTTCGGCATATTTGTGGAACAACAGCATACCTTTAGGCAGCTGACCATAGTTCAAGCCCTCGGGACGTAACATATTGGCAGCCACAGCCTTGTATTTCCCATCGGCTATGAGCGCCTTGATCCCCTTTCCCTCGTTCTTCAGACAGACAGCATCTAAAGCATCGTAGAAGGCGAACTTCTCCAGGTTGTCAAAATACTTCTTCTCGAAATCAGTGGTGGGCACATCATAAGGAGCATCCACAAAAGCGAACATGTCTTTGAACATACGACTGGCAGCACCGCTGGCAGGGACGAATTTCACAATCTTCTTCCCCTCTGCCTTATAGGCGTTCCAGGTGTTTACCATCTGCTGGCGCTCCTCTGCCGTAGGTGCTTCGATGCCATGACCGATGCTGGCAGCCGCTTCCAGTTTCAAGAAAGGAAAACCTGTCTTGAATTCTTCCAGTTGTACGTTAATCTGCTCTTCTGAAATACCTTTCAGTGCGATTTGTTCTAAGTCCTGTTTTGATAGCATAATTATAGTAGTTTTAAAGATTATATCGTTTTCAGCCTACAAATATAAGCATTTTATTTGAAATATTCGGCAAAAACCGTAAAAACTTTGAAAAAACTGACGCAAACAGAGGCAAAATGTGTCGGAAGACGAGTCATTTTGCATTGAAAATAGAGGATAATTGCATTGAAAGTAAAGGCTGATTGCATTCAAAGTAATGGTTACTTAATGGTTACGTAAAGGCTACTTAATGTTTACGTAGGGGCTGATTCCAAGCGAATTAAAGGAATTATTATCAGGAATCATCAGCCATTAGGCTGACAAAATTTCTGTGTTTTCCGCGATTTTTCTCTCCGCTACGCTATGAGTGACCGTTGGTTCCGTGTGACAAAAAAGGGGAGCGGTGAGGGCGTTTTTTGACTCAAAAACGTGCATTTTTGTGCAAAATCATCAAATTTGAGGCCAAAAATGAGCAGAAAAGAGCCGTTTTTGGTCTCATTTTCCGTTCTTTTTGGGCGTAGCGTGATACTTGTCGTTTCATGAGAGCAAGATGAAAGGAGCTGATATTCAGAATGTTACACACATTATGAGGTATGTTTACCAATTTACCAATTTACCAATTTCACTTTTTAGAATTCGCGAAAAAGAGGAGGGAAAAATTTATATTTATATATATATTATAATATATATATAAATATATATCTATATATCTATATATCTATATATCTATATATCTATATATTTATTATTTCTTCTCTTCCACCTTCCAAAACTAAAAAGTGAAATTGGTAAATTGGTAAATTAGTAAATTTGATTCAACGTTTTTCAGGGCGATACATTGTAGTTGACAGACAGGAAATTTGGTGATATCGGAAAAAAATCGTACCTTTGTCACATGAAAAGAAAACGACTGCTATTCACTCTCCTCTCCGCATTCGCGGTGTTCCTGGACGCCTACTCGCAAAACGCTGACTCCATGATGGTTAGCAGCATGGACTCAGTGGAGATCAGTCTGCTCACCTGCTCCCCCCATGAGGAGATCTACAGTCTGTACGGTCATACCGCCATCCGCATTCTTGACAAGCGCACCGGTGAGGATGTGGCCGTGAACTATGGGATGTTCTCGTTTCAGAAGCCCTATTTCGTCCTTCGTTTCATCTTCGGTCTCACCGACTACGAGATCGGCATCGATTCCTTCGAGCGATTCTGCCAGCAGTACCAGTACTATGGCAGCAGCGTCACCCAGCAGGTGCTGAACCTCACCAGTGAGGAGAAGGGACGCATCCTCGCGGCCATCAACGAGAACTACATGCCCCAGAACAGGGTGTACCGATACAACTACTTCTACGACAACTGTACGACACGCGCCGTGGATATGCTCACCACCCACCTGCCGGAAGCCCGCGTCGCCTTCTCTCATGAGGACGGCAAATACCCTTCTTTCCGCGAGATGGTGCACAGCTGCGTGGATCACCACCCCTGGAACCGCTTCGGCAATGACATGCTGTTAGGTGTGATGGCCGACCGTCCCACAGACAAACGGGGATGGCAGTTCCTGCCGGCGCATGCCATGGCCGACTTCGACGACGCACGGATCATCGGTCAGGATGGTAGTCAGCGGAAACTAGTGTCACGACGTGAGACGATCGTACCCGAAGGAATGCAGACGGTGGAAGAAGATTTCCCCCTGCGTCCGAACAGCGTGTTCCTCATCCTCCTGGCCATCACCATCGCCGTGACCGTGGTGGAAGCCTACTCGAAGAAGCTGCTGTGGGGCTATGATGCCCTGTTGATGCTGCTCAGCGGTCTGGCAGGCATCGTCCTGTTCCTCATGCTGTTCTCGCAGCATCCCACCGTACGCGTGAACTTCCAGCTGTTACTGCTGAACCCCCTACCCCTATTCTTCCTCTGGAGAATGATCCGGCGTTCGAGGAAGGGAATCCCCGACAAGCAATATGCGGGATGGATCGTGCTGATCTGTCTGTTCTTCATCGGAGGCATCTGGCAGCACTATGCCGAGGGAACCTATCTTCTGGCATCATCTTTGCTAATAAGAAACGTGTGGCGGATGTCCCGTCAACATCAAACAAAAATATCATCATAAAGTATTGACATTGAATAAAAGACAATTCACCGCGGCACTGATTGCCATCCTTGCCTCAACCATTCAGGCACAGACGACACCACAATCACCCAGACTGGTTGTGAACATCGCCATCGACCAGTTGTGCACCGATTACATGGAAGCCTTCAACCCTTATTTCGGTACGGAAGGTTTCAGGAAGATCATGTCGCGGGGGAAAGTCTATGAGAATGCTGCCTACACCTTCGCACCCGTGGATTGCGCCTCTGCTGTGGCCTCCCTCGTTACAGGATCCTGTCCGTTCTACCACGGGATCATGGGGGCACGATGGCTCGACAGGAATACGCTTCGCCCCATCGGATGCACGGACGACCCACAGTATTTCGGGGTGTACACCACCGACAAGGCCTCCCCGAAGAACCTGCTGACATCCACCATCGGGGATGAGCTGAAAGTGGCCACGGCAGGGAAAGCCCTCGTCTATGCCATCGCCCAGGAAAAGGATGCTGCCATCTTGTCAGCTGGTCATAGCGCTGACGGTGCCTTCTGGAAAGACCGGAACACACAGAACTGGTGCAGCACCAACTTCTATCTCAAGAAAATCCCTGCCTGGTTCACCGAATACAACAACACCGTAGGCGGCAGGAAGAAGAAAACGGAGTTTGAGCAACTGACGGAACTGACGAACCTCGCCATTCTGTGCATCGAACGCTCGGGGATGGGTACCGACAATGTCACCGATCTGCTGAATGTCACACTCGAAGCAACTCCCGACATGACGGGGAAGAAGAGCACCGACTGGCAGAATGCCCTGACACAGGCGTATATCAACCTTGACCGTCAGCTGGCCGACCTCATAGCCACCGTGGAGAACAAAGTCGGTGCCCAAAACGTGGTGTTCTACCTCACGGGAACAGGACATGTGGAAGAGCCTATCGACGACTACCGTCACTATGGTGTTCCCGCCGGAACCTTCTATATCAACCGTACCGCCAACCTGCTGAACATGTACCTTGGTGCCCTGTACGGCACAGACAGATATGTGGAGGGATGCAGTGGAAATCAGATTTATCTAAACCTTAAACTGATTGAGCAAAAACGGCTGAAACTGAGGGAGATACTTTCTTTGTCTCGATCATTCCTCCTGCAGTGCGACGGGGTGCTGAACGCTCATTCCAAGGAGACGCTCTTCGACTCTGAACAGAGTGATGTGCTCAAGGTACGTAACGGTTTCAATGCCAGTGTCGGTGGCGACATCCTGGTAGAGACCATTCCCGGTTGGCAGATGTACAACGAAGACACCCAGGAGATCAGCGTGAACAGTCTGCGAAACATCTCCTTCCCCATCATCATCTATGGGGCACAGGTCGCTCCCCAGAAGATCGCCACACCCGTCACGGTTGACCGCCTTGCGCCAACCATCGCGAAAACCATCCATATCAGGGCTCCCAATGCCTGTCCTGCCCTCCCCCTGCCATAGGGTGAAAAGCAAAATCGCGAAGTTACAATGCACTCGGCATAAAAAACAAATGAATTTGTTTTGTTCTGCACTCGTTTTTTCGTAACTTTGCACCCTCAAATCATATAGAATAAAAAAAATAAAGACAATTATAGAATGGGATTTAACAATTTCTTAAAGTCATTGTTTGGCGATAAGTCAACACGTGACATGAAGCTGATCCAACCCCTTGTAGAAAAGGTGAAGGCAGCCTATCCGGCCGTTCAGGTACTGAGCAACGACGAGCTCCGTGCCAAGACCAAGGAGATTCAACAATTTGTGCAGGACTCTGCCAAGGAACAGAAAGAGCAGATCGAGGCACTGAAAGCAAAGATCGAGGACACCCCCATCGATGAGCGTGAGGTGATCTTCAACGAGATTGACAAGCTTGACAAGGAAGCGCTCGAGATCTACGAGAAAGCTCTTGACGAGGTGATGCCCGTGGCCTTCAGTATCGTGAAGGAGACGGCACGGCGTTTTGCCGAGAACGAGGAGACCGTGGTGACCGCCACAGACTTCGACCGTGAGCTGGCTGGTGATCCTGCCAAGGACTTCATCACCATCGACGGCGACAAAGCCATCTATCACAATCACTGGACGGCTGGTGGCAACGACCTCAAATGGGAGATGATCCACTACGACGTGCAGCTCTTCGGCGGTGAGGTGCTCCACCAAGGAAAGATTGCCGAGATGGCAACAGGTGAAGGTAAGACCCTTGTGGCTACCCTCCCCGTTTTCCTGAATGCCCTGACGGGTAATGGTGTCCATGTGGTGACCGTGAACGACTACCTGGCCAAGCGTGACTCCGAGTGGATGGGACCGCTGTATATGTTCAACGGTCTGAGCGTTGACTGTATCGACAAGCACCGTCCTAACTCACCCGAACGCCGCAAAGCCTACCAGGCTGACATCACCTTCGGAACGAACAACGAGTTCGGTTTCGACTACCTGCGTGACAACATGGCTATCTCCCCAGCCGATCTGGTACAGAGAAGACATAACTACGCCATCGTCGATGAGGTTGACTCGGTGCTGATCGATGATGCCCGTACACCGCTGATCATTTCCGGTCCTGTGCCCAACGGCGACGACCAGATGTTTGAGGAGTACCAGCCGTTGGTGGAGAGACTCGTCGGTGTGCAGCGTCAGTTAGCCACTCAGTTCCTTGCTGAGGCCAAGCAGAAGATTGCCGAGGGTACCAAGCTCATGGAAGAAGGAAAGAAGAAAGAGGGTCAGGAGAAGCTCGACGAGGGTTTCCTGAGTCTGTACCGCTCACATAAGTCACTCCCGAAGAACAAACCGCTGATTAAGTTCCTCTCCGAGGACGGCATCAAGAGCGGTATGCTCAGAACGGAGGAAATCTACATGGAGAACAACAACCGACGGATGCCCGAGTGCATTGAGCCCCTGTACTTCGTGGTGGATGAGAAGCTGAACTCATGCGACCTCACCGACAAGGGTACGGCATGGCTGGCCAAACAGGTGGGTAACGACCAGCTGTTCGTGCTGCCAGACATCACCACAGAGCTGTCGGCACTGGAGAACGAGAACCTGTCGGAAGAAGAACGCATCCAGAAGAAAGACGAGCTGCTGTCACACTACGGTGTACAGAGTGAGCGTGTGCATACCCTGCAGCAGCTGCTCAAAGCCTACACCATGTTCAACAAAGACGATGAGTACGTGGTGATGGACGGTGAGGTGAAGATCGTGGATGAGCAGACAGGACGTATCATGGAAGGTCGCCAGTGGAGTGACGGTCTGCACCAGGCCATTGAGGCTAAGGAGCATGTGAAGGTGAAGGAGGCTACACAAACCTTCGCCACCATCACCCTGCAGAACTACTTCCGTATGTACCACAAGCTTGCCGGTATGACGGGTACCGCTTCTACCGAGGCTGGAGAGTTCTGGGATATCTACAAGCTGGATGTGGTGGAGATCCCCACCAACCGTCCGGTGATCCGTAACGACCAGGACGACCGCATCTATAAGACGGCTCGCGAGAAATACAACGCTGTGATTGAGGAGATCGAGGAGATGAGGAACTCCGGACGTCCTACCCTGGTGGGTACGACCTCCGTGGAAATTTCCGAGCTCTTGTCACGTATGTTGAACCTGCGCCATATCCCCCATCAGGTGTTGAATGCCAAGCTGCACCAAAAAGAGGCCGACATCGTGGCCAATGCCGGACAGAGCATCGACGGCAAGGGTGCGGTGACCATCGCTACGAACATGGCCGGTCGTGGTACCGATATCAAGCTGTCGCCGGAAGTGAAGGCGGCAGGTGGCTTGGCCATCATCGGTACGGAGCGCCATGAAAGCCGTCGTGTGGACCGTCAGCTGCGTGGTCGTTCCGGACGTCAGGGAGACCCGGGTAGCTCTGTCTTCTACGTGTCGTTGGAAGATAAGCTGATGCGCCTTTTCGGTAGCGAGCGTATCGCGAAGGTGATGGACCGCATCGGTGTCAAGGATGGTGAGCGTATCGAGAGTGGTATGATGACGAAGAGCATCGAGCGTGCCCAGAAGAAGGTGGAGGAGAACAACTTCGGTATCCGTAAGCGCTTGTTGGAATACGACGATGTGATGAACAAGCAGCGTACTGTTGTCTATGAGAAACGCCGTCACGCCCTGATGGGTGAGCGTATCGGTATGGATATCGCAAACATCATCTGGGACCGCGTGGTAAACATCATCGAGAACAACGACTACGAGGGCTGTAAGGAGGATTTCCTGAAGATCCTGGCTATGGAATGCCCGTTTACTAGTCAGCAATTCATCGAGGAACCGCGTGAGAACTTGGAGGAGAATGCCTTCCAGCTGGCTATGGAAGCCTTTAAGCGCAAGACCGACCGCATCCAGTCTGTGGCCAACCCGGTCATCAAACAAGTATATGAGAATCAGGGCTCACAATATGAGCGTATCATGGTTCCCGTCACCGACGGAAAGCGACTGTACAATATCGCATGTAACCTGAAAGAAGCCTACGAGACAGAGTCGAAGAGTGTACTGAAGGAGTTTGAGAAGAGCATCCTGCTGCATGTCATTGACGACAGCTGGAAAGAGAACCTCCGTGCCCTGGACGAACTCCGCCACAGTGTGCAGAACGCCAGCTACGAGCAGAAAGACCCGCTGGTGATCTTCAAGCTGGAGAGCGCGAAGCTCTTTGATGACATGGTGGATGAGATGAACAACCGCATCGCCAGCATCCTGATGCGAGGACAGATTCCGGAGATCCAGCAGCAGGAAGTGCGCGAGGCAGCACCAGAGCAGCACTCTCAGCGTTACAACGAACAGAAGGCCGATATCCAGGAGGAGCAGATGGTGGATCGCCATCAGCAGGCCGCAGCACAGCATGACACACGAGAGACAGCACAGCAAGTGAACCGTGTGCCTATCCGTAAGGACAAGATGCCCGGACCGAACGATCCCTGCCCCTGCGGAAGCGGTAAGAAGTTCAAGAAATGCCACGGCCGTGGTATATTATAAGGTATAGGCAGTTCAAGAAGTTGAGCAGGCTTCTTGAACTGCTTGTTTTTCATACACATCAACCATGAAGATTCAGGTAACTAACTTAAAGAAATGTTTTGGCGAGAAGACCGCCGTAAACATCAACAGCTTCACTATTGAGAAAGGTGACCTGTTAGGTCTTGTCGGTAACAACGGTGCCGGTAAAACCACACTGTTCAGGATGATTCTCGACCTGTTGAAAGCCGATGAGGGAGAGGTGCTGATCACGCTCCCGTCATCCCAGGAAGAGAATGGCGAGCCGGAGCACACCATCAGTCCTGCGAAGAGCGAGGACTGGAAAGTCCATACGGGTGCCTATATCGATGAAGGTTTCCTCATCGACTTCCTTACCCCCGAGGAATATTTCTATTTCGTAGGAAAGGTGAACGGGATGACAAAGGAACAAGTTGACACACGATTGGCCGACTTTGAGCATTTCATGGGAGGAGAGGTACTCGGTCAGAAGAAACTCATCCGGAACCTGTCATCAGGAAACAAGCAGAAAGTGGGTATCATCTCCACCCTATTAAACAGTCCCCAGCTGGTGATCCTCGATGAGCCTTTCAACTTCTTAGACCCCTCCAGTCAGAATATCCTCAAGCACAAACTGAAAGAATACAACCAGGAGACGGGTGCTACCATCCTCATCAGCAGTCATAACCTGGCCCACACCGTGGACATCTGTCCGCGTATCGCCTTGCTGGAGCAGGGGGTGATTATCCGTGACCTGCAGAACACCGACGGTAGTGCAGAAAAGGAGTTAGAGGAATATTTCAATCAGAATGATGACTAAAAGAAGGTATCCATGAGACAGTCTTTCATCCTTTGCCTGATGGTATTATGCTATCACACCACAACTATGGCCCAGACTACAGAGACAGTATCCTTGAGAATTATTGAGACCAGTGATGTCCACGGGAGCTTCTTCCCCTATGATTTCATCAACAGGAAGCCCAAGAAAGGATCACTGGCAAGGGTTTCCACCTATGTGGATTCTCTTCGTGCCATCTATGGGAAGAACCTGCTGCTGTTCGACAACGGGGATATCCTGCAGGGACAACCCACGTGCTATTACTGTAACTTCATCAAGCCTGAGATAGAGAACGTAGTCGCTAAGGTGATCAACTACATGCAGTATGATGCAGAGACCTTTGGAAACCATGATGTGGAGACAGGCCATGCGGTGTATGACAAATGGATCAGTGAGGTGAAATGTCCCATGTTAGGTGCGAACATCATCAACACGGCTACAGGGAAGCCGTATGTGGCACCCTATGCCCTCTTTGAGCGTGAAGGTGTCCGCATCGCCGTGATCGGTCTGCTCACACCGGCTATTCCCAACTGGCTGCAGGAGAGTCTGTGGAGTGGTATGCGCTTCGAGGAGATGACAGGATGTGCCCGCTACTGGGTGGATTATGTCAAGAAGAACGAGAATGCGGATATCATCATCGGCCTTTTCCACTCAGGAAAGGAAGGAGGTATCACCACTGATGAATATATGGAGGATGCCTCCCTGAAAGTGGCGAAGGAAGTACCTGGCTTCGACCTGATCCTTTATGGTCATGACCATACCCGGCATCAGGACATCGTCACGAACAGCCAGGGTGACCTCGTGGTATGTCTTGACCCTTCCAGCAGTGCGTATATGGTGAGCGATGCTGAGATTCAAGTCACGTTAAAGGCCGGAAAGGTTCGAGGCAAGCAGGTGACAGGAAAGGTCGTGGATGTTTCCGAGCTGCCTGTTGACGAGCGTTTCATGCAATATTTCCAGGCAGACATCGACAGTGTCAATGCATTCGTGAACAGGAAGATCGGAGAATTCAAGAACACCATCTATACCCGTGACTGCTATTTCGGCAGCAGTGCTTTCAGTGACTTCATCCAGAACCTGCAGCTGCAAATCACTGGGGCAGACATCTCCTTCAATGCTCCCCTCACCTTCGATACAAAGATCAGTGCCGGTGATGTGACGGTTGCCGACATGTTCAACCTCTATAAATACGAGAATCAGATCTATGTGATGAACCTCACCGGTGAGGAGATACGCAAACACCTGGAGATGAGCTATGACCTGTGGGTGAACACCATGACATCACCCGATGACCATATCATGCTCATGAACGATGATGCCAAAGAAGACCAGCAGCGATTTGGCTTCAAGAACCTCGCCTTCAACTTCGACAGTGCTGCCGGCATCGACTACGAGGTGGATGTGACGAAGCCCAACGGTCAGAAGGTTCACATCCTGAGGATGAGCAACGGAGAGCCCTTTGATGAGCACAAGACCTATAAGGTGGCATTGAACAGCTACCGGGGTAACGGTGGCGGTGAGCTGCTTACCAAAGGAGCCGGTATTCCCCATGAGGAACTGGATAAAAGAATTATCTTCCGCAGTGAGAAAGACCAGCGTTTCTATCTGATGAAAGAGATAGAGAAAGCGGGTGTGATGGATCCGAAACCCAATAACAACTGGCGCTTTGTGCCTGCAGAATGGACAGAGCCCGCCATCGCCCGTGACCGCAAACTGATATTTGGAGAATGAGCATGAAGACATACTGGTTTATCTTCTGTAAGAGCGATCTCCTCCTCGAGAAACTTCCCGACGGCTCCTATACCATCCCCATGGGTGAGGAACCGCCCGTGGAGACGAAGCCCTGGACAACCATCCACAACATCTCTCCCTTTGAGGATGCCGAGGTGAAGACGTTCCGTATCGACTCACCCATCACCGACCATCCGCATTTCGAGATGTGCGGCTTACGTGCCTCCTA
The DNA here is from genome assembly GCA_902768785.1 of uncultured Prevotellaceae bacterium. Classification (GTDB taxonomy): domain Bacteria; phylum Bacteroidota; class Bacteroidia; order Bacteroidales; family Bacteroidaceae; genus Prevotella. The sequence continues at coordinate 152,503 of CACXMM010000001.1, forward strand.
TTACCATCTGCCTAAGCACCTCTACCTGAAAGCCGGGAAATGTCATGAGATCCTCTATTGGGACCAGAACACACAGTTCTGTGGTGTCTGCGGGGCTCCCATGCATAAAAATACCGACATCTCCAAACGCTGTGAGAACTGCGGGAAAGAGGTGTGGCCGCAGCTGGCCACTGCCGTCATTGTTCTCATCCATCGGGGAGATGAAGTCCTGCTGGTTCATGCCAACAACTTCCGAAGTGATTTCTACGGACTCGTGGCTGGATTCGTGGAAACAGGTGAGACCTTGGAACAGGCTGTGGAACGGGAGGTGATGGAGGAAACGGGTATCCACATTCGGAACATCCGTTACTTCGGCAGTCAGCCCTGGCCCTACCCCTGTGGTCTGATGGTGGGCTTCCATGCCGACTACGAGGATGGGGAGATTCATCTGCAACGCTCAGAACTGTCGGCGGGTGCTTGGTTCCGGAAAGAGCATCTTCCCCACATCCCCGAGAAACTATCCATCGCCCGCATGCTCATCGATGACTGGTTGGAAGGCGAAGAAAAGGGATGATCTCAGAATCTGTCTGAGGGATTCCCTATTTTTGTATTTTTAATCCTTATTTTTCCATGAGACTATTGCATGTTTCATAAATAATTCCTAATTTTGCAGACAAATAGGAAAGACGAATGAAACTCGTTCTCATGACAAAGCCCACATTCTTTGTGGAAGAAGACAAAATCATCGCTTCGCTCTTTGACGAGGGACTCGATAGACTGCATCTATACAAGCCTGGATCAGCCCCGATATATGCAGAGCGACTGCTCTCCTTACTGCCAGAAGATTACTATCGCAAGATCATGGTTCACGACCATTATTACCTGAAAAGCGAATACAATCTGGCTGGCATTCATATCGAATCCCCAGATGCTCCCCTACCCGATGGCTATCGTGGTCATTTCTCCCGCACCTGCATGGATCTGGACATGCTCAAGACAGCCAAGAAGAAATCTGAATATGTCTTCCTGAAATACATCTTCCATAGCCAGAGTGAGAAAGAGGCAGAAGCCACCTTTACAGAGCAACAGCTGCTGGAGGCTGCCAGGAAAGGACTCATCGACCGGCATGTCTATGCCTTGGGAGGAATGAATCTCGATAATATCCGGTTCGCCAAGGACTTGGGCTTTGGTGGTGTGGTGATCTGCGGTGATCTCTGGAACCGTTTCGACATCCATAACCAGCAAGATTATAGGGAACTGATTTCCCGTTTTGAGAAACTGCGCAAGGCTGTGGGATAAGAATGATGACTCTTAAAAAAATAATTATATATGATTGATCCAAATCCTTTTATGGTATTCTCCGGTACTGCCACCAAGTACCTTGCTGAAAGAATCTGCCAGAGCCTGGGATGTCCGCTGGGCAAACTGATCATGACCAAGTTCTCCGATGGTGAGTTCGCAGTATCCTACGAACAGTCTATTCGCGGTCGCGATGTCTTTCTCGTACAAAGCACCTTCCCCAGTTCCGACAACCTCATGGAACTGCTGCTGATGATCGATGCAGCCAAGCGCGCTTCTGCACAGAGCATCAATGCTGTCATCCCCTATTTCGGATGGGCTCGACAGGACAGGAAGGACAAGCCGCGTGTCAGTATCGGCGCCAAACTGGTTGCCGACCTGTTGAGTGTGGCAGGTGTTGACCGTGTCATCACGATGGATCTTCATGCCGATCAGATACAGGGCTTCTTTGATATCCCCGTCGATCACCTCTATGCCTCAGGCGTTATCCTCCCTTATCTGCAGAGTTTGAAACTCGACAACATGGTGATTGCCTCACCTGATGTGGGCGGTTCAAAACGTGCGAATACCTATGCAAAATATTTAGGTGTTCCCCTGGTACTCTGCAACAAGACCCGTGCTCGTGCCAACGTGGTGGAGAGTATGCAGATCATCGGTGACGTAAAAGACAAGAATGTAGTAATCATAGATGATATGGTTGACACGGCAGGCACCATCACCAAGGCTGCCGATATCATGATGGCGGCAGGAGCCAAGAGTGTCAGGGCATGTGCCAGTCACTGCGTGATGAGCGGTCCCGCCAGCGACCGTGTGCAGAACTCCGCATTGGAAGAGATCGTGTTCACCGACTCTATCCCATACGCCCAGCGCTGTGCCAAGGTGAAACAGCTCTCTGTAGCTGAGATGTTCGCCGACACCATCCGTCGTGTGGTAGAGAACAAGAGTATCAGCGACCAGTATATCGTATAGTCATGGAGCTGCATTTCACAGGGGTAATCATCGCCGTATGCACATTCCTCATCATTGGTCTCTGCCATCCGCTGGTGATTAAGCAGGAGTATTATTCCGGTACCAAATACTGGTGGGTATATCTTGTGATCGGACTGGTATGTGTGAGTCTGGCCTTTATCGTACCCAACTGGTTTGAGTCGGAGACTACTGGAATTGTGATTTCCGCCATCTTAGGGGTGACGGGTGCTTCTTTCCTTTGGGGCATCGGTGAGCTCTTTGCCCAGAAGAAAAGGGTACAGAAGGGATGGTTTCCCATGAATCCCAAGAGGAAACATGAATACAACGGCATCGCCGATGATGAAAGTCTTTGTCCTGTTTGTAAAGACAAGGTCAAGCATCCCGCCAGTTACAAGCAATAACGATCAAGCTACACCCACTTTCCGACAGCCATGAAGACAACGCTGATTCTGGTGGGTAAGACCACCAACAAACACATCACGGCCTGTATCAATGACTATGTGGAGCGTATCGGTCATTATATGCCTTTTGAACTGATCACGATTCCGGAGCTCAAGAACACCAAGAACCTGAGTGAGGAACAGCAGAAGGAACGTGAGGGGGAATTGATACTGAAGCAGGTACAGTCGCAGGATATCCTGGTGTTATTGGATGAACACGGTCAGGAATTCCGAAGTATCGAGTTTGCCTCATGGATTCAGAAAAAACAGCAAGCAGTGAGGCGATTGGTCTTTGTTATCGGCGGTCCCTATGGTTTCTCGTCAGCTGTGTATCAGCGTGGTAATGAAAAGATTTCCCTCTCCAAGATGACCTTCTCCCACCAGATGGTGAGGATGATTTTCTCCGAGCAACTGTATCGTGCCTGTACCATCATCAAGGGGGAGCCTTACCACCATGAATAACACAACGCATTATCGTTTGCAGTCAGAGACAATTAATAAACAGCTATAAATAAGTAATATGGAAAGAACATGGAGATGGTTCGGCAAGAATGACAAGATCACTCTGTCGATGCTAAAACAAATCGGTGTGGAGGGAATCGTTACCGCCCTGCATGATGTTCCCTTAGGAGAAGTATGGACTCGCGAGAAGATCCGCGAACTACGAGAGTATATCGAAAGCTACGGCATGCGCTGGAGCGTGGTGGAGAGTCTGCCCGTGGTGGAGACCATCAAATATGCCGGTCCTGACCGCGATGAGCAGATTGAAGTCTATAAGGAAAGCCTGCGCAACCTCTCGGCAGAGGGTATCCACTGTATCTGCTATAATTTCATGCCGGTGCTCGACTGGGCTCGTACCGACCTGCTTCACGTAAACCCCAACGGTTCTACGAACCTCTATTTCAACTATGCAGAGTTTGCCTATTTCGACATCTATATCCTGAAACGTGAGGGAGCGCGTGAGGAATGGGCACAGTTCACTTTCCCTGAGGGTGTCGGTGAAGGACGTAGCGTACTGGCAGAGGCTGACGCTCTCGCCAAATCGATGACTCCTGAGAAAGACCATCAGTTGGTGGAGACCATTATCATCAAGACTCAAGGTTTCGTCAGCGGTAACTTTAGCGAGAACGACGAAGCACCTATTCAGAAATTCCGTGATTTCCTCGCTCTCTATAAAGGTATCGACAAGGCGCAGCTGCGTGCCAACATGAAGTATTTCTTAGAGGCCATCATGCCCACCTGCGAGGAATGTAACATGAACATGTGTGTGCACCCCGATGATCCTCCTATCGAAATCCTCGGTCTGCCGCGTATCGTTCGTACCGAAGAAGATATCGAATGGTTCCTCAATGCTGTTCCCAACAAGCACAACGGACTGACCTTCTGCGCCGGTTCCCTGTCGGCAGGAGCCTACAACAATGTGGTGGAGATGGCTAAGAAATTCGCATCTCGCACCCACTTTGTCCATCTGCGCTCCTGTCATATCTTCCCCAATGGTGACTTCACCGAAGCGTCACATCTGGGAGGACGGGCAGATCTCATCGAATTGTGCCGTATTTTTGAGCAGGAGAACCCACAGTTGCCTATGCGAGTGGATCATGGTATGACATTCACCGACAAGCCCGGTGGCATCATGGATGAATCGAGTCATGGTCATAATGCAGGCTATACGCTCCTTGGTCGTATGTTCGCACTCGGTCAGGTGCAGGGCATCCTCGCCACCGTTGACCGCGAATTAGGCATTGATTATAAACAACCCGGATTCTTTGACTGATTTAGATTCCCTATAGAAAGATTGTGTTGACGCACAAAAAGTATAGTGTTTTCACATCAAAAGTATAGTGTTTTCACATCAAAAGTATAGTGTTTTCACATCAAAAGTATAGTGTTTTCACATCAAAAGTATAGTGTATAGCAAATAAAAGTCATATAGTAATGAAACTTACAGATATACTGAATGGCCAGTTCAATGCCAATGAATGGGAAGCAAAGGGATACCAGCTTCCGAAATTTGACATCGCAAAAGTTCGTGAGAAGACTGCCAAGGAACCCACATGGGTGCATTTCGGTGGAGGTAATATCTTCCGTGCTTTCCCTGCAGCCATCCTGAATGATGCTCTGAATACAGGGAAATACGACCGTGGCGTGATTGTGGCAGAGACCTTCGACTTCGAAGTGATCGACAAAGCATACACACCGTATGATAACCTGTCACTGCTTGTCAGTCTGCAATCCACAGGAACCATTGAGAAAAAAGTGATCGCCAGTGTCACCGAGGCACTGAAGGCCGATCCCCAGTTCCCCGACTGGCAGCGCTTAGTGGAGATTTTCCGTGCCCCGTCACTGCAGATGATCTCCTTCACCATCACTGAAAAGGGCTATAGTTTCAACGAAGCCGACTTGGCCCGTGGTCTGAAACCCGTTTTCGCCATGGGAAAGGTGACAGCCCTTCTGTTGGAACGCTTCAACGCAGGACAGCTGCCCCTCACCATCCAGAGCATGGACAACTGCTCGCACAATGGTGACAAAGTGAAGGCTGGTGTATTTGCCTATGCAGAGCGCTGGGTACAAGAAGGTATCGCTCCTCAGGCTTTCCTCGACTATCTGAAGGATGAGACTAAGATTACCTTCCCCTGGTCAATGATTGATAAGATTACTCCCCGTCCTCATGTGAAGGTACAGGAGATGCTGGCTGCTGACGGTTTCGAAGACAACAACTATATCGAGACCGAGAAGCACACCTTCACCGCTCCCTTTGTGAACGCTGAGGAAGTACAGTATCTTGTTATCGAAGACAACTACACCAACGGAAGGCCCCCACTCGATCTCGGCGGTGCCCTCTATACTACCCGTGAGACCGTGGACAAGGTGGAAACGATGAAGGTGACGACATGCCTGAATCCCCTCCATACCGCCATGTCCATCTATGGCTGTATGCTGGGCTATACCTTGATCTCTGCCGAGATGGCCGACAATGACTTGCGCGACTTCATCCAGAAGATCGGATACATTGAGGCCATGCCTGTGGTCACCGACCCCGGTGTGCTGAATCCCTATGAGTTCATCGGTGCAGTGATCAACCGCCGACTGCCGAACCCCTTCATGCCCGATGCACCGCAGCGCATCGCCATGGATACTTCCCAGAAGCTGCCGATCCGTTTTGGTGAGACCATCAAGAAATATATAGCCCGCGGTCTCGACATGAGTAACCTTCAGCTGATCCCCCTGACCTTAGCCGGATATGCCCGTTACCTGAAAGGCATCAAGGATGACGGCACTCCCTTCGAGCCCTCACCTGATCCGATGTTAGAGGAGTTACAGGCCATCGTGGCACCATTGGAGGTTGGCAAAACCGATCAGGACTACAGTTGTCTGCGTCAGCTCTACAGCAGGAAAGACGTCTTTGGTCTTGACCTCTATGAGGCAGGTTTGGGAGAACAGATCGAAGGAATGGTGAAAGAACTGTATGCCGGTAATGGTGCCGTACGTGCCACCTTACATAAATATGTAGCGGCAAGGTGATCATAGCAGAATAAGGAACATACAAGAAATCACGCAGATGGTAAGTACCCTGTACTTCTATCTGCGTGATTCGTTTATGTTATCTTGGCAAGGGCCTGTCTCCAGGAGGTGGAGGTGGAGGTGTACCATGGGGTTTCAAGGGATGTGGCACTGGATGGTCTCCATTGACCATCGGCCTATCCACAAGTGGCTCATCGGATCCGCGGTCATCTGGTGGTGAAGGCCGTCCCTGAGGATCATTGGGTGGTGGTGGTCCTCCCGGCGTTCCTGCTTCACGGTGGGCAGAATCGCGTTTTTCCTCGTCGCTCAGTTCCTTCCTCTTCTGTCTTTCTGCTTCATGCACACGAATGACACGGATCTTGTTCAGCACCATAACCTTCAGTGTTGTCTGCGTAGCATTTCTGTCACGATTCAGATAGAACAGTCCACGCACCCCTTTGATACCGAGTGATTTGTCATCGAAAATCTCCATGGAGTAGTGAGTGTCGGAAGACATATGCATTAAGCGGGTAGCCACACTGTCGTTGGTAAATCTCACAGCAAGGATAGCTATGCCATCACGCATTCCCTCTTGGTAGAGAAACTGCGTATCAAAATCCATCACGATGCGGTCCCCTTTATGATAAGAGGTATCTACAGGAAGCTCAAACGACACCTTGTTATAGGGAGCCTGAGGAATAAACGTGTAGCATCGTTCACCGATCCATACATTTGCAGCCTCACCATTTTCCACATTATAACGGTTCACACTTCCTACGTCAGCACCTAAGGCCATGGCCTCGTTACCCATGCGCTTTGCTAACCGCTCGTATATCTCATGCAGTTTGTCAGCATGACGGGTATAATACACCATCGAAGAGTCAAACTCAGCCTCTGTCACACCATGTTTCTTCAGCACAGCCAACTTATACAACACACTATTATAGATACGGGTGGAGTCCATGATTTGGTTGGCCATGGCATCGGCTACATGGTAGTCAAAAAGAATATCCTCCATGTCACCAGGTTGAATGACATGGCGGGGTATTGACGGCTTACAGGCAAAAAACAAGGCAACCGTCAGCAGGATGAACAGGCTATTCAGTTGTTGTCTCATGAACCTCCTCCGGTTTTCTTTTCAACGACACTGTTGCCAACTCTTTTCTAAAGAACAAAAGTAATAAGACAACGCCCACGGAGATGCAGGCATCAGCGAAGTTAAACACAGGACTGAAAAACACATAAGGTTGTCCGCCCCAGATAGGAAGCCAATCGGGTAATGTAGTCTCGATGAGCGGGAAATAGAACATATCTACTACCCTCCCCCTGAGGAAGGGTGCATAGCCGTCGCCCCAAGGAACAAGATATGATGGCTCGAAAGGGGTTGACTGCGTAAAACAGGTCCCATAGAACATCGAGTCGAAGATATTTCCTGCTGCTCCGGCCATCACCATCGCAAGACAGATAATATAACCGCGGCGGGCATTTTCCTTCACCTGCAGCCAGATATAATATCCTATCACGCTGACAGCCACAATGCGGAACAGGCTCAGTACGATCTTATTAATAAAGGTCATACCATAAGCCATTCCGTTGTTCTCTATAAAGTTGATATAGAACCACGGTGTAATCTCGATGCTCTCGTGCAGACACATGGATGTTTTCACCCAGATCTTGATTATCTGGTCAATCACCAACAGTGCTACAACAATCAACACGGCCATCAGGCCTTTTCTTCCGTTGCTACTACTCATCAATGTTTCTTTCCCATCTTGCTCTGAACGCTGAGCGTGGCATGCGGTACGGCACGCAGGCGCTCCTTGGGTATCAGCTCACCCGTCATTCTGTCGATGCCATAGGTTTTGTTCTGAACGCGGACAAGTGCAGCCTCCAAACCTTGGATGAATTTCTGCAGTCGTGATGCCTGCATAATCAGTTCCTCTTTGGTTTGGGTGGCACTTCCCTCTTCCAGCACTTTGTATGTAGGTGACGTATCATCTACATCATTGCCATCAGCATTCATCAACTGGCGCATCATCTGGTTATAGTCATGACGCGCAGTAGCTAGTTTCTCATTGATAATGACTTTGAACTCCTCAAGTTCCTCGTCACTGTAACGTGTTTTTTCTGCCATAATCTTAATCAGATCTTTGATACGGTAATATTCAGATCGAAGTCATCGAACTCTACTACAGGACCGTCATTCGGTTCAATGCGTATAGAGTCAGCTAATACTTGTGTCTTGATATAGTCATCAAACACTTTGATGGCTGCATCGGTTTGTTCTTGGGAGGATACGATCACACAGATACGGTCTGTAATCTCAAAGCCAGCATCCTTACGCATATTCTGAATGCGGTTGATCAGCTCACGAGCCATACCTTCCTGACGCAGCTCATCTGTAAGTTCAATCTCCAAGGCGACAGTCAGATTTCCTTCGTTGGCAACGAGCCATCCTGGGATATCCTCACTGATAATCTCCACGTCGGCGGCTTCCACCACGGCTTGCTGACCTTCCACCTCCAGGGTGATGGAACCCTTCTCCTCCAATGTCTTGATATCCTCTTGTGAGAGAGTGGTCATCTGAGCGGCAATACCTTTCATGAGCTTGCCGAACTTCTTACCCATGGTACGGAAGTTGCATTTCACCTTCTTCACCAAGATACCACTACCCTCCACGAACTTCAGTTCCTTTACATTCACCTCGTTCATGATCAGGTCTTTCACGGCCTCAATGTGTTCACGCTGCTTCTCATCAACAGCAGGAATCATAATGCTCTGCAGGGGCTGGCGCACTTTGATGTTCACCTTACGACGCAGGGCGAGCACCATAGACGTAATCTTTTGTGCCATCTCCATGCGTGCCTCCAGATCAAGATCGATACACGACTGATTACAAGAAGGGAACATGGTCAGGTGAACACTATCTGACTTACCACCCAGGTCTTTGTACAACTGATCAGCATAGAACGGTGCGAACGGAGCCAGTAACTTCGAAACAGTTTTCAGACAGAGATAAAGTGTCTGGTAAGCGCTCAGCTTGTCCGTACTCATCTCCTTTCCCCAGAAGCGTTTGCGGTTCAAGCGTACATACCAGTTACTCAGGTCGTCATTCACAAACGAATCAATTAAACGACCTGCCCTCGTCGGCTCGAAGTCTGCCAAGGCTGCATCCACCCCTTTGATCAGGGAGTTCACCTTCGAAATAATCCAACGATCAATCTCCGGTCGTTTCTCCATCTCCACAGCTGCCGCTTTGGGATTGAAGCCATCCACATTGGCATAGAGGGCGAAGAAGCTATAGGTATTGTATAAGGTACCGAAGAATTTCCTTCGCATCTCATCAACTCCTGCAGGATCATATTTCAGGTTATCCCACGGCTGGGTGTTTGTCAACATATAAAGTCGTACAGCATCGGCTCCGTTACGTTCAATCTCAGCAAAGGGGTTCACCACATTTCCTAAATGCTTTGACATCTTAATACCTTTGGCATCGAGGACAAGACCCGTAGAGATCACGTTCTTGAAAGCCACACTGTCGAAGATCATCGTAGCGATGGCATGCAGCGTAAAGAACCAGCCTCGTGTCTGATCCACTCCCTCATTGATGAAGTCAGCGGGATATGCCAGTGCCTTGTCAATAGCATCCTTGTTTTCAAACGGATAATGCCCCTGAGCATAAGGCATGGAGCCGGAGTCGAACCACACATCGATGAGGTCTGCCTCACGATACAAAGGCTGTCCGCTCTCACCCACCAAGATAATGTCATCGACATATGGGCGGTGTATATCAATCTTATCATAGTTTTCCTGAGAATAGTCACCAGGAACAAAACCTTTCTCTTTCAGCGGATTGTTCTTCATCACACCGACTGCCACCGCTTTGTCTATCTCATTGTACAACTCCTCCAATGATCCAATACAGATCTCCTCACGGGTATCTTTATTTCGCCAAATAGGTAACGGTGTTCCCCAGAAGCGTGAACGAGAGAGGTTCCAGTCGTTCAGGTTCTCTAACCAGTTTCCAAAACGACCTGTTCCCGTACTTTCAGGTTTCCAGTTGATGGTCTTGTTCAGCTCCACCATCCGTTCCTTACAAGCTGTTGAGCGGATAAACCAGGAATCCAGAGGATAGTAAAGCACCGGCTTATCTGTACGCCAGCAGTGAGGATAGTTATGTACGTGCTTTTCTATTTTATAAGCACTACCCTCCTGTTTCATCTCCATGCAGATCACAATGTTCAGGTCTTCTGCCTTGGCAGCGGCCTTCTCATCATATTTGCCATCGACATTGAACTCAGGAGCATAAGCATTCTTCACATAGTCACCGGCATGACGACCGTATTTCTCCTGATCCACACATTTCTCCATGAACTCCTTGGCCATCTCATCCATCAGGTAGTATTTTCCCTGAAGATCAACCATCGGTCGGGTTTCACCACCATGGTTAATGATGAACAATGAAGGAATACCAGCATCTTTTGCCACCTTGGCATCATCAGCACCGAAAGTTGGAGCGATATGTACAATACCCGTACCATCCTCTGTGGTCACATAGTCACCAGGGATGACACGGAACGCCAGTTCCTCCATCTCAACAAAGGTGTCGCCACCTACCTGGAACTGCTGAGAGGCATGCTCAGCAGCGTATTCCTTTACGAAGTCAGCAGAAGCAGCCTCCACCTTCTCACAGGGTTTTACCCAGGGCATCAGCTGTTCATAACGCATGCCTAACAAATCGGAGCCTTTATAATTACCCACGATGCGATAAGGAATCACTTTGTCACCAGGTTTATACTCTTCCATCGAAGCATACTCACCCTCGGGCTTCAGATAACCATCCACACGAGCAGCTGCCATCACAGCACTGATCTTCTCCCCATTATAGGGGTTGAAGGTCTGCACACAGACATAGTCGATCTTCGGGCCTACACACAGAGCGGTATTCGAAGGTAATGTCCACGGTGTCGTTGTCCATGCTAAGAAGACGGGGGTTCCCCACTGAGTCATCTCAGGACGAGGATCCACAATCTTGAATTGTGCTGTCACAGTGGTATCCTTCACATCACGGTAACAGCCTGGCTGGTTCAGCTCATGACTCGACAATCCTGTTCCAGCTGCAGGAGAATACGGTTGAATGGTATAACCCTTGTAGAGCAGTCCTTTCTGATAGAATTGCTTGAGCAGCCACCATAAGGTCTCAATATATTTGTTGTCATAGGTGATATATGGATGATCCAGGTCCACAAAGTAACCCATCTTCTCAGTCAGATCACGCCACTCCTGCGTGAACATCATCACATTATGGCGGCAAGCAGCGTTATAGTCTTCTATGGAAATATAGCGCGGTGAAGCAGGATTGTCAATATCAGCCTTAGTGATTCCCTTTTCTTTCTCCACACCTAATTCCACAGGCAGTCCATGAGTATCCCATCCGGCCTTGCGATGCACTTGATAGCCCTTCATCGTTTTGTAACGATTGAATGTATCCTTGATGGTGCGAGCCAAGACATGGTGAATACCAGGATGACCATTTGCCGAAGGAGGACCTTCGAAGAATACAAATTGAGGACAGCCTTCACGCTCTGAGATGGAACGATGGAACACATCCATCTTGTTCCATGCTTCCAGAACCTGTTTATTGGTCTCCGCCAGATTCAGACCATTATGCTCGGCGAATTTCTTTGCCATATTCTTACCTTATTTAATTATATGTTTTCTTTTTGGGGCACAAAGGTAAGAAAAATTATCCTATCCACAAAGAAATTATCATCTTTTAAACCATCTATAACAAAAAGGCGATTGCATTCACTGCAACCGCTGCTTCTTTTTTCTATGCTTCTTCTCTCAAATTGTTCTTTGTCTATTTCCTATTCATGAAATCCTGAAAGAATCTTGATACCTTTATAGAAAACTAAACCTAATAATATCAAAAATACAACATTCTTCTCAAATGCTATGCAAAAGTACACTGTTTCTTTCATTCTGCCTTCATATTTACAATGAAAATATAAAAAAGGCATTTATTATTGACGTAAATCAAAAGCCGTGTTCGTACACAAGAAAGGCTTCTATCCAAGATTGTGAAAAAAACACCGACAAAACTACAAAAAACTATATCTTTTTAATAATTTATAAAGAAAAAAGTGTATATTTGCAAGACATAAAGGAAAAACGAAATTATTATTAATCTATTAAACTGATAACGTTATGACACTTACCATGGTAATCCAGCTACTTATCGTATTGCTGGCTCTCTGGGTGGGATCAAGATTCGGAAGTTTGGCGCTTGGTGCTATTTCCGGTATTGGTCTGGCCATCCTTGTTTTCGGTTGGGGCATGAAACCCGGTTCACCTCCCACCGACGTGATTTACATTATCATTGCTGCAGTAACCTGTGCTGGTGTTCTTCAGGCATCTGGTGGTATGGACTGGATGATTCAGATTGCAGAGAAGATGCTTCGTAAGCATCCTGACCGCATCACTTTCCTCGCTCCCCTCACCACATTCTTCCTCACCGTATTAGTAGGAACGGGACACGTGGTTTATACGCTGATGCCTATTATCTGTGACATCGCCTTGAAGAAAGGTATTCGTCCAGAACGTCCCTGTGGTGTAGCCAGTATCGCCTCACAGGTGGGTATCACCTGTTCACCCATCGCTGCGGCCGTGGTGGCTTTCTCTGCCATCTCTGCATCCAACGGATTCCATGTAAACAACCTACAGATTATTATGGTGACCATCCCTGCCTGTCTGTGTGGTTTGATGGCCGCTGCCACAGCATCTTATCGTCGTGGTAAGGACCTTGACAAGGATCCTCAGTTCCAGGAGCGTTTGAAGGACCCTGCACAGTATCAGTATATCTATGGCAGTAATGCCACCACACTCGACAAAAAGATTGCTCCGGAATCAAAGCATGCTGTTTATGTATTCCTCGGTGCATTGGCTATCATCGTCCTCTTCTCTATCGTACAGATGTTCGGTGGAAACTTGTTACCGTCATATGACACAGTTCAGGCTGTAAAGGGTGGACCAGCCTCTATTACGCTGGCAGACGGCGTTACTGAGACTGCCAAGCAATTAGCCAGTGCCGGCATCGTGATGGAGGGTGTCACTGAGACGGTCAAGAAACCACTGGCCATGAACCTTGTTATCCAAATCATCATGATCTCTGCTGCTGCTCTGATGATTATCTTCTGCAAGGCAAAGCCAAAGAAAGCTGTGGGTGGTGCCGTATGGCAGTCTGGAATGGTAGCCGTGGTAGCCATCTACGGCATCGCTTGGTTGGCTGATACATACTTCAGCAGTTATATGAAGGAGATGCAGTTGATGCTTACTGACCTCGTTTCTGCTTATCCCTGGACCATCGCCATCGCATTCTTCCTTGTTTCTGTGCTTATCAACTCCCAAGGTGCTGTTGTGGTGGCTATGCTCCCGCTGGGCTATACCTTAGGAATTGAAGGCTGGGTTTTGCTGGGTGTTCTTCCCTCGGTATATGGATACTTCTTCATCCCGAACTATCCTTCGGATATCGCCACGGTGAACTTCGACCGTTCAGGAACGACTGTTATCGGAAAATACCTGTTAAACCACTCGTTCATGATGCCTGGATTGATCAGTGTGATCACCAGTACCATTGTGGCTTATGCCCTGTCGTATCTGTTCCACAATGTATTTGGGATGTATTAAACATCCAGTCAAAGTGTGAAGCAAAGCAATTATTCTGTGTTAACACTATAAGAACACGGTTTATACTATCATCCAAGACCGCCGGATTTGATGAACAAATCCGGCGGTCTTGCTTTTTGAGTTATCTGAGATATCTATCCATTGCTTCATGTCTTCATAATGCTTGTTTCTAAAGCCTCAAACCAACAGAGGCATTCACCTGCCATTCAGTCAGACTACCACTGTTTCGTTCATGTTTGAAGCGGTAATCATTGAGTACAGCATTGGCATTAAAAAAACAGTCACCAAGATTATAGGTTACCGACAGACGGGCATCGATAATAGGAATGACACGGCTATGGGTAATGGTTTTCTCGTGACCTTCCAGTGGCCACAGCGAATAGTATTTCTTCACGGTCTCCTCATCATCCAAGTCTAAATCGTCATCAAAACCGGTATCCGGGTCACGGTGAATTCGGATCTCGTCTTCGCGGAAACGGGAGTTATAGCGCCACACATCGAGCCGGTTATAGGCCGTCAGCATCAGCATCCCCATCGCACTGATCAACAGTCCCCTACAGGGAACATAATTATAAGCATAGCCTCCGCCAAGACTCACCTGATACTGTTTCATACGACCGATATCGTTCATATAAAAGATGAAGTCAGCATCGTATCCCTCATCGTAGGCAATGGTAGAATGATAATACATGGCTCCAACCATGAACGAGCCGGCAGAACGTTTCTGGATGACACTCTGATCGTAGGCAGCCGCATAGGAGAAGTGCTTTCCATTAAAAAGGTAGTATCCGTCAAAAGAGAGTACCCTGACCTTGATGGGACTAGACAGTGAATAGGGATATTCAAACTCCTCCCATTCTGGCATATAGCCTTTCAGTTTAAGGATAGGCTCATCGGTCTGGAATTTGTGTATGCGGAAATTCACGCCATACGCTCCCCCCATGGCACCCAGTTTAAAGATACTTCCATTGTCGCCACCCACGTTTTTGGAATAGCCTAAGCCGTACCCTCTATAACCCGCCCAAATTCCAGTATATACGGAAGGAGCGGTCTTGATACGGGGCTCCCAAAAGATATCGCCCCACTCGTCAGCAAACATAGCCTTCCCATCGAGCACGGCTTTCATCTTCAAGTCGCTCTGACTGACATTTCCCTGTACAATGAGCTGCCAAGGTTTCTCGGGAGAATCGATATACCGACGGTCAACCCCACTGACACTCATCGAGTCGATGAACGTGCCCAGTTTTCCAATCCAATTGCCGATGCCTCCTTTGGCCGATATGTTTCCACATACAGTCATTAAGACTAGGATGGATATATAGATTCTCTTTCCCATAGTTATCAGAAAGACACAATGATATTGCTTACGTAGAATCACGAACCGGGTGTATAATTCATGTGCACCCGTTCCCATGAGAGGGTTCCGTCCTTTCTGACATGAACGCGAACAAGATAGTCACCAGGCTTCGGGTTATTGCGCTCACTCATCGAGTCAAGGGTAATGTAGTGGGTGATTCCCACTTCCTGTTCATCCCATTTGTGCACATGTCCGCAGAAAACAATATCGGTATCCCACTTTCTGAACTGCTCAAGAAGGAAAAAGGTCTCCTCACGAGCGAACGTCGATGCAAATTGTAATGATGAAGGACGGAATATATTAGTATGGCTGAATACGAAGGTGAATCGGCAGAGATAGCCGTTTTCTGTATAGTTTTTACCGTTAAGCACCCCCTGCTCTATCAGCTTCACCTGTTCCTCTCCCAATGTGCCATTGGCAGTGTCGATGAAGATAAAATGATCAAATGTCAATGGTTCATTGTCGACTATCACATATACATCGTAGAATGAGGAATGGAAGATATTCGACCATAGTGCCCAACCATTGTGGGTAATGTCGTGGTTTCCTACAACAGGATAGAACGGCAGACGAATTTCGTCAAAAGTGTACTCAACATTACGAGTCGTATCTAGATAGAAGTAAAAATTGGGGTCATCCACTTCGTTGGGATAATTCTCGCCCCCCAAAAATCTCGGTTTAAAGTTTTTCTTAGCATACTTCCACCTGTAATCATCCAACAAATCCTCAAGTGTCACATAATACTCAGGCTTGGTGTCGGCGATGTCACCCAAATGAGCATAAAGCAGGTCATCGTTGTCCAGTCCGATGTCAAGCATCTCTTGTAAACGGCCTACATCTGTGGTCAGATGACTGTCAGCACCTACCAAAAATGTATATTCATCCTGATCGGAAACATCATGATATTTAATGTCTAACTTATGCTCTAAGAAATACAGGTGAGACATTTTCACTCGGTCTTCTACTCCTGTGCCGCTAACAAGTACACCAATAGGACTTACCTTCTCACAGGAAGTCAACACGACTATTGCAGACAAGACCACCAATATAGTATATAGTTTTTTCATATTACCACACATATTTTAATCCAAGCTTACCAGATGTTTCATATCTCGATGCGAGCTGACTCATACTTCCTGCCGGGCGGACGTTAAACTCACCGTAAAGCTGCATCTGCTTTGTCAAGGTAGCGTAGAAATTCAGACCCCAGTTGATGTTCCAATTCTCATAATAGAAGTCATCGTAATTGCGGAAGAAGAGTCCAATATTCCACGAGTTCCATCGAGGACGGATGTTAACCCCTGTACCAAAGGTGAAAGTCAAAGGCTCCGTGTAGCCGAAATCTCTAGTCTTAAAGTGTATGTACGACTCACCGATACGCAGGTTAAAATATGGAGTTTCCCATGTGATCGAAAGGTTACCAACATATTCGTTAGTATTCCAGCGGTGATATCGGTTATACATCACTTTGCCATCGAAATAGAAATCGCTCCACCCTGCCGGCAGACGATATCCTCCTAAAACATCATTCGAATACAGCTGCTTTCCTAACTGCACCTGTGCATCAGCTTCTACATACCAGCGGTCGGTAAGATGACGTTTATAGGAAATCTCACCTCCGCCAAATCCTCCCGATACGATATTATATCCGCCCATCAAGTAGCCTGACAAGACATTCTTGTGTTCCCCGTCATATTTATGGACACCGTTATAGGCATTCTGTCCAGAAACCATTGCCACGGAAAACAGGCAAGATATAAACAACAAAAATTTCTTCATGTTTTGCTGATATTAGAATGTGATGGCAAAAGAACCGCCGATTGTGAAGTAATGCATTTTCTTCTCACGCTCGAAAGACATCGGGTTGAGCGGTATTGCCAGTGATTCTATGATGGAACTCAACTCAGGGGTGGTCACTTTCATAAACCGCATGGGATCATAGGTCAACGTGAAGGTTTTCCTAGAGTAGTCATAATCAACGAACACCTTCCACAAGAAGTTTGATTTGTAATTGTATGTGAGTGACAGACCTGTGCCGAAAGTGGTAGAGTTATTGCCACCCAATGTCAAATAATCCCACTCAATATCATACTTTTCACCATTCCTGAAATTACTTAGGTTGAGATCTGTCAAATAACCATTATCAAAAACAATATGTGTGTCCATTTCCTTGGTCGTGCCTTTATAGGCGGCATTGATATCGAGTTCCTGGGTCATCGTACGACCGACGAGAAACTTTGTACCTAAAGAAAAGTATTTGTTTAACGGCAGATTCAGATATAGTCCTACATTGGCAGAGAATTCAGTCAGGTGATCACTCTCCACTGTTATTTCCTCATCGCTCACGATTCCATCCAGGAATCCATCTACCTTATCTTCTGTCACGGGATCAGGCGAAAACAAATTATACATTTCGCTGATTATATCAATGGCCTTTTCACGATCCTCTTGAGCAGCATAAATAAAATCAGACCACCCCTTTGCGGTCATTGCCCTCACACGAAGACGGCCACCAACACCCACATATTTATTGAAGAAGTAAGCACCCTCGGCATCTACTGAAGTAGCTGTATGAAAGTCGATGTGAATTTTATCGTTGTATATGTCTTCAGTTAAATTGGAAACAGGTACATCCTCTGTATTTGCTAAATCATCATACCCAAATCCGAGGCTCTTGGATCCGAAGCTCATACCCATAGAGATGGAGAAGAACGAGGGTTTCTCACTGAAGTTGTCCAGATCGTTGCGAAGAAGGCCCTTGCCCTTAAAGAGAAGGTCACCCAAAGCATAGCCCAATTCTGTTGACATAATACCGATGCCGGCTCCAGATAGTACATCACTGATCCAGTGGCGGTTGTTCAGGATACGCATCACACCGGTTGCCGTGGCAACACCATAACCCGCCACCGAGAACCAAGGCGAACGTGTCATTCCGTACTCTTTATGCAAGATGGTAGCACCCACAAACGAGGTAGCCGTATGCCCTGAGGGCCAAGAGTTGGCCGTACTTCCATCGGGACGCATCTCACTAGCAGTGTATTTAATGCCGTTTACGAAACCTGCCATGATGGCATACGACATCAGTGACGAACCCAGCAAGCGCCCCCAGTCACTACGCCCTTCATAGCCAAAGGCTTTTAGGCCAACGGTCATTGTAGGACCAAAGAACTGGGTGTAGTCATCGATACCGGTCTTGAAATTCGTGATCAGTCGGGTGTTACTGTGCTTGTTGTTATAGTCCTGTCGGAAGTTGGCTTTTTCGCCCTTGATAATCCAACCGGCAGCAAAGAGAGGAATACCCACAAACGTCAGGTCATCCAAC
Source organism: uncultured Prevotellaceae bacterium (assembly GCA_902768785.1). Classification (GTDB taxonomy): domain Bacteria; phylum Bacteroidota; class Bacteroidia; order Bacteroidales; family Bacteroidaceae; genus Prevotella. The sequence continues at coordinate 171,059 of CACXMM010000001.1, forward strand.
ACCTTATAGGGTTTTACGCCCTCGTTGGTGTTCATCCATGTCCAGTTTTCCTTGTCCCATGGCTTGTGGTCTCCAGCAAGCAAACTCTTTTCCATACGATCTGTAGCTAAGGTACGGTAGTCAGGTGCAGCAACTATGACAGGAGCGTTCAGTATCATCGGTTCCATTTCAGGAATAGCCAACTTCGCCGGTTCAATTTCAGGAACAGTCAGTCTCACTGGCTCCATCTTTACATGATTGGCCTCTGTCCAATTCATAGTACTGGCTTGAACACTAACCGTAGTCATTAAGGCGGCTACAACCATCATTATCATATGTTTCATTCTCTTTGTATTGTTTTGTTATGGGTACAAAATTACAATTTTTTAGGGAAATATTACGAAAAAAACTAAAAAAAACATGCAAAAGGAAAATAAAAGAGACAAAAAGTTCACAGAAACCCTTGGTACCAGATTCTTGACGTTTGCGAGGGACACCCCTGGAGCATCATCTAGCGGCTATAATGTGCAATCCAACTGAACAGACATCATGAACCCCAGAAGTATTCTTCTTACTTCTGGGGTTCATTTCAACTGGGTACACCTTCTTCATATCCCATTAGTACTTCACTTTCTTGGCTTTACTCTCATTCTGGAGTCTGTCAAGTGCAGTAACAACATAGGTGTTTCCATTGCCGCGTGCAGGAAGGCGGTAATAGGTATTGCGGGTGATAGCCACAATATGTGCAGGATTGCTGACATCCACCTTCTCACCTTTGTTGAAGCGATACACCACATATTGAACAGCTTCGTTCTTCCATCCACTTCCCTTGGGTGCACGCCAGAAGAGTACAGGTCCTTCCTGCTCAGTTTGAATCACTTTGGGCTTCCGTACCTTCTTGGGGGCTTTCCCGTCAATAAACTTCATCTGCGGCTGCAAGGCAGGGTATTTCCAATAAGTGTTCCTGAGCAGCGTACCATAGTTACCGATATTATCCACAGCAGCCTTGGCATACCACAACACTGCACCCTGCACGTTGTTCATTCTGGAACGCAGGTTCACCTTAGCAGCCATCTGATGGGTATTGGGGTTCTGTGGATCGGCGTTCTTCACCGTACGCTCCACATCTTCACCGATGAACAGAGGCCGTTTGGAAGCATACCTGTTCCACCACCCTATCAGTTCCTGATAATCAGCAGCCTTATGCCCGATTTCCCAATAAAGCTGTGGAACATTATAATCCACCCATCCGTTGTTCACCCATAGCAATACATCGGCATATAGGTCATCGTAGTTCTGCAAACCGTTGGTGTTACTACCGTTTGGATCGTTCTTCTTATTGCGGTAGATGCCAAAAGGCGACACACCAAACTTCACCCACGGTTTGTTCTGATGAATGGTATCACTGAGCTGTTGGATAAAGAGATTCACATTATGTCGCCGCCAGTCACCACGGTCTGTGAATCCATTGTTATAGCGTTGGAACTCACGGTCATCGGGGATTTTCTGTCCGGCTACGGGATAGGGATAGAAATAGTCATCGATATGCAGGCCATCGATGTCATAACGGCGTACGATATCACCCACCACATGACAGATATAAGTACGGCACTCGGGGATGGCAGGATTGAGGATATACTGTCCGTCATAGTCGAACACCCATTCCGGATGTCTCATGGCTACATGTCGACGGTCAAGCTCACTGGTGGTTTTCGTCTTGGCACGATAGGGATTGATCCATGCATGGAGCTCCATGCCCCGTCGATGACATTCTTTCACCATCCACTGCAGCGGATCCCAGAAAGGTGAAGGGGCCATACCCTGTGTTCCAGTAAGGAACCTGCTCCAAGGTTCCAAGGAACTCTGATAGAGTGCATCACATTCCGGTCGGATTTGGAAGATGATCGCATTCACACCGTCTTTCTGTAACTCGTTCAGCTGATAGGTAAGGGTTTGCTGCATCTGCTGGGTCCCTACCCCCATCCACTGACCATTCACCGCCTGAATCCAGGCTCCTCGAAACTCTCGTTTGTTCTGAGAACAAACATAGCTGCATGCTATGGAAAGCATGCAGCTAATGAATAGGATTCTTTTATAAACTGTCACGTTGTTATTTGATTAGAAGTGGTATCCGAGGGTGAAGAGAATCTGATGACGCTTGTTCTCAATCTTCACGATATTACACAAGTTGTCGGTCATGTTCTCACCGTCAGCTGTCCAGTAACTCATAAACGGGCTAAACTCACCGTTACGCTGGCTATACTGATAGGCAAGATCCATGCTCAGCGGACCTACATTATATCCCAAACCGAATGTGACTCGCTCGGTTGACTTCCAGTTCGTGTAGTCAGTTGCCGATGCATAATAAGATCCCGGACTGTCAAGCGTACCATCCTTAAAACCATTCTTGTCGTATGCAGAGGAAAGATAGTTGTATCCCAGACGGAGGGCGAGATCTTTCGTCAGTTTATACTCTGCACCCACCTTCAAGGTATGTACCCCCTTGAGGGTTGACTCTGTATGATTATTCATGATGTCATCACTCTCACTGCTCTCGTAGTAATTGTCATAGTACCAGTCATAATGACTACCGGTGTTAAAGCGGCTATCTATACTGCTATAGTCAGAGTACTCATACGTGGCACCGATGGCAAGTTCTTGCCCCACAGTATGTCCCAACGACACACCGAATTTCCATGGAGTATAGAGCTTATACTCGTAGGTTTCCTCACTGCTCATGCCATCCCGCGTTCCAATGTTCGTACGGTTATCCAGGAAAGTGTAGTTGCTGGTTTTCAAGTCATACCAAGTCGGTGTATTCACATACAGTCCGATACGGAAAGGAGATGTTTCCACAGGACGGAAGATAATACCAGCCTTGATGTCAAAGCCAGAACCACTGATCTTACGTTCATCCGATAAAGTCACATTTCCCATCGGATGGTTATCCAGGGCAAGTAACTGCTCAGTGTATTCACTGTACATCCTATAGTTCACATCCTTAATGCCTAAGGTCAAGCCCAGATACACACGATCCTGTATGTTTCCGCTGATGTTGAAGTTATATTGACCCACATGGCCACGAGCAGACTTCCGCATCTGGTAAGAAGAGGCTTCGCTGTAGTAAAAATCATCATTCTCATCACACAGTAACGAATTATAATAAAGGTAGTCAACCTGTGAAAAAGCGTTTGAATTACCTGTGATGGTATTGCCGAAATCCAGGTCGAACAAACCTTCGTAACCTTTCGCATAAGAGAGTTTGTTCTGTGAAGCCTGATTCAGTCCGTCGTTCACCGATAACAGCTCATTCAAGTTTCTACTCTTATGATAATTAAAAGCGAAGTTCAGGAAAGAGTTTTCACCAGAACGATGAGCATAGACAAAACCTATCTGGTCGAAGCTCACCTTGGTTTTCTTACTCACGCCAAAATCATCGGCACCCTGTAACATGTTCACGCTCAATGAGGAGCTGGCAGTAGTATGGCGGAACAAACCGATACCGGCGGGGTTGGTGCCGATGGTAGAGATATCAGCACCCAAAGCCTCCATGGCACCGCCCATACCCACGTAACGAGCCGTTCCGTTCAGGTCCTCAGTTGCGATGTTGGCATTCTCATAAGTTTCCTGTGCTGCCATTGGCATTGCAGCCAATACAAGGACAGCTATCATTATTTTCTTCTTCATATTCGGTTCAATAAATGCTACGTTAATACAAGATTCATATAAATACTTTCATGCAACAGCTGACTATCTTCTTCCGCCGAAGCTGCCGCCACCGCCGCCACCGCCGCGGGAGCTACCACCTCCGCCACCGAAACTGCCGCCACTGCTACGTGAACTGCTGCCGCCACCACTGAAACTGCCACTGCTGCGGGTACTCCCCGTATTGTATGACGGAGTGGAGGGCGTGTAGGTACGTGTGTTCGTATTTGAGCGGTTATTGCCAAAACGCCCTGGAGTGGTAGCACGACCACGGGAATTATTCGAAGCATCATAAGCACGGGTGGTTTGTCCGTTACCACGATAGCCGCCAAAGTTGCCACGGTTGGCCATCGTTGTTCCTGGACGACCTACTGTACCATGGTGACTCGTTCCCGTTACACCGTTGTAATGACCAGAACGGATGGCCACAGGCACAGCCCATGTGGAACCATACCATCCATAGCCCCAGCGATAATAGGGATAGCCCCATCCATAGTATCCGTAATACCATGGATCATACCAGCTGCCATACCAGCCAAATCCATAATACCATGGATCAAACCAAGGATCGAACCAAGGATCATAGAAAACAGAATAGCGATAACGCCAATATGGGCCGAAGCCATAATGGCCATAAAGCCATGGATCATACCAGTAGTAATCATCAAAACGACTCAAACGACGACTGTAGGTATAGTCATCATCTACATTGTATTCCACCTTTGTACCAGGATAGACAGACAAGGTATCCGTCACATCCGAAGCACTCGTATGGAACTCGATGATGTCGTTACCCAAAGAGTCGGTTCCGATCTTTGTGAAATAACTGCCGAACTGTCCACGACGATTATACTCATCCACATTGCGGTCACTGCCAAGGACCTGGGAGGTATTGGCTTGTGTGTCCTCAATCACCTTATAAGAGCTCTTCGGCTTCTTCACGCTCTTACCTGGGGTGAAGTAGAGATCATCCTGAGCGGTTACGCTCAAAGACACGGCTCCAAGAAGGAGTGTTGACAAGATTAATTTTTTCATATCGCTCAATGTTTATTTGTTCACAGTGCAAAAATACTGCTATTTTTAGTGCAAATTTAAGGAAATTCCCTAATCGGAAGTAGGATTTTCCCTATTTTTTTTTACTTTTGTAGCAAATTTAACAAACAACATGAAATATTTAGTCGCAAAGTTTACCTTTTCTGATAAGAAAGGAAATAATATCCCTTCCTCCGAGGTGATGCAGACAGCCCGCGACCTCCTTGCTTCACTCATAGGAGATATTGGTTTCGAATCATTTGAGGATAGTTTAAACGGTCTCAACGGATACGTACAGGAAGGACTGTTTCAAAAGGCTCCCTTAGACCAGATTATTAGAGAATTCCCCATAGACTCCCTGCTAATTACATATATAGTTGAAGAGGTGGAGGACACCGACTGGAATGCCACATGGGAGGAAGAGGGGTTTGATCCCATTGTAATTGGTAATCGATGCGTCATTCATGACTTGATCAGGCCAGTAACGGCATCCTATCCGTTAGACATCGTGATTGATGCCCGACAAGCTTTCGGAACAGGAACACACGAGACGACTCGTATGATTGTTTCAACACTTCTTGACATGGAACTAACCGACAAGCGGGTGCTCGACTGCGGTTGCGGAACTGGCATCCTTTCGATTGTCGCTGCAAAATGCGGTGCCCATGAAGTGATGGGATACGACATTGACGAATGGAGCACACGGAACACGGAACACAATGCTGCACTCAATGGAGTAAGCCAAATCGAGGTTTTGCAAGGCGATGTGCATGTATTGTCTCATGTCTCTGGGGTCTTTGACATTGTCCTTGCCAATATCAACCGGAACATCCTGTTTGAAGACATGCCGAAATTCAGGGAGGTGATGACCCACGGTTCCATTCTCATTATCAGCGGCTTTTACCAAGATGATTCTCAGATGCTGGCAGAAAAAGCGGGAACACTGGGCATGACTTTGCACCATACCGTTTCAGAAAACAATTGGTGCATGATGCAATTCGTGATTGAATAAGATGAATCAGTCTTTCGTGATGCACAACTGCTTCAAATCGTAGTAACTGCCATTATAGAGATTGAAATCCACATACCCTTTGATGCCTGGCAAACGCCCGGCATCAGTATGCTGCCAGAACTTCCACGGACCTTTATACGCCACCTTCTCCACATAATAATGGGCAATCCAATATGGATAGTCATCGAAGACAGGTGTTCCCAGATAGTTCATTTTAAATTTATAATAGGTGTAGATAATGGGCTTCACATGATATTTATCCTCTACGATGTGAAGCCATGTGAGAATCTCCCGCTGGAAATCCTCCGTTGACATGTCCTTAGGTTTATGTTCCACGTCAAGGACAGGAGGCAAATCACCATCTTGAAGATGTACTTTCTTCAAAAAGAAATATGCTTGTTCACGTGCTGATGATTTGTTACTCCAGAAATGATAGGCTCCCCGTATAAAGCCATATTCCTGAGCGTTACGAAAATTTTCGTTAAAGCGTGGGTCTAAGCTCGTGGAGCCCTCCGTTGACTTGATCATCACAAAACGAATGGGACATTTCTCAATCATTGCGTTACGCAACAATTCCCAATCGATATGACCTTGATAATGACTGATATCAATCCCCCTGATCTCATAGCCGTTGGGATTCTTCGCATCCCCATAGATCGCTCGCCAGCGGAATCCGTAGGGTCCGACAAAGAAATAATAAAACAACCATACGTAAAGGCCAATGCCCGCTAATCCTCCCAGCCACCATGCCCATCGGGGATAGCGGTTCCAAGTGCTCTTTTTCTGAGAACGTCGGTTGTTCTTTCTTTTATGTGGAGGCATGAGAGATAAGTGAGAAAGAGAAAAGACGAAAGAGGAAAATGAAAGAAGAGAAATGAGAGATATGACTACTACTGAGATATAAGCATGAGAACCTATACCCAAAAGTAATCACATCTCTCATCATTCAGCTCTCATCAAAACTACTCCTGCTCTAATGCCAGAGTCTTTGTAGGCTGGTCGCATACTTCAGCAGGACCCCAATACTGGATCGGTCCGGGATATATATAGCAGGTTTCCTTAGCCCACTTCTCACGCTGAGCAGCAAAAGCCTTAAATGGCTTACCATCGAGTTCAACGAGGGCCTTGCGAATCACAGGTTTCATCTCGCCGTTACGACGCTCCATGTTCATCATCATCGTGATAGGCACACCACCGGCTTTCCACTCATCAGTATTGGCTGTGGTATTCTTTACGATGGCCATGTAACCAGTTTTACCATTGGCAATGAGCTGAGCAGCGCTGGTGCCCAGGGCATAGCAGTAGTCTGCATCGAAGTTCGAAGGAGCAGCACAACGTCCCTCATAACCGAAGAAATGATGCTGGGTAGCAAACTTACCCACGAATTTACCTTCTTTCTTCCACTTCTCGATCTTCACAGCCACCATGGTAGATAGCAACTTCTCGGTCTCAATGAGTGATACCTGTACGTTTCCATGCGGGTCACGGTCAAGAGCCAGCTGACGGGCTACATTGGTAGGTAAGGAGTTGAATACAGCAAGGTTATCTTCTGTGAGATGACTCTTAGCAAAGTCAATCAGTTCTGAACGGTCAAGACCTTTTGCCTCATCCAAAGCAAGCACATCGTTCAGTTGGGCAATCAGTTTCTTGATGGCGGGAATGAACTCGATCAGTCCCTCAGGAATGATAACCGTTCCGTAGGGCTTTCCCTCTGCAGCACGTACGGCAACAGCCTTGGCTATATACTCAACGACATCGTCAAGACTCATGTTCTTAGCTTCCACCTCCTCAGAGATCAAACAGATGTTCGGCTGGCACTGGAGAGCACATTCCAAAGCGATGTGTGAAGCAGAGCGGCCCATAACCTTGATAAAGTGCCAGTATTTACGGGCAGAGTTACAGTCGCGCTCGATATTTCCAATCAGCTCTGCATATGTTTTACAAGCTGTATCAAAGCCGAAAGAGGTCTCGATCTGATCGTTCTTCAAGTCGCCATCAATGGTCTTCGGACAACCAATCACCTGAACGCCGTACTTCTTGGCAGCATAATACTCAGCCAAGACACAGGCATTGGTGTTTGAATCGTCACCACCAATGATCACGATAGCCTTGATATCCAACTCACGGATAATCTCCAAGCCCTTCTCGAACTGATCGATTTTCTCAAGCTTAGTACGTCCAGAGCCGATCATATCGAAACCACCGGTATTACGGTAGTCATCAATGAAATCAGCAGTGATCTCCATATAGTTATGATCAACCAATCCGCCAGGACCCAGAATGAAACCGAAAAGACGGTTTTCTGGATTTAGCTTCTTGATGGTGTCGAAAAGGCCAGTAATCACATTATGGCCGCCAGGAGCCTGACCACCACTGAGGATCACACCTACATTCATTTTTGCGGTGTTGGCCACATCGCTCTGTTCAAACTCAATAAGCGGCATGCCATACGTATTGGGGAAGAGCGCCTTGATCTCTTCCTGGTTATCCACGCTCTGTGTCGGAGCACCCTCTTTTACCTTTACTGCACCTTGAAGAGCCTTAGGCAACTTAGGCTGATAGGCAGCACGCGCCTGCTGCAATGCACTTTTTTCCATCTTTCTATTGAAATTAAATTGAAATATTTGTTTGTATATCTTTTCCAAAGATTATCAAATCAAGTGCAAAAATACGGTTTTTCTTGGAGATTTGGAAAGAATTATGAATAAAATAGGAGTTTTACAACAAAAAATCTGGATATTTGTATGCTGTTCCACAAAAAATTGCTATATTTGTCACATGAAGTTAACAAATTAATAATGAAAGGAACGAAGTTATTATGGCAAAAAAAAGAAATTTAAAGAAGGTCATCAACTACATCTGCAGTAATCTTTTTGCAGAATGCGTTGCTGCTTCATTATATGGTGTGAAGACCAACGAGGAAAACGTCAATGCCCTGCTCTCATCGATATTGCGCATGCACAATGATTATATCAGCAGAATCTCCCATCCAGAACCAGGTATCCTTCCCAAGAATTATTATAAGAATATTTTGGAGAGTTTCAACAAGGATGTATCAGAGGTCATTGACCAAATCAGTAATATGAATTAAAGAATAAACATGGTACGTCAGTTTTGCCGTTGGCTATTATATAAACGACTGGGGTGGACAAAAGAAGTGACTGTTGCCCACCCCGATAAGTATATCATTTGTTTAGCTCCACATACCAGCAACTGGGATTTCCTTCTCGGACAGCTTTACATGCGGGCTGAAGGCTATACCATTAACTTCCTGATGAAAAAGGAATGGTTCAAATGGCCTTTAGGAGTTTTATTCCGCCGCATAGGGGGCATTCCCGTATGGCGTTCAAAAAAGTTGAGCATGACCGACAACTTAGCAGCTACCGCAGAAAGTGAGAAGATCTTTCATCTATGTATCACCCCTGAAGGAACGCGGTCCCTCAATCCCGACTGGAAGAAAGGCTTCTATTTTATCGCCATGAAGGCACAGATACCCATCCTCCTCTATGCCATCGATTATGAGAAACGACTCATCCGCTGCACACGCAGTATGATTCCTACCGGAGATATAGACAGCGAGATGAGAGAAATCAAGCTTTATTTCAAGGATTGCAAAGGGAAGAGACCCGAACTGTTCACTATTGGCGATTTAGACTCATGAAAAAAAGAAAGATCGTATTCGTATGGGCTTGTCTGTTGTTATATGGCTGCGGTACACACCGCACAGTCGTCCATGAGGGACCGACCCCAAACACTACCCCAACCGTAACAAAGACGGAGGCCCCTGACATCACAGAGACACAAGGGAGGAAAGCAGAATTTGAAAAGGAGCCGTGGGTGAAGAACACTTCAAGACCTTTCGAGATCACCCAAGGCTTGCAAGAACGTCATCTCTCCATGTGGGCCAGTCACGGCTACTATTACGACATCCCCAAGGCCATCTGGAAATGGCAACGTCCTTTATTATTTGGTACCACCGAGGACTTGTTTACACAAACCATTGTCATCCCCTATCTCATCCCGATGTTAGAGAAAGCCGGTGCTTATGTGTTCACTCCCAGGGAACGCGACTGGCAACGAAACGAACTGATTGTAGATAACGACACAGAGCAGCAGCCTCATTATACGGAAATTAGCAGACAGAACAAATGGAAGGATGCGGGAGTCAAAGGCTTCGCCTACCATTCTGGTGCTTACGTTGATGGCGAGAATCCTTTTGAAGCCGGCACCGCAAGGATGGTGAAGACCACACATAATAACGGTAGTGAGATTATTTACCAACCCGACTTCAAGGAATCGGGAAGCTACGCTGTTTATGTGAGCTATCCTACCCTTGACAACAGTATAGACAACGCACAATATATAGTCTATCACCAGGGACAGAAAACGACATTCTGTGTGAACCAACGTATGGGTGGCGGCACCTGGGTTTATATTGGCACATTTGACTTTGACCGTGGAAGTAGTCGTGCCAACTGTGTAATATTAAACAATGTAAGCAACCAGAAAGGCGTAGTGACAGCCGATGCAGTACGTTTCGGCGGCGGCATGGGTAACATTACCCGTGGCGGCAGCATCAGTGGTATGCCCCGTTGTTTGGAGGGAGCACGCTATTTTGCCCAATGGGCAGGTGCGCCATATGATGTCTATAGCAGTAAGAACGGACAAGACGACTATGCCGATGACATTAATGTCCGTTCGTATATGACCAACTGGCTTGGCGGCGGTTCGCGCTATATGCCTAACCTCGAAGGTAAGAAGGTGCCCATCGAATTGTCGTTGGCAGTACATAGCGATGCCGGATATGCCAAAGACTTCTCTTCTCTGACAGGATCGCTGAGTATCTACACCACCAACCACCACGACGGTCTTTTGAACAATGGCGAGAGTCGCAGCTTATCCAAGACCTTCGCCACCTTACTGATGAACAACGAGAAGAATGATCTGGATCAGTTATATGGCTTAGAATGGCCCGTTCGTGCCATCCGAGATGCCAACTATTCCGAGACGCGATGCCCAGAGGTACCGTCCGCCATCATAGAGACCCTCTCCCATCAGAATTTCCCTGACATGCAACTGGCACAGGATCCCAATTTCCGTTTCTCTCTGGCAAGGAGTATTTACAAGTCCATCCTTCAGTTCCTCTCCGAGAAAAACGGGAAGAGCTATGTGATGGCACCCCTTCCTCCCACTGACCTGAGGGTAGAGTTTACAAACGTTGATGAAGTCACCCTCAGCTGGAATGCACAAGACGATCCCCTCGAGAAATCCGCCAAGCCCAACTCCTACGTTGTCTATATAGCCAAGGGAGCAGGCTCCTTCGACAACGGACGAGTGATCAAGGGCTCCTCCTGTAAGATTACCTTGCAACCCGGGGTGGTCTATCATTTCCGCGTGTCAGCACTTAACAAGGGAGGAGAGAGTTTCCCGTCAGAGACATTGTCAGCATTGCATCACGCCGGTGCCACACGCTCCATCATGATCGTCAATGGCTTCCAGCGACTGGCCCCTCCTGCCACACGAAACACCACCAACGAACAAGGCTTCGATTTTGACATCGACCCTGGTGTAAGCTATGGCAAGACTGCCGGATGGGCAGGTCAACAGATCTGTTACGACAAGAAACAGGCAGGATTGGAAGGTCCTGGCTCTTTCGGTTTCAGCGGCAGTGAATGGGAAGGAAAATTCCTGGCAGGTAATGATTTCAACTATCCTATGACCCATGTCGAGGCCATGCGTAGCATGCTGCAATACAATGTCACCAGCTGTAGTACCAGTGCTGTGGAGAAAGGTTATGTGGATCTGATGAAATACCATATTGTTGACATGCTATATGGTTTGGAAAAACAAGATGAACATGCACTGCGTTCTTACAAGACCTTCCCTACCAAGATCCAAGAGGTACTCACCCGTTACACGCATAGTGGGGGTGCCCTACTGGTCAGTGGTGCTTACTTAGGAAGCGACACCCGGTCGAAAGCCGATTCTACCTTCATGCGTAACATTCTGAAAATTAGTTATGGAGGAACTACAAGAAGTAAGAACGACTCGATCATCAACGGCATGGGCACCTCGCTCACTATCTACCGAAGTATGAATGAAGATCATTATGCCGCCACGTCCACCGATGTGCTCAACCCTCTACAGCCCGCCTACTGTGCACTGACTTACGCCAACGGATTGTCAGCCTGTGTGGCTTACGACGGCAACGACTATAAGACTTTCACCCTCGGTTTCCCCTTCGAGTGTATCACTTCGTCGCGCAAACGGGCTGCGGTGATGAAAGCTATTATTAATTTCCTGATTCCGTAACAATTAACAACAAACATCATGTATAAAATACAAGCAAACGCATCGGGTACACGGAGCATAGACGTTTCCGATACCCATTTGGAAACCATCGAGAAATACGCACTACTCAAGAACCTCATCGATAGTAACGGTATCATCGATGAACCAGTGCTCGACAAGCTGAAACTGAACTGCCGTTCTATCCTGGAATCCATGCCCGAGGTTGACCGTGACCTGATGGATCTCTGCTTAGACGTGATCTACAACAAGAACATGAAGGCACTCGGTCTGCAAAACCTTGTCCAGCTCTACATTGAGTGGGAAGGGAAGAGTGATCGTGACGGGGAGGCATGAGAGAGTATCAGCTCACTGATTATCTCCCCACCACCAAAAAGGAGATGGAACTGCGGGGATGGGATCACGTCGATGTCATCCTGTTTTCGGGTGATGCCTACGTGGATCATCCCTCGTTCGGCGCTGCTGTCATCGGGCGGGTACTGGAGGCGCATGGCTACCGTGTGGCTATCGTTCCCCAGCCCGACTGGCATGGTGACTACCGAGACTTCAAGAAGTTGGGACGTCCGCGTCTGTTCTTCGGCATCTCTCCCGGCTGCATGGATTCGATGGTGAACAAATATACTGCGAACCGGCGATTGCGGTCAGAAGATGCCTATAGTCCTGATGGCCGTCACGACTGCCGTCCCGAATACCCCACCATCGTTTATAGCAATATCCTCCGTCAACTGTATCCCGATGTACCTATTGTGCTAGGCGGCATCGAGGCCTCACTGCGGCGACTCACCCACTACGACTACTGGCAGGACAAGCTCATGAAGTGTATCCTCTGCGACTCCCATGCTGACATGATCAGCTACGGAATGGGAGAGAAAACCATCGTCCGCATAGCAGAGGAACTGGACAAAGGCCGATCCATTCACACTATCCATGAGTTACCACAAACAGTCTTCCTAGCAAAGGAGAAAGACATCCCTGGCGGGATCAACGACAATGACATTGTCCTCCACTCCCATGAAGAGTGTCTGCAGAACAAACGTGCTGAAGCAGAGAATTTCCGGCATATCGAGGAAGAGTCGAACAAAATCCATGCCCAGCGACTGCTGCAAGAGGTTGATGGGATCTATGCCGTGGTGAATCCTCCCTACCCGCCGATGACCTCTGAAGAGCTAGATGCTTCCTTCGATCTTCCCTATACCCGTCTGCCCCACCCCAAATACAAGAGTAAACGGATTCCTGCCTACGAGATGATCAAACATTCGGTGAATATCCACCGAGGGTGTTTCGGCGGCTGTGCCTTCTGTACCATCTCCGCCCATCAGGGTAAATTCATCACTTGCCGAAGTAAGGAGAGTATATTAAAAGAGGTGAAACAGGTGGCAGAACTGCCCGATTTCAGAGGTTACCTCAGTGACCTCGGCGGTCCTTCTGCCAACATGTACGGTATGCATGGGCGTAACCCCAATGCCTGTGAGAAGTGCAAACGTCCCTCATGTATCCACCCTGAGATCTGTCCGAATCTGAATACCGACCATAGCGCCCTGCTCGATATCTACCATGCCGTGGATGCCCTGCCGCAGATTAAGAAGAGTTTCATTGGCAGTGGAGTGCGCTATGACCTTCTCCTCCATCAGAGCAAAGACGAGAAAGTCAATGAGAGCACACGGCAGTACACCCGTGAACTGATCTGTCGTCATGTCAGTGGACGCTTGAAAGTAGCACCAGAGCATACGTCTGACAGCGTCTTACGACTCATGCGTAAGCCCTCCTTCCGTCAGTTCGAGCAGTTCAAACGTATCTTCGACCGTATTAACCGCGAGGAGCACTTAAACCAACAGATCATACCTTATTTTATCAGTAGCCATCCGGGCTGTAAGGAGGAGGACATGGCAGAGCTCGCCGTCATCACCAAGCAACTGGATTTCCACCTCGAGCAGGTACAAGACTTCACACCCACACCCATGACCGTCGCCACCGAGACGTGGTACACTGGCTACGATCCCTACACATTGGAGCCTGTATTCTCTGCCAAGACCCAGCGTGAGAAACTTGCCCAGCGCATGTTCTTCTTCTGGTACAAACATGAAGAACGCAGGAATATTGAACAGGAACTGCAGCGTATCGGTCGTGCCGATCTCATCCCACAACTTTACGCAGGTCCCTCACCCTATTTCAATCGCAACGCCCCATCTCCCAACCCAACCCATCGTCAACCATCTACGAAACATGACCATCATAGAAAGTCTAACCCAAGGCAAGAGAACCCCAGAAACAAACGAAGACGGTCTGGTCATCACAACTGACCATATCGCCGTCATCGATGGCAGCACCAGTAAGACGCCCTTGCGGTTCCATCCGACAATGACCAATGGGCATTACGCTATGCTTCTCATTGCTGACTTCATCCGACAGATGCCGCCAGACATCACCTTAGACCTGTTCTGCGAAGGGGTGACAGCAGCCATCCGTCGGGAATACCAACGGCATCATCTAGACTTGGCACAATTACAGGAGCATGCGGAACAACGCACCACGGCCAGTGCTGTGATCTTCAGTCGCTACTATCGGGAGATATGGATGGTGGGGGATTGCCAGTGTATGCTTAACGGTGTTCTCTACGAAAACAACAAACCTGCTGAGGCAGTCAATGCTGCCAAGCGAAGCAGATTCATCAAGGATGCACTCAAGAAGGGTATGACGATCAAGGATTTCCAACAGCATGACAGCGGGCGCGACCATATTATCCAAGACATCATCAGTTCCTGCCAACAACAGAATGTCAACTATGCCGTCATTGACGGCTTCCCCATCTACCGTCCTGGCATCCGCGTGATTCCTGTCCCCCAGTCATCTGCTGCCAATCCCACCACAATCGTCCTTGCCTCCGACGGCTATCCTCTGCTCAAGTCCACCTTGCAGGAAAGCGAGCAAGCCTTGCAGCATCTCATCGAGAACGACCCTCTCTGCATCGATCTCTGTCCAGCGACCAAAGGACTGATGCACGGTGCCCATAGTTTCGATGACCGTACCTTTATTCGTTTTCAAGTCTAAAGACAATCCACTTTTTGTATAGTTGAAGAAAGGCTGTTTATTGACGATAGCCAAGTACAATTTGTGCAACAGTCATGCACACTTTGTGCAAAGGCTCTGCACAACTTGTGCAAAGGGTCTGCACACTTTGTGCAACCCCCTTGCACAAATGATGAAGATCGAGGCTTTCTGCATTCCACTATATTCGCTGAGTTCCTCTTGCATATAATAGAAGAAATGAGCGAAGATATTTTGTTCTTTTCATGTTTATTCGTATTTTTGCAGCATCATAGTAGGACACCATGGAACATCCTACCGCGAAGCAGAAGTATCAGACATTTATTATAGAACAAATAAACGGAAAAGATGAAAACAGCGACCATGAAGAATATCATTACAGGGGTGGAGAGGAAGGTGCATCTCAGCATGAATCACCCTGCCGTGCAGTGTGGAATAGCCGTATGGGTAGACGATGAAGGGAAGGCTTACTTCCCCGAGGACGTGCAGAACCCATTTTATGAGCTCAAAGACATCAAAGAAGAATAAGGTAAATACTTGCAATGAATGGGCCATTCTCTTAAAGAGATTGACCCATTCGCTTCGTATTTCATGAAAAAACACTACTCTTCACTGGGCACGTTCTGACAGCGTGCCGTATAGAAGTCACGGAAATCCGACCACTTATAATAAGGATAGGTGGTTGTAGGAACAGGCAGACTGGCCTCCTTACCGTTCAGCAGACATTTCAGGAGGACAGGATCTGACGCTTTCTTCCCCCGATAGAACACCAGTTGGATGTTACAAGCCTTGCAAGTCTCCCAGTTCTGGTAAATATTCTTCACCTCATAGGGATCTTCCGGGTCTTTGTCTGCACCATTAATTCCCATCAGCACCGTGAGAGGTCCTATACAGGTATCATGTCCAAAGCGCAGATCAGCAATACGGTCACTCTTTCCACTGAGCACATCATCGGTTTTCTTGATGATGTCCTGCAAGATGGGAATCATCTCATACTGAGGACCGAACACCCACGAGTAAGAGCCCAGATTATCATTCTCCCACTCTTTAGCAAGTTCCTCATCGGTAAGGATATTGCCCATCATCCCCTCATGGTCGATGCTTGGCAATGTTCTATAGAGATCAACCAAGTTACTACCGATACGGTTCACATTGCCGGGGATGCCTTCGGTACTGGTAAAGACACGGGGAACGACCCGTTCCCGCAGAGAATTGTCAGCCTTGAACTGATCACGGTTTTTCTCATAACGTGGTTTCACCTTCGGGAACTTATGTTTCACCGGGTTCTGACGGTCGGTTGGCACGACACCATCTAAGGTAAAACGGGAGGATTGTTCGCGGATCTCAATCTTCGGATTGCACTGTACCAGTTCCTGGCAGAAAGCAGACATACTGATCACACAACGACCTGTCAGTGAAGATATAGCATAAACGTTTCCTCCCTTCTTGAATACTTCGGGGAAACGGTTATACATCGTACGAGCTATTCCCTGATGCTGCTCCCACCCTAACTGGGTAAGCTCACTCACACCCGTTGCCAGTTCGTCCTTGGCCAACATGAACTTTTGATAGAAAGCCTCTCCCTCGGCTGTTAGCTGATGATTCTCGTGAGCAGTTGACAGTTGTTTATCCAGTTCTTTGTACAACACATCCGTCCAATAGTAACGTGAACCATGTCGTGCATAATGACTGATATAGAAAGGTTTATAACCTTTCGGAGCTTTTGTCAGTTGAGTAGGTTCCTGCTGATAAGGGTAGTCATTGCCATAGGCTTTCCTGGGATTCGACTTCAGCTGGTCGAGGGCGGGAACTCCTTGTGCTCCTGCTGTCATCACCAGGAGAGTGAGAAACAAAATGGATAGAATTCTTTTCATGATAATAAGTTGTTAATCTATATACGAGGCTTAGGCCCAAAGTATTTAAAGGTGGGGGCAAAGGATGGTTGACAACCCACCGGTTGACCGTCTTCCTAAGCCCCCAGTCGCTATAGTATCTTATTGACCAAAATAGCGTTTCAGCAGTCCGGCGAAGCCAGCACCATGGCGTGCCTCATCCTTAGCCATCTCATGAACGGTATCATGGATGGCATCGAAGCCCGCAGCCTTCGCATTCTTGGCGATACGGAACTTATCCTCGCAGGCACCTGCCTCTGCGGCAGCACGCTTCTCAAGATTCGTCTTGGTATCCCATACGCACTCACCGAGCAGCTCAGCAAAACGACTGGCATGGTCGGCCTCCTCGAAAGCATAGCGTTTGAAAGCCTCTGCAATCTCGGGATAGCCCTCACGGTCAGCCTGACGAGCCATGGCAAGATACATGCCCACCTCACCGCACTCACCATTGAAGTGATTGCGCAGGTCTTGAATCATCTCCTCACTCACGCCCTCGGGTTTTCCGTCACCAATCTTATGTACGGTGGCATACTCCATTTCATCCTCTTTGAGCTCTTTGAACTTCGATGCAGGCACCTTGCATACTGGACACTTCTCAGGGGGTTCCGGACCTTCGTGGATATATCCACAAACGGTACAAATAAATTTTTTCTTCATAATGCTTTTGTTTTAAGTTAATAATAGGAACACAGTCTCTCATTGATATGGTTTAGATGCTTAACTCATCAAGCACCTTGATCAATTTCTTATCAAAGGGTTTATCACTGCGGATAGCTTCAGAGAACGGTACATACACCACCTCATTGTATCGCAAGCCGATCATCACATTGCGCTGGCCTTGCATGATTGCCTCAATAGCTCCCACTCCTGTACGTCCTGCTAGGATACGGTCATGAGCCGTGGGACGTCCGCCGCGCTGCAGATGACCGAGAATCGATACTCGCACATCGTAGTCGGGGAACTCTTTCCTTACACGGTCGGCATAATAGAGGGCACCGCACTTCGGACTCTCTGAGACGATGACGATACAACTCTTCTTCGACTTACGGATACCTCGCTCCATGAAGCGTGCCAACTGGTCAACATCCGTAGAGTCCTCAGGGATAATGGCGGCCTCAGCACCACTGGCAATAGCACTGTTCTGTGCAAGGAATCCGGCATCACGGCCCATCACCTCGATAAAGAAAATCCGCTCATGACTCTGTGCCGTGTCACGAATTCTATCCACACATTCCATGATGGTGTTCATCGTGGTATCATAGCCAATGGTCGAATCGGTACCATAGAGGTCGTTGTCGATCGTTCCCGGCAAGCCGATGCAGCACACATCATATTCATCGGCAAAGATACGGGCTCCTGTCAGGGAGCCGTTGCCACCGATCACCACCAACGCATCGATATCGTTGGCCTTCATATTCTCATAGGCTTTCTTCCTTCCCTCCGACGTCATGAACTCCTTCGAGCGTGCCGTCTTCAGGATCGTGCCACCCATATTGATGATACCGCTCACATTCTCCGTGGTGAAATCCTTAATCTCGTTATGGATCAGTCCTTCCCATCCACGATAGATTCCTTTGATCTTGAAACCATTATAGATACCAGCGCGGGTCACCGCACGGATGGCCGCATTCATACCTGGGGCATCGCCGCCAGAGGTAAGTATTCCAATTGTCTTGATTTTACCCATAGTTGTATTATTATTTTACACCAGTTAAAGTGTCATGAATCATCCGATCAAGAGCAGGGAGAGTATGCCCAGAAGCCAGGCGAATACAACCACCCACCCCACATTCTTCAGGAACCATCCCACATGGATATGTTCCATCTTCATCAGAGCCAGTCCGCTCACACTGCCGATCAGCAGCACACTGCCTCCCATAGCCGTACTATAGGCCACAATCTTATAGAACATTGCATTCTCTGACAAGGAAGGATAGAGAGAGAAAAAGCTCATCGAGGTAGCAAAGGTGTCGAGCACTGTACTGAACAACCCAGCCAAAGCCCCCATGATCCATATATTGTGGATATATTGGTCGCATATCCTTGACAGCCAGGCTATGGCACCAGTCTCCTGTACCACACCCAAAGCAAGGGTAATACCCATCACGAAGAGCATCAGCTGCAGCACCCCATACTGAAGGACACGTGGTGTGCGCCGCTGGATCATCTGCTCTGTATTCATGAGTTTACGATTCACGATCTCGTTCACAATCCATAGAACGGCCAAGACACAGAGAGCACCCAGAAACGGACTGAGCTTGGTAATGGCACGGAACGAAGGGATAAACCAGAGTCCTCCAATCCCCACAATCAACATCAGCAGCCGCTGCCACACTTTCAGGTTCGTGTCATCACCGCGATAAGGCATTGAAGTCCACTGTGAATCAATATGTTCAGGGAGCATCCGTGACAGCCACCAAGTAGGGAGAAGCCACGACAACAGACAAGGGATGGCTAAGGAGGCGGAGAAGTTCGTAGCAGTAACGGATCCCTTTGTCCACAGTACGAGTCCTGTAGGATCACCGATCACTGTCAGTGCACCGCCACAGTTCGCAGCAATGACGATTGCTGATCCGTAGATCATCCGCTGACGACGGTTGGGCACGATCTCATGCATCATCACCAACATCATCGTTGTCACCGTGAGATTATCAAGATTGGCAGAGACAAAGAAAGTAATCAACGTCATCACCCATAGCAGTCGTTTGCTTTTCCTTGTTTTGAACATCTCCTTGAAGAAATCAAAACAGCCATTGTTGTTCAGCACCTCCACGATGGTCATGGTAGCAAGGAGGAACAGCACAATCTCTGCTCCGCGTCCCACATATTTAAGGAACACATTCTGCGAGATGTACTCTTTCACGGCAACACTCGTAGGACTGGCACCGCCTAAGAAATCGATATACTCCGAAGGGTGCTGACTCATCACGAAATCAGAGCCATAGCAGATATAGAGCACCCACCCCACCGTTCCTGCAAAGATGGCTGAGGCCGCTCTGTTTATCTTGGTCATGCTGCTGGTAGCAATCAGCAAATAACCAATCAGTAATATGGCTACAATGATCAGTGTCATAAAGAAAAACTGTTTTCAGGGCAAAGATACAAAAGAAAAAAGAATTATGTATCTTTATTAAGAATTATTTTCAAAAATAGTTATCTTTCTGCAAATAGAAGAGTGGAATCCTTATCAATGTGACTCCCGAAACAGCTTGAATGACAAAGCAAGACTCAGCAAGCCTAAGAAAATGCCGGTCAGCCAATAGGTCCAGCCCTCAAGCGTGCAGGTAACGAGATATACAGCAATACCGATCGGTAGCTGAAAGACAGCAAAACGGAGGACAGTAGCAGAGACACGATAATGGTATTTGATCCGGGCAAAGAGGTTGATGACGATGATGTCAATAAAACCCGTAACCAGCAGTCCGACACCCGTTCCCACCAATCCCCAATATCGGAAGCCAAGGAGTACTGCCCCCACCATCACGATGGCACTATATGCCTCCAGCACCAGATAGGAACGGGAGTCGCCTTTAGCCAAGGTGAGATAGGCCACGGGAAGTTTCATGGCACGAAGATACATAGCCAATACCGTGACTTGCATCATGGGGACCACCTCAAGGAACTGCCTGGTATAGAGCAATTCCACGATGATGGGTGCTCCAATACTGAAGGCCACCAACAAAGGAGAGATCATCAGTAGTGACACCTCAATCTGTCGGTTGATGGCCGTACTACAGGCATTGGGATCATGACTGATAGCCGACAGCCGGGGATAGAAATCCGTTTCCATGGAGGTGAACACCATACCCGCATAGGTAACAGTCATCATAAACCCCGCATTGTACAAGCCCAGCATGTCCAATGAGGCAATGTTGTTCAGCGAGGCTCGTATCAGGAAATCAGCGCCGCTGCTGAACAGTCCTGCCACAACGAATGCCAGTCCTAACTTCACCATAGGCCATCCCTCAGCAAGATGCTCACTCACCCGTCCCCATCGCAATGGGAACTGGCGATAGGAGTAACACATGGTTAGTACCATTTGCGTGAATGTCATCACAATAATGCTGGGAATAATACCCCGCTGGTTATAGAAATAAATGATGGGGGTGGTGAGGATCAGTGCCAACGAAACATTCAAGGCGGATACTTTAGCCAAATCCCTTAACTTCCTGACAGACTTCAAAATAGCCATCTCCCCGCCGATAATAGCCAACATACCTACAGCAGGAGAAAGGAGAATGAAATGCAGGACATGGTTTCCCCAAGTAAAGGAGAACCTGTTCAGCAACGGACCAGCCATAGCACATACCACAACACCTAACAGAGCGGTGAGGAGAGCCCACATGCGAATCACACGAACATACCGTTCCATCTTCTCCCTGTCTCCTTTCTCATACAGTTCAGAAAGGGATTTGACAGCACTGGTGGGGATACCCAGATTTGTGGCATTCGACAAGAAGGCAACGGCACTGTTGAACAACGACAACAGTCCGATTCCGCCAGGTCCGAGGATCATGGCCACCAGTTTATTCCGTACCATCCCGACGAGGATGTTCAGCGCCTGAATACTACCGAAGAGACCGGCATACTTCAGGATATGGTGGTAGCTGCTTCTTGTCTCATTTTCCATCTACTATTAAACGAACGAATTCGTTATTTATTATGCACGATTCCAAAGAATCGACTGTCACAGTGAAGCAAACAGTCTCTTGATCATAGGAGAAGGGGATGCATTTCCGCTTTACTCAAGGTAACTTTGGCTGTGCCGAAGTTACTTTCGCTCGGAAAAGTTCAAATAAATTTGGCTTTTCGCTCGACTTTTCGTAACTTTGCGATGAAAATCGTGAAGTTATATATGACCCATACACCACTTATCAGCTTTATCATCACCTACTACAACCTGCCCGTAGAGATGTTGAGGGAATGTATCGAGAGCATCTTGCAGCTGTCGATTCCTCCGGAAGAACGAGAGATTATCCTAATCGACGATGGCTCTGACATGAGTCCGCTAAACGAACTGATCGACTATCGCGACCAGATGATCTACTTGCGTCAGTATAACCAAGGACTGAGCACGGCGCGCAATGTGGGTATAGACATCTGTCGGGGGGAATACATTCAGTTCGTGGATGCCGACGACTGTCTGATCCAAGGTGGATACGAGCATTGTCTGGACATTGTCAGAAAGCACCAACCAGACATGGTGATCTTCAACTTCACCAACGAGGGCACAGAGGTGGACACCCCTTATCTGTTCGACGGTCCGGTGAGTGGAACCGAGTACATGCATCACAACAACCTGCGGGCAACGGCCTGGGGATATATCTTCAGGAAGAAGATGAATGGTGACCTGCGCTTCACCCCGCAACTGCTGCATGAAGATGAGGAGTTCACACCACAGCTCATCCTCCGTGCCGAGACCATCTACAGTACCGACACCTATGCCTACTATTACCGCGAACGTCCCGACTCGATTGTCCACAATGATGACAAGCAATGGAAAGAGAAACGGCTGGACGATGCCGAATATGTCATCACCCAACTTGATCACCTGGCCAACACCCTGCCCTCAGCAGAACGCATCGCCCTGCAACGCCGTGTTGCGCAGCTCACCATGGACTATATCTATAACATCATCATGCTCACACACAGTGAACAAGAATTAGACAAAAGACTGGAACGGCTGCACAAACGGGGCATGTTCCCGCTACCCGAACGTGACTATACCCACAAATACAAATGGTTCCGCCGCATGACAAACAGTAAGATGGGACGGAAAATCCTCGTACATTCCCTGCCCTTACTTGCCAAAGAACGATGAGAATACTTCTGCTCAACGACTACAGCGGACTCCATGCCACATTGGCCAAAGGATTGAAGGAACTCGGACATGATGTCACCGTCGTGTCAGGAGGCAACGGCTGGCGCAACTACCCTCGTGACATCTCTGTGGTCAGGGGCAGTTCTTCCCACTGGGACGGCATCCTTTACCTGTTGAAGGTGTGGCGACTTCTTCCCCAGCTTAAAGACTACGATATCGTTCAGCTCATCAACCCCATCTTCTTTGATCTGCGACCAGAACGGTTATTCCCCATCTATCGCTATCTCCGCCGTCATAACAAAAAGATGGTGTTAGGTGCCTTCGGCGAAGACTCGTATTGGGCAAGGACCTGTGTGGAGAAGAAACCCTTGAGATACAGCGATCATAATATCGGCGACCAGGTACGCACCGACCCTGCCTCCACCCGACTGATGGATGAATGGATCAGTACCTCCCATGAACGACTGAACCAAATGATTGCCAACGACTGCGACGGCATCGTGGCTTGTCTGTATGAATACTGGGTTGTCTATCAACCCCTATTCCCCCAAAAGACCTCCTTTATCCCCCTTCCTATTGAAAGAGAGGAAAGGAAACAAGCTGCCGTATCCTTCACAGAAAAGGAAGGAGAAAGAAGAGTGGAAAATGATTATAGGAAAGAGAAAGCACGGATTTTTATCGGCATAGATGCTAAGCGGAGCGATTACAAAGGAACCGATATCATGTTAGCCGCTGCCGAAGAAGTGCAACGCCGTCATCCCGACAAGATGGAACTGGTGAAGGTGGTATCTGTTCCCTTCGCCGAATATCAACGACTGATGGAAGGAAGCGATGCCATTCTCGATCAGCTATACAGCTACACCCCGTCAATGAACTCACTCTTAGCCATGTCAAAAGGGATTATCGATATCGGCGGTGGCGAGCCTGAGAACTATGAGATCATCCATGAAGACGAGCTCCGCCCAATCATCAACGTCGAGCCCAACTACGAGAGTGTCTATCATGCATTGGAACAGCTGGTCACACACCCTGAGCGCATACCCGAACTGAAACGGCAAAGTATAGAATATGTGAGAAGACACCACGACTATCTGAAGGTAGCCCAGCAGTATCTTGACTTCTATCAGACCCTTTGACGAGCGGCAATGCACTCCTGAAAGACTTGTGTTAACCGGGTGGCGACGACAGGAGGAGCAGCCATCTCCCCTACTCTCTTGGAAACGGCCTCACTCTGATCACCCTGATCTTCTATCACCTGATTCATCAGGGCACAAAAAGCATGTGCATCATCAATGGGTGCTACCCAGCATCCCCCTGCAATTCTGACACATTGCGGCACTGCCTCGGTAGTCACTACTGGGATTCCAGTACTCATTGCCTCCAAGAGGACCAAGCCCTGTGTCTCATCACGGGTTGCCAACGCCAGCACATCACAGTCATACAATAACGCCCTTACCGATTCCCTGTCGATACGGCCATGAGCAACAATCCTTGTATGACCTCCATGGGTACGTATCGCCTGTCGGCAAGCTTGACCATCGGTTCCTGTTCCTGCTATATGCAGTTCGGTCTCGGGATGATTCTCTGCCAACATCCGAAACGCCTGGAACAACACGTCATAACCTTTCCTGTGAATATAATTACCAATACAACAAAAACGGAAAGGTCGCCCCATACGGGGAGGTCGTTTTCGATAAGCAAAGAAATCCACATCGATCACATTCGAAACCGCAGTCCAATGATAATCGTCGCCGAAATACGGTGCCAGATCAGTCACAACCTCCTCGGATACGGGAATCACCCTGTCTGCATGTTGATAAGCCTCCCGCAGCAACGGCACCTGCCAGGCATCAGTACCCTTACGCCCGAACTCTTCTCTGAAGATCATGGAAGGCAGATGCTCGGTAATAAGATAAGGTATATCATAGTCTCGGGCTATCAACATGGCTGCATAACCTGCCCATTTGGCACAATGGGCATGGAGGATATCGGGTTGTCCGTAACGTTCCACATACGTCTGGAACATCTCCCGTACGATGCCCACCCATCGTTCGACATTGGGTCGAACCACTTTGGGGACGCCTCGCATAAATGATTGGTAATCAGGGACTCCCTCTATCTCAATAAACTGTCTATGATAGGGTAGCGTCAAGAATTCCCATACACTTTTCTTCACTGACAATTGCACATTACTGATGATCCGCACCTCATGTCCTAACGCTTGCAGCGCTTTTGACTGTTCGATGCAGAACTCACCGCCATAGGGAGGGAAGAAAGAAGGGATTTCGACGATGTGCATGAGAAAAGGATGAAAGATGAAGGATGAAAGATGAGAGATGAAAGATGAAAGATGAGAGATGAGAGATGAAGAATGAGAGATAAAAAGAAAGAGGCTCGGCTCGCGCCTGCCTCTTCCATTAAACAGCACTGTAAAATGCTTATGCCTCAGCGGGAGCCTCCTCAGCAGGAGCGGCCTCTTCAGCAGCAGCCTCAGCCTGAGCGGCAGCGGCAGCAGCCTTCTTCTCAGCCACTTTCTGGGCAATAGCCTCGTTGATCTTCTTCTCTGCCTCGAGTTCCTTGGCTGCAGCCTCTTTCTTAGACTTTGCCACCTGGTCGCGAACGGCATCGAATCCTTTCACCTTAGCTTCTTTCCATGCATCGAACTTCTTCTGGGCAGTAGCCTCATCAAAGGCGCCTTTCTTCACACCACCGCGGAGGTGCTTCATCATGTAAACGCCCTCGTTCTTCAAGAGGTTACGTACAGTGTCTGTAGGCTGTGCGCCCACCTCTACCCAATAGAGTGCACGGTCGAAATTCAAATCTACTGTGGCAGGATTGGTGTTCGGGTTATATGTACCAATCTTCTCAGTAAATCTACCATCACGTGGTGCTCTTGCGTCAGCGATAACGATGCTGTAGAAGGCATAGCCCTTACGGCCACCGCGCTGCAATCTGATTTTTGTTGCCATTGTTTAATGTTTAATTGTTAAAAATGAATTGAATTTGAATCTCATGCCATCAACTCGTGATAGCGGCTGCAAAGGTACGACAAATTCTTAAGAACCAAACACATCCGACAGATAAAAGTGACAGTCTTAAGGGTATTTTAACATTTAGCCCATCTGCATCTGCCGTAACAGTTCACGCTGATGGTCAGTCAGATGGGTAGGCAACTGTACCTGATAGGTGATGATCAGATCACCATAGGTACCGTCACCCCGGTCGTAGCCTTTTCCCCGCAAGCGTACCTTCGTTCCCGGTTGTGTCTCTGGCTTTACTTTCAGTTTGATCTTCGCACCAGTACTCAACTGGATCATCACCTCACCGCCCAGCAGGGCTGTGTAGAGATCGATGTTCACATTGGCGTTCATCTCCCCCCTGCTCTGGCGACCGAAACCTTGTGTGCGAGTCTTTCGACCGCCACCACCGAACAGATCCTGGAAGAAGCTGCTGAAGCCACCGCCGTTGAAAGAGCTGAAATCAAAACCATCGAAGGGTGATCCGCCTTGCTGTGACCAGTTAAAGCCTCCCGACTGATTCATCGCATCCACCTCTTTCCATCGTTCCCCATACTGATCATACTTTTTCCGTTTCTCAGGATCTCCTATCACATCATACGCCTCGGCCAGAGCCTGAAACTTCGCCTTGGCCTTCGGGTCATCTGGATGAAGATCGGGATGAAACTGTTTGGCACGCTTCAAGTATGCCTTTTTCACCTCGTTCTGAGGGATGTCCTTCGCGACACCCAAAATCTTGTAATAGTCTATAAATGCCATAAATGAATCTCCTTTCTATAAGGCAGACAGCAAAAAGCATGCCAATGCCCGATGGGAAATACTCATTCAGGAAGCTCAGCAAATTTCTTTCTCCCTTTGACATAATACTGCCAAAGGATGCTGAAGTTTTTCCGTTCAGGAACAACGGCCACCACCCTGCTATGCTGCAGGGCATCCCGATCGGCTTTGAAATCACCACGCCACCGCTTAAAATCCCGTCGTGCCCGGAAGATGGCCTTGAAGTCACCCACATTCCCGTTGCACAGCAATGTCTGGAAGGCAGCCACATAATCGAGCCACCACCTCACTCGCATCACCATCTTCAACTCCCTGTCGGGCAGGTTCTTGTAAAGCATGGTGAGGTTATTACGGAAGTTCAGGTAGGTTTTCATCGGATTGCCTTTCGGTAATGTACCCCCTCCCACATGATATACCTGACTATCGGGGATGCAGCACACTTTCTTTCCTGCCATTCGGAGTCGCCAGCAGAGGTCAATCTCCTCATTATGGGCAAAGAAACGACCATCTAGTCCTCCCACCTTCCAGTAGTCAGCAGAACGGATCATCAGACAGGCTCCCGTGGCCCACAACACCTCGGCACGCACATCATATTGTCCGTTGTCATCTTCCACCGTGTCAAAGATACGTCCCCTGCAGAAAGGATAACCAAATTTGTCGATGAAGCCACCACAGGCCCCTGCATACTCAAAGGCATCTTTGTTTGTCACCGACAACAGTTTCGGCTGACAGGCTGCCACCTCCGGATGATTGTCCATGAACTCAATGAGTGGTGTCAGCCAGTGATGAGTCACTTCCACATCACTGTTCAGCAGCACGTAATAGGTAGCCTCCACCTGCTGCAGTGCCTTGTTATACCCTTCGGCAAACCCCCAGTTCTTCTCCAATTGGATGATCTGCACCTCAGGGAAATGTTGTTTCAGGAACGCCACCGACTGATCCGTCGAGGCATTATCCGCCACATACACCTTGGCCGACCGCCGCGAATACTCCATCAGCGTATTCATATATTGCGACAGCATCTTCTCGCCGTTCCAGTTCAATATCACGATCGCTACCTGATCCATATCTTCTATACCTTATTATATTATACGCTCCACCTTCAAGGCAGTCTTGTCATGATTCATCTCTCCTAAGCGTACCATCACCAGTTGGTTGTCAAGGGCATTGTTTCCCTCTGCCGGTGGCAGTTCCACGCGGATATAGTTACGAGTGAAACCATGCATGGCTCTTCCCCTTGCGGCTTTCTCGAAAAGCACCTCCGCCTCCCGACCGATATAAGAGGAATAGAAGGCTTCCGTCTTCTCATCGGATAAAGCCAGTAACCGTTTCGAGCGCAGCTTCTTGTCCTGCGCACTCACCACGTATGGAATGTTCAGGGCGGCTGTTCCCGGCCGTTCTGAATAGGGGAACACATGCAACTGCGTGACGGGCAAGGCTTTCAGGAAGTCAAAGCACTCTTCAAAATACTCCGGCTTCTCACCCCGTGTGCCCACCATCACATCCACACCGATGAAGGCATCGGGCATCATCGCCTTGATCAGTTCAATCTTATGTGCGAACAACGCTTTGTCGTAACGGCGGTGCATCAGTCGGAGTACTGCGTCAGAACCGCTTTGCAAAGGGATATGGAAATGGGGCATGAAAGCACGACTCTCAGCACAGTAGGCTATCAGCTCATCATCCAGGAGATCAGGCTCCAAGCTGCTGATACGATAGCGGGCCACCCCCTCCACCAGATCTAATGCTTTCACCAAGTCGATAAAGCGCTCACCCGTGGTTCTGCCGAAGTCACCGATGTTCACACCCGTCAGCACAATCTCCTTTCCTCCTTCCCGCACAGCCTCCTCAGCCTGCCGCACCAACGACTCGATAGTCGGGTTCCTGCTGAAGCCACGAGCATAGGGAATGGTACAATAGGTACAGAAATAGTTACAACCATCCTGCACCTTCAGAAAATAACGGGTACGGTTACCACGAGAGCATGAGGGGGCGAACGACTGGATGTCCTTGGTCTTTTCTTTCCTGAACACCCTTCCATGTCCCGTTCCTTCGTGACCACGATCCCTCGCCTCCTCGCTCCATGCATCAGCCAGGAACTGGATCAGACTTGCTTTCTCATCACTGCCCAGCACCAGATCAACACCAGGGATCTGGCTCACCTCTTCAGCCTCTAACTGCGCATAGCATCCCGTCACCACTACGAAGGCATGAGGATGATTACGTACCATCCGGTGAATGGCCTGTCGGCATTTGTGGTCGGCAACCTCAGTCACCGAGCACGTGTTTATCAGACAAAGATCTGCCTGTTCCTCTTTTCCAGCCGTTGTAACGCCCATCTCCTGAAGCATCTTCCCGAAGGTTGATGTCTCAGAGAAGTTCAGTTTGCAGCCCAAAGTGAAATAGGCAGCCTTCTTACCTTGAAAAGCAGCGCTGTTGATCATACACCTTATTATATATATAGCATCTTTGAGTGGTCGAAAGAATTCGAGTACAAAGGTACGAAAAGTCGAGAGAAGAATAAAATAAACCCATAGATTTTTCGCATGTTTAACATCACCGGCAATGGGGCATGTGGAAAGAGGAAAGTGGACAAAAACGGATCGTTTTCCTGTCTTTATTGACATTGCTTAAAACTTTAACAGTTATTAGCAATTTATACAACGTTGTAAATCAGTAACTTACGAAAAAGTTACATTTTAGCCTAAAAAAAAACGCTAAAAAAAGAACAACCTATCAAAAAAATGCTTACCTTTGCATCGTTTTAATAAACAAATGATTGTTTTACAGATTTAAAAAGCAAAGAAAATGAAGAAATTAGTTTTAATGTTCGTAGCTGTTGCAGCTATCTCTTTCGCATCTTGCACTGACAACAAGCCTGCTGCTCCCGCAGTTGAAGAGCCGGTTGACACACTCGTAGCTGACACTGCTGCTGTTGCTGACACCGCTGCTGTTGATACAGCTGCTGCTCAGTAATTTTAACTCGAACAAAATTGAGAGAAACGCCGCTGAACCATCTGGTTCAGCGGTTTTTGTTTATTAGATCAAAAGTACCAAAAATACTTAAAATCATATCACCTCTTTATAATTCTCAGAATTCCTTCCTTCTTTTGGTCGCCTACGGCGAGAAATCTAACAAAATCTCAACAGAATCAAACAAATTAGAAATAGAGGATTTGTAAGATTTGGATAGATTTTGTTAGATTTCTCGCCGTAGGCGACCAAAAACCTTCATTATCTGAGTTACTCTGTATAGTATTCTATCAGGCGGATAATGAGCTCATTAAGCTGCTCCACCTGATAGTCACCAACGGATGCTTTCAGATGGCTTTCCCCCACACCACTGTCATCGGTGATAAAGACATAGGTTCCTCCGGTTGCAATAGCGAAGAAGCGCAGCATGAACTCCGTATTCTTGTCAACGCCGCTGGCAGCCACAGGAATCAGTCGGATGCCCATCTGTGCACAAGTCCTGATGGATTGCTGAAGGGAACTGATGACATCCTGCTGATAATGTGCCGGAGCATCCAGGACCAGGAATGCCAGTCGGGTACGTGCCGTCTCGTCCCATGACAGTTTCTGCAACATTTTCTCCAGTGCTGTATGTACTGCCTCGGGATAGTCGCCACCGCCATCAGCATTCTGCAGGTTGATAAATCCTGCCGTAGATGACAGATCCTCGGTAAAGTCAGAATGACGGGTGAGGTATTCATCACCCTCATCCCTGTAAAACAGGGCCGAAGTGCGCATGGTGATGTTTGGCCGTACGGATGATGCCTTTCCGATGATATCCACCAAGTCGTTTTTCAGGAAATCAATCTCGTCGCTCATCGATCCCGTGGCATCCACCACGAAGGCGATATCGGCACTCTGCTTGACAGATGACTTAGGTGTGATGACGTAGTCGTTGACAGACAGCTGTTGCTGGACGTCCCAAGTCCAGACCACAGGATGTTTCTCCATCACCTGTCCGTTGATACTCACACTCAGAGTGTTTTCATCAACCGTCTCTTTCTGATAGAGTCCCACCCAGCATTCGGCCAGTCCGTGGTTGTCGGTAACCGTCTCCCACAACGTGATCTCTCCATCTTCTGTTTTCCGGAGCAGCTTCACCGCAGCCCCTGCTATTTCCTGACCTTTCTTGTCTGTTACTCTCAAGGCAATGCGGTGATTGGTATAGAAACTCCAGTAGTCGCTCTTGCTGGAAAACTCTTCCGACTGCATCAACCCCGCCCAGAACAGCCAGTTCTTCAAGTCATTCCATTCTCCTGCTGTCACGACACCAGCCTGAGTATTGCCACCTGAACCGTTGCCTGGTCCTACGCCGCCACTACCTCCACCATCAAGCGTAGAAAATGCCGCATATCCTTCACCACCTATCGGTAACTCTGCCTTTCTTTCAGAATCCTCGCTCTCGGTTTTGGAACACGATACGGTCATGGTTGCCAGCACCAGCATGGCACTCACATAAGGTAAAAACGTTCTTGTCTTCATCATAACAAACTCATTTTTCATTATTAC
The DNA here is from genome assembly GCA_902768785.1 of uncultured Prevotellaceae bacterium. Taxonomy (GTDB): domain Bacteria; phylum Bacteroidota; class Bacteroidia; order Bacteroidales; family Bacteroidaceae; genus Prevotella. Next base: position 202,169 of record CACXMM010000001.1, read on the forward strand.
TAACATGTTGTTCTTTACCTCCAAAATGCTCCATATCCGCAAATCTTGCATCACAGCACAGTGATTTAACGACATTTAACAGAGTTGGAAATTCTTGTAAAAGCAGAACAGAATACATGTATAAGTTGCGCAGAGTTCCTGTACAAGTTGTGCGGTATTCTTGTGTACACTTAGTGCAACACCCTTGCACAACTTGTGCAGAGCCTTTGCACACTTTGTGCAACCTATCTGCACACTTTGTGCAACGCATCTGCACAAATCATTGACGACAGGATATGTTACTAATATTACTGTCGGATTGCAAATATTGCAAATCTGACTGAACGGAAAGAGGATGGGCAAAGCTCATCCTCTTCCTCCAACAGCTAAAGGCAACAGCCAGTGGGGTCAATTCTTCTTCGTGAAGACATGAATGCTCTTACGAGTACCCTTGGTGCCCTTGACTTCTATACGCTCGATGTTATCGGGGGAAACCGTGTTGCGCTTGTCATTCAGGTCAATCAACTTACCATCAACATAGATATCGATGTCCTTATCGTCAACGAAATCGAAAAGACCGATTCCTTTAGCAACAATGACTTCCACAGCTTTCTTATCATTCTCTCTTGCCACCTTGACATTACCATCCCCCTCGATAGTAACAAAGGTGCCTGCGGCTTGGGGCTCTTCTTTTGTCTCGAAGCTACCCGTTGCCTTCCTGAAACTGATGGGAACGGCGTATTTGACATTGACAGGTTTGCCGTTCTGGGTGCCAGGAATCCACTTGGGCATATTGTTGATGATACGAAGAGCCTCAGCATCGAATGAGGGATGAAGGGATTTCACCACCTGTGCATTACTGATACTGCCATCCTTGCCTATCACGAAGCTGACGATGACGCGGCCTTGCACATCGCTCTCTTCCGGATAGTGGATATTATGAGACAGGTATTGCATCAAGGCGCCCATTCCGCCATTGAACTGGGGCATGTTCTCAACCACATCAAACACCTTTTCATCGGTTGCGTTCTGTTCTTCCTCAACCACATTCATGGTAACCGTAGCGGTCTTATCATCCTTTTGATCTTCAGTCACCTTGATCTCCTGAGTACCCACCTTGATGGTGGTATTCTTCTTTCCTTTCTTCACCGGGCTCTGCTTCTGAGGACCGTCATAGACATAATCGTTGACGGTTCGTGCATTGAGAGCCAGAGTAATACCCACGATGGGAACGAGTGCGAAAAGCTTCAACAAACTGGTTCGGTTAGATTTCTTATGTAACATCATATTGATTCGGTTTTTGAGGGTACTATGACTGATACCGTTGGCAAGGGAGTACCCACCGATGCCCGCGGCCTTTGAGATTAACAGATATTGATATTGACGCGCATTAATCCCAAGAGAGAGTACCTCACTGTCGGCCTCGTATTCGTGGATGGCACGGAGATCGGCGCGCAGCATCCACATGGCGGGGTTGAACCACTGGAGGGCAGTGAGTAGATCAACGAAGAGCAGGTCCCAGGAGTGTCTGAGACGGATATGTCCCCGTTCATGAGCGAGTATGGCGGCATCGTGCGCCTCATAGTCGCTACGGTTCATCACGATATAGTGCATCCAGCTGAAGGGCGACAGTGTTGTGTTACCGGTCACACAGATCACCGTACCGTCTTCTTGTGGATGTTTCTCGCTTCGATGGATAAGCAACTGGATTCTGATGAGTGATATCAGGGTATGGACAAGCGTAGCCAGCATACCTATAATAAACAGGTAAAACAGGACGGATGTCAGGATGACAGAGGGTTGATTATCGGTTGGCATGGCCGACACAACAGACTCGTTCATAGTGAGTTCACCAAGTTGGCTGATGTCATAGTCAATCATCACTGTCTTGTGCATGGTGAACACACACAGCGGTAACAGGAACGAGGCCAAAGCCGTGGTTAACAGCACGAGGCGGTTCACACGGTGGAAGGTCTCGTGGGCCAGCATCAGACGGTAGAACATATAGAACACCACAATGAGCACCGCTACCTTGACGTCATATATCAAGAAATCCATCATTGCTCTTGTTCGATTTTGTTGATGAGTTCGCGAAGATCCTCAATACTGATCTTTTCTTCCTTGACAAACGAGGACACGGCAGAGAGGTAGGAATCGTCAAAGTAGTTCTTGATGATACCTGCTATCGACTTTCGTCCGTATTCTGCCTCAGAGATGAGAGGATAGTATTGGTAGGTATTGCCAAACTGCTTATGACCGAGATAGCCCTCACGCTCCAGAATGCGAACAATCGTGGAGAGCGTGTTGAAATGAGGGCGTGGCTCGTCGTAAAGCGCTTGCAACTCCCTAACAAACATCGGACCGTGCTGCCAGTACAGGTCCATGATTTCCTTTTCCTTGTTGGTCAGTTTCTTCATTGCTAACGGTTTTAAGTTACTTATTCAAGTTTCGCTTCCCTCAACTTTTAGAGGTGAGAAGTGAGAAGATTAGAAGATTAGAGATATGTAATAAGATACAAGTGACAAAATCCTATGCTATTCAATAGGGCTTTTCTCTTGCTTCTTGCCTCTTGCTTCTTGCTTCTTCTTAAGTGAGCAAAGCATAGCTTGCGAGCGTCATTAATCAATATCTGAGCGCAAAGTAACTAAAAGATTTCGTTATTTGCAACTAAATTGTTTAGTTTTTAAACTAAATTTAATAGTTTCTTTAGTTGTTAACACATAATTGGAATGGAAAGCCACCCCTACCCCTCCATGAGGAGGGGAAAGGGAAAGAGTCTCACCTATATAGAAGTCTTTCTTTTACTGATGAATAACCAACACACCAGCAGAAAGAGAGGGAACTGGCAGTACGACATCGTTCCCATCAATAGTGGCAGTTGTCTTCTTGAGCGCCACGGCATTCTTGTTCTCCATACTATTAGCAATCGTCAAAGAGCCTGGAGCATAATATTCGTACTCGGCACCCGACACACCCTTCCAATTGCCTTTGATGCGCAGGGTGGCAGAATCTTCCGTGGGGTTCACTACCTTCACGATCACATCGGCACCATTCTCCGACATCGTGGTACTCACACTGATATTACCCGTTTCACCGCTGTATGCCAGACGGTACTTCGAGAAATGATCATACCATAGCTCCGTTACCTGACAGTTCGGTGCCTTGAACAGATCCTTATAGTCGAAGTTGATGAACGCATTATTCCAGTCGGGCGCATCCGTACGACGGATGAACAGGGCCGCAGCACCCATGGCCACCACATCCCGTTGTTCACACATATTGAGGAATCCACCAGCAAACAGTCCCGTACGCCAGTCGATACTGTTCAGGTTCCACTCCGAGATGAACAGTTTGATGTTCGGATTCGGTCCGTTGGCAATCATCTCCGCATAACGGTCGTACTGCTGTCCCAGTCGTACAGGTCCTGTGGCATAACCGCCTTGTTGTTCATAGTGATGCAGACTCAGATAATCGAAATAGTTACCGCTACGTTGGATGAACTGCTCATCCTCGCGGAACCCGCCACAAGCGATGATCTTAATGGAAGGATCAATCTTCCGCATCGCCGTACTGAAGTCGCGCACGCACTTCTCATAGCGGTCGATACCCATCTCCCACATCTCATTGTCAATCTCCCAATACTTCACGTTATACGGTTCCGGATGACCGTTTGCTGCACGCTTCGCACCCCATTCATCCGTGGCAGGAGCATTACAGTAGCGCACCCAGTTCACCGCATCCTGAAGAATCTGGTCATACTCCTCGGCAGGACGCTCGAACTTCACGCTCACCACGATAATCGGTTCCGAATTCACCTCACGACAAAAGCGTATGAACTCATCCGTACCGAAGCAGTTCTGGTCGTAGTCCATCCACATCCAATGTGCCCAACGCTCGCGGTTCTCCTGCGGACCGATACCCCATTTCCAGTCGTATTGTGCCACATATCCTCCGCCTGGCCAACGCAGACAAGTGGGATGCAGCTCCTTCACAGCCTGCAGAATGTCAGGACGGAATCCGCCCAGATTCTTACCCGTCTGTGTGGTCATGGTTGCCATATCCACCTGTACCGTTCCGTTTTTGACCATAATGACGAAGTCGCAATCGCAGCTAAACTTCGTTATCCTCTTGACGGTCTCTATGCCCAGATCACTGGCGACTTCTTTAAGAGAATTGGAGGGCTGGATACTATCCACGCAGATTCTGCAATGACCGTCGATACCTTCGATCATCTGAGGATCGAGCGTAAAATCATATTTCTTCCACTCCTTGCTCACCTTAAATGACTGGCGAGCGATAATGTTGCCTTTCGTACTGCGCAGTCCGACAATCAGCTCTCCTTTGCCTTTTGCATAGATGGAGCCTACAAGGTTATCGCCATCAACGTCCAGCGGCCCTTGGAAGATGCCGGCCTCGGTCTTTCCTGCGGTAATCTCTTGTGAATAGCGCATGTTCACAGCATCGTCCTTCACGAGACGATACTTGCCACCCTCACCGAAAGCAGTCCATTGCTGAGCGACAGCTGGAATCTGCACGTCGCCAGGTGTTCCCTCAAACAGTACCTTACCATCAGCAGTAGTCAGCTTGATGTTACGATAGGTAGCCTCGGTGTAGTTCACCCAGAAGGTGATGAAGTTAAGGTCGGCCTTCTCCAGTCCGTCATAGCACACTACATCTTTGTCATCCCAATAGACAGTCGCCCTGCTGCCTCGACTCTCGATGCGCAGTTTGTGCCATTTCTGTTCCTCATTCACCTGCTCTTTAGTGGCAGGAGTCGATGCCAAGGACACCAGCGTATTCATGCGACGTCTGGGGCGTCCGCCGAAGCCTTGCGATTCACGCACTTCCATCTGACAGATGGAGAAATCGGCTGTCGCACTTTGCTGCTGCAGTGCTGCACGCGCAGCAGCCTCGTTGGCTGCGTCAATCTGTGCTTGTGTCTGTGCGGGAGTAAACGTACGACTCTCATAGTACGGATCATGGATACGTATATAATAAGGTGTTCCATCTTTCTTGTTACGGAATGCGAAACGGATATCCATCAGTCCCCCACTCCAAGCGCGCCGCGCCAATTTGTATGAACGCCAGTTGACATCCATGGTCAGGTCAAAGTCACAGGTGTTGATACTGTCAATCTTCAACGGCTGCTCATAACGCGTAGGCGAATGCAGCACCCTGTCATCGTCCATAAACCAGCCGTCGAAGTAACCATCACGCGGATGAATGCCAGGATACTGCTCTGGCTCGAACGAACGTTCCTGTATGAGTTCCTGCCACACACCGTTGTTGGCACTGAAATAAATGTGTTCGAAGAGCTGTCCGTAGAGCAGTTCATCAATGATCCCAGCGGACTTTTTACTATCCACCGTGATCACATATTCACTTGGACTCTGTGCCTGGACTGCAATCCCCATCCAAAGCATCATCGAACAAAAGAAACTCTTCATGATCTCCTCCTTTCTTACTCCAGCTGCCATAAGATATTGTTTTAAAATTTCATGTTGCCAAAGGTACGAATAAGTAAGCACAACACAAAATAAATGTACATTTAATTTTATTGTTGGACGAGAGAATCTTCGGCGAAGTCCAAGATAAACAATTTCATCTCTGCCGCCTCGTCTGTCCCATGGGTGCCATCGGACTGAGCAAGAGGATGAAGAAAAAAGCCACCCTTTCGAGGTGGCTTTTGATGATTTATATCTACATAGAGAATTACTTCTTGAACAGGTGCGGGATGAACTGTTTCAGTCCGCGACGCCAGGTAAGCCACTCATGGGCAGTACCAGTGGATTCATAATAATGGGCGTTCACACCCAGTTCGTTAAGGCTCTTGACAAGCTTCTCGGTGCCGAACATCTTATCCATGCCCTCAGTACCACTCATCATAAAGAAGTAGTGGATCTGTTTGTTCAGTTCGTCGGCTTTGGTGAATATACCATTATAGGCCGTCTTGACATCGAGGTTGAAGATGGCACCACTGAAGGTACCAAGGTAAGAGAACTTATCGAGGTTCGTCAGCACCACATCGAAGGTCTGGTGACCACCCCAAGAGAGTCCTGCCATGGCACGGTTCTCACGGTCGCTCTTCGTACGGAAGTTGGCATCGATGTAAGGAATCAGATCGTTCAGCAGTACGGGATAGAACGAGTTACCATAGGTCTGCATGGTCTGTCCCTGTCCGAACGGAGCCTTGATGTCACCGCTCTCCATCACCACGATCATCGGCACAGCCTCACCGCTGGCGATGGCATTATCCATGATGTGCTGCATATTTCCCTGCTTGCTCCATCCTGTCTCATCCTCGCCCATACCATGCTGCAGGTAGAGCACAGGGTAGCGTTTCTTCTGGAACTTCTTCAGCTCATACTCAGCAGGTGTATAAACCATGGCATGGCGCCAAGTCTTCTGCTCGTTGCTGAAATAGTAGATGCTGCGCACCTGACCGTGAGGAATACCCTGCTGCGGACGATAGTAGTCACCTTCGCTGCCCTCGGGAACCTCAATACCACCTGCCTCGCGGTTACAGCCGAAGAACGTCTCCGTAGCAGGATCGATGAAGTTCACGCCGCCGATGTTCATGAAATAGTAGTGGAAGCCCTCTACCAGAGGATCGGTGACAGCCATCCAACCACCCTTACCGTCGGACTGCATATCATACTTCTTGTCACAGATGTCGAGCACCACCTTCTTGGCATCAGGAGCGTTCAGGTAGAAATAGCCACGACGCTGAGAATCAAGCTTGGGGAACTGGTTACCAGGAACAGTAGTAGAAGCGATGAACGCATCAGCCGGTACCTCGATCTTCTTGGTTGTCTCCATCTTCGGACGTACAGGCTCATAGCCAAGGAAACGAGCCACAGCCTCACCATAACGGCAACCTAACTCACGATAACCGGCAGCATCGAAGTGCAGACGGTCGGGACCGTTGGTACAATCATCGGAAGAGATCACCTGACAGGTATGGATGGTCTGAGGCAGCTCATCAATCTGCTTCTTGCAGCCGATGCACACACCCTGACCGTTGGCCTGTACAATGTTACCGGCAAAGAGAGGCACATCCTCGGGCTTCAGCTTCAAGTCACCACAGAGTGCATCATATACCTTCTGCACCTTCTTGGCCCAGTCGGGATCACCTGTATTCGACTCGCCCTGATGCATGAGGATACCCTTGATCACGCCATCCTTCTGGGCTTTCTTAGCCAACGTAACCAGTCGTTCATAAGGATTGTTGTTGTATGCTTCGAGCATACCCTTCATCCAACCTGGAGCCTCTGTCTTCACGTAATTGGCTATCTCACTCGGCATAAAGCCTTCAATCTTGATACCACCGATAGCCACATGGATGACACCAATCTTGATATTCGAGGGAAGCGAAGCAACCAGTGTACGACCAAACCAGTCAGCAGGAGTCAAACCCGTATTCGGACGACAAAGAGGAGCCGATGCCTCACACCACTCTCCCATCTTTCTGCCTTTGTCGGGAAAATCCACGGCAGGCATCAAGAGGAAACGAGGTCCGGGACTGGCTAAATCCTGAGCCTCAGGACGAGCATTCCCCTCCATGTTCGACTGTCCGAAACAGAGGAAGATGTAGAAATTCGGATCCACGGCAGCCGTCATCTTCGTGAACGGCAATGCCAACAGCGCTGCTAAGAGCACTTTCTTCAACATGCTTTTTTTCATCATTGATAATAATTGTTATAGTTAGTGAATACTTCTCTTATTCGTTGACAACGATCACGAAACCACCACGGGGCTGACAGGTCATGGAAGCGGGCAACTGATTGGCTGTCATCGAGGTGATGCGCCAAGGCTCACCCGTGTTACCACTGTCAGTATAGACTGTTGCCTGTCCATGTGCCGATGACAGGATATCACGGAGGCTGAACGTGATGGTTTTCTGTTCATCAGTACCGTTGATGCCTGCCACATACCAGGTCTGACCGCTCCGTCGTGCCATCACCACATGATCCGCAGGATAGCCCGCCAGTAAACGGGTATCATCCCACACTGTAGGAAGCTGTCCGAAGAAGTCCTGTACCTGTTTGGGTTGCGCCAACAGACTCTCCGGTCTGTCGGCCAGATGTTGCAATGCCGATTCATAGAGCACCGTCAGTGCCAGTTCATGGGCATGGGTGGTGATATGCGGATGCTGCGAGTCGGAGAAAGCACACGGGGTGTAGTCCATCGGTCCGATGACGTTACGGGTAAAAGGCAGCGTAGCATTATGACTGGCCGCCTTCGCCGTGAATGTCCCTACATTATTATACCACTCGGCACCATACACGCCCTCTGTGGAGAGCAGGTTCGGATAGGTACGCTGCCATCCGCGAGGGACGGTAGCCCCATGGAAATTCACCAGCAGATGATGACGGGCAGCACATTCCATGAGATCGATGCAATAATCCATGTTCTTCAAATTGTCACCAGAGAAGAAGTCAATTTTCACGCCAGCCACACCTATGCGTTCGCACCAGGCAAACTCCTTTTCACGGTCTTCAGGCTTATTCAGACGGTATTTGGGGGTTGGAGCGCCATCCACCCAGCCTACCGAAGAGTTGTACCAGATAAGGGGCTTGATGCCTTGTGACTTGGCGTAGTTCACCGCATCCTCAATGGTATAGCCGTCCTTCATCGTGTCCCACTCCGCATCTATCAATACGTATGGCAGTTTCAAGGCAACTGCCATATCCACATATTTCTTGATGATCGTATAATCATTGGAACCATGGTTATAGGCCCAGTAGATCCATGACACCACACCCGGATGAATCCAGTTGCTATCTTTCAGTTTGTTGGCTTCCGACACATCAGTGACGAGTGTTGACTCCACAATGTTGGAAAGACTGCCGATGATAACGACACGCCACGGGGAGTGCCATTCACCACTGATCGTAGCCTCGTTCTCTGCAGGTACAACAGAATAGTCCTCACCGTTATTAAACAGGCATGAAGCACTCTGATTGCGCTCGATATTGGCCTCAGTGATCAGGGCAAACACCCCATCAACAGGCTCCAGCAAAGCCGGATAGCCCCAACGGTTGTTCCAGCCCTCTTCCGACTTAGACACACCGCTGAAGGAAGGAACCGGTTTCACCTTGTAGGTAGTAGAGAGCGGGAAGAAGCCCTCGTAGGCATCCGTCCACTGCTGCATCCACCGCCGTGTTCCTTCGGGAATACGATAGATGGTCTGCTCCTGGGGACAGTGGTTTGCTGACAACCCAGCATATTCATAACGAAATGCGATGCCATCATTATAAAGGCGGAACACCAGCGAAGCCTTAGGTCCCATCGCCACACGATACACATTGGCTTCGTTCATGGCATGTAAACGTTTGCCCGACAGCATCTGGTAATCCACGGTGAGACGTTCGACAAACCGTAACGATCCATTCTTTTCTGCTGTTGCGGCATCTGCCTTCATCACTGGAATGCGCAAGACTGGAGTCCCTTGATATAGTACCTGAAGACCATCTGCATAAGGAATCACCAACAACTTGCCATTGGGTGACATACCATTGGTAAGGGGAACGGTCGTCGCACCCCAAGCAGCACAGATCGTCAGGAGACACTCGCTGGCGAACAGCACTGAAACAAACCATGCTCGTAATTTCATTTGTCTTGCTTTTTATTAGACTGCAAAGATACTAAAAACTCTTGGGATGGGCAGACGAGATTGTATCATATAATTCATATATCGTTACATGTTGTTATTTTTTAAGGTATTTGGCATTACGACTCATAGGATTATCATTCTTTTTTTGTATTTTTGCAAACGAATTCACTAATCAACAAATCATCTCATGAAGAGACTTTTTATCACCTTCGCCTTGACGGCTACTACCTCGTTGATGATGGCACAGATTCCATCATTGGTAGAATCGTTCCCAATCAATCAGGTCAGACTTACTGACAGTCAGTTTCTTAAAAATCAACAGGCTGACATCCACTACCTGTTAGGATTAGATGCCGACCGTCTATTAGCACCTTACCTGAAAGGAGCAGGACTGAAAGCTAAGGCCGAGAACTACACCAACTGGGAGAACACAGGTCTGGACGGACATATCGGCGGACACTACCTGTCGGCCCTGTCATATATGTTTGCTGCCACAGGAAACCGTGAGATTGAACAGCGCATGGACTATTTCCTGCAAGAGCTGAAACGCTGTCAGGATGCCTCGGGCAACGGCTATCTGGCAGGCATCCCCAACGGCCCCCAGATGTGGAAAGAGATTGCAGAGGGAAATATCCGCGCTGCCTCGTTCGGACTGAACGACCGCTGGGTACCTCTTTATAATATTCATAAGATCTACGCCGGACTGCGGGATGCCTGGTTGATGGCAGGACGGGAAGATGCCAAGCAGATGCTGGTGAAGCTGACAGACTGGATGATCAAGGAGGTGAGCACCCTCAGTGAAGAGCAGATCCAGCAGATGCTACGCAGTGAGCAGGGCGGACTGAACGAGACCTTTGCCGATGTGGCTGCCATTACCGGTGACAAGAAGTATCTACGACTGGCACATCAGTTCAGTGACCAGCAGATGCTGCAGCCATTGTTGAAGAAAGAAGACAACCTCACAGGGAAACATGCCAACACGCAGATTCCCAAGGTAATTGGATATAAGCGTATTGCCGACCTCGAAGGACTTGCTGACTGGGATCAGGCAGCCGCCTTCTTCTGGGATGTCGTGATTGCACAACGTAGTGTGTCGATCGGTGGAAACTCAATGAGAGAACATTTCAATCCCACCAACGACTTCAGCGGTTTACTGGAGAGTGAGCAGGGGCCAGAGAGCTGTAATACCTATAACATGCTGCGACTCACGAAGATGCTCTACCAGACAACTGCCAACGTGAACTATATCGACTACTACGAGCGGGCACTCTATAACCACATCCTCTCCATTCTCAACCCCGTACAAGGAGGTTTCGTGTATTTCACTCCCATGCGCTCAGGTCACTACCGCGTCTATTCTCAGCCGCAGACCTCCATGTGGTGTTGTGTAGGAACGGGACTGGAGAATCCAGCACGCTATGGAGAGATGATATACGCCCACCAGGGACAGGACCTCATCGTGAACTTGTTCATCCCCTCCATCCTCTCGTGGAATGATCTCACAGTTACACAGACAAACCAGTTTCCACAGGAGCCATCCACCGACCTTACCCTCCAGTTAAAAAAGGACAAATCATTTGCCGTGAAGATCCGTAAACCATGGTGGACGGACAACATGAAGGTTCTGGTGAATGGTCAGGAAACGAAGGCCAAGGAAGAGAACGGGAACCTCATCGTGAGCCGCAAATGGAAAAACGGTGACCAGATTCATGTGGAGCTTCCTATGCACCTCACTGCGATGACGACACCCGACGGAAAGGCACAATACAGTTTCCTCTACGGTCCTATCGTACTGGCTGCCAAGACCGGGACGGATCGGCAGGACGGGATGTATGCCGACGATAGCCGCGGCGGGCACATCGCCGTGGGTCCGCAGATTCCTCTCTACCAGATGCCCTCCATCATCGGTGACAAAGAATCAGTACTATCCCATCTGCAGCCTGTGGCCGACCGTCCGATGACATTCCGTCTCAATGGTCTTACCCTCCCCTCTTTTGAAGGGATGGAACTGGTGCCGTTCTATCAACTGTATGAGTGCCGTTACCAGATCTATTTCCCGCTATATACCGCCAACGAATGGAATGTCAAGAAAGAGGAGATTGCTGCGGCAGAACAGGAACGACAGGCCTTGGAGTCTCTCACCCTCGACAAGATCTTCTGTGGTGAGCAACAGTCGGAAAGCGACCATTTCTTCCTGTCGGAAGCCAGCTGGAACGGAGCCGACGAGGGCATCCACTGGCGTCGTGCCCGCGGGTCTTTCTCCTATCAGATGAAAGGTGAAGGAGCCGCCAAGCTCCGTATCAAAGGATTTATCGGTGACCGTGAGCCACTCACTGTTACCATCAATGGTGTCTCTCTCGGAAACCACGCATTCGACAGACAAGGACTGATGGTTGTGGAGCTTCCTGCAGAGGTGAGACAAAAAGAAATCTCACTGACACTAGCCGCCGTCAATGGTAGGCAGACGCCCCGTGTCAGTGAGATCAGATTGTGTAAATAACCTTCTTAATCCCCAGGGAAGATCACGCGGTAATGACCGCTGAGATGCATGAAGGCGAAGAGCCGTAACAGACCATCGTAATATGCATCGAAATAACCATCCTCAAAGGGTTCGTGTTTGGCATTCCATAGCTCATCCACGAACTCTTTGCTTTTTTCATGGGTACATAACATCGAAGCGGCGGCTACCGTAGAAACCAATCCTATAGAATGGCGAAGCTTTCTGAAGCCTCCTGCCTGCAGAATTTCATTTCCCTCTGGTAATGAGCCATCTGTGCGGTATTGATCAACAAAGTCATGAACACCTTGAGAATAGAAGAAATTCTGGATACGCTCACCGTAGCCCTGCTGCCATTCCCGATCGGCACAGCTCCACTCGTAGTCGAGGGTGATATTCATCGGCACACGCCAAGAGTCGTATCGGAAGTTATTACTGGGGTTCGTCCTACCTCCAAAGCCCTGCATCTGTGAACCGTCATACTGACACATATCTGGGTTTAGGCCCGTCTTAGTGTCAATAGCCTTGTGCAGGAATGCCCTACTGGCATCGGCACATGCCCGCCAATAGTCAGCCCGTCCATCGTCAGCCCATCGTGCCCATACCTCATAGAAGGCAGGGATATGATACGAGGGATCGGTGTAACGCTGTCCGAAGCCATCAGGTGTGAAAGTGATCAGCTTGGTCTCGGGATCAATCAAGAACATCTTCTGAGGCCCTTGCTGGTGTCCGAAGCCGCCGAAACCGCCGAAGCCCCCTTGACGGCGCTCCGGTTCATATTCCTTCGGCATCGTACAGTTGAGGATACGCTGTGCCTCTGCCTTGTAATTGATTCCTGTATTGTCGCCCCAGCGGTTAGAGGCAAAGATCAAGGAAGTGATAAAATACAGTTCACCATCGCTGGCTGCCCCGTCGGCATTACGCGTGCCATCGGTTTTACAGCTCCAGGCAAAATAGCCCTCACGGTTGCCTGACTGGTGCTGCATGTACTTCTTGCTCCATCGCCACAGACGGTCGAAGATATCCTTCTGGTTCAGCTGCACTGCAATCATCATACCGTAGGACATACCCTCGGTACGGGCATCATGGTTCTTGATGTCCGACACGTATCCCATGGAGTCACCCACCTCGAAATACACTTTGTTAGGACCGAGGAACACGTCATGGAATACCTCTTTTAACTTGTCTTCCACTGCTTTCGGGGAATACCCCATCTCCACGAGGAGGTTACGATACTGTTGTGTCTCGAAGCCTCCCTTTTGCCAGGGGGTGTAGGCCATCATACGGAATGACACCAGGAACAGGGTCGTAAGAATAAATACTCTTTTCATAAAAATAGAATAATTGATCGTTAGTATTGAAAATCATTGGAATTTCCACCAGTCTAAACGCACATCACCCTGTGCCTGTGCAAAGCAGAGATACAGGTCGTGAACACCAGTCACCGTCTTCACCTTCGCTGCGAACTGACGGTATTTCTCTGCAGACCCCGTGCCTGTGACAGACAGTGTACCCAGGACAGGACCATCCACGCCATCCACGCGGACGATGACATCACAACGACCAGTAGAAGCGGCCGTCATGAGGAAACGACGTGCCCCCTTGCTTCCGAAATCCACTCCACGAACCCGGATATACTCCCCATCGTTGATGTCAGTAACATACATGTTCCTACGTCCGGTAGAGGCAGGCATGTCTTTCACCACGCCCGTGTTGGCGATTCCCATTTTCGCTGATTTCAGTCCGTTGCCCCATGCCATGGTCTCAGCCTCCACACGCTGATAGGGATTCAGCCAGTGCAGCTGTTTCATGGGCTCCTGATCCAACCAATAGGGAATCTCCTGAATGGTACCGTCGGCATTGTAGGTGATCTCCTGGGCTGACACAGAACGGCGCTCGCTGTGTCTGAAGGTCTCCAGGTGCATCAGGTCGTAGTTCTGACCGAACACATAGGAGTGCCCTTTGTAGTCGCAGATGCCAGGATGGTTACCACGGTCACGTTGCGTGGGACTCATGATATAGTTCTTCCATTTCCAAGGTCCTGTAGGACTGTCACTCATGGCATACCCCAACGCCTCAGGACAGCAGGTCGTAGCATATCCGAGGTAATAGTGACCGTTCCGTTTATAGATCCAAGGACCTTCTTGATAGTGCTTCACCGCCCAGTCAGCTTTCTGTTCTTCGGGCACTCTGACATCGATCTTTGCACCCTCTTGCTTGACAGGACGCATCACGCCGTCTTTCGGGTTGAGTACACAAATATCACCACTGGTCGAAATCATATCCTCATTGAGCTTGACGTAATAGACATGCGGATTGCCCCAATACATATAGGCCTGTCCATCGTCATCAATGAACACCGACGGATCGATGTCATCCCAATGCTCCTTCTGCCACACGAGCGGCTGGCCGAGTGGATCATGGAAAGGACCGTAGGGTGAGTCTGCCACGAGCACACCGATGCCATGACCATGGAGGGGAGCATAGAGATAATACTTCCCGTTGCGCTCCACGGTCTGAATAGCCCAGGCACCATTGTCTCTTTCACGCCAACTGAATTCCTTCAGCGAGGCCACTGCCCCGTGCTCCGTCCAGTTCACCATATCGGTGGTACTCCACAGTAGCCAGTCGTACATGAAGAAACCAGCAGAGCTACGTTCGTTGGGATCTGGGATATCCTCGAAGTGAGCATCGTGTGACGTATATAAGAATAAGGTGTCGCCCACTACCAAGGGTGAGGGATCAGCTGTGTATTTGGTTTGGAACAGCGGCATGTTCACCTGTTCCATGCCACGCATCTCCCACCAGTCGAAGTTGAAGAGTTTCGGACCTTTACGGCCAGTGAAAACGAAATAGAGGTCATGATGTCCCTTGACAACCTTCGTGAGATCGGTAGTCAACGTCTGCCATTCTTCCCATCCTCCAGTACCAGGTACCTCCAGGCGTCCCAATCGTTCTCCTCCGACACTGTCGATACGGATCTCGATGGCACCTCCGCGCAGGCCACTGGCCACACGGGCTGTAAAGGTGCGGGGTGTTTTCTTACAGAAGTGCACTCCCTGCAGTTTGATATAGTCACCGTTATGGATATCTGTAACATACACACCGACCTGATCGTTCTGCTCGGTCTTGATACCTTTCGAGAATGCCATCGTTTCAGCCTCTACCTTCCGATAGGGATCAAACTTATCCACTGGCTGCACACCCTCATCAGTAGGCATGATCGTAGGGAACGAGCCGTCGGCGTTATACTCGAACTGTTCTACGGCCACACTACGGCCGAAGCCACCACCCTGTGGGAGTTTCCCCGTATGATAGAAGAAATAGTGGTTACCTTTGTAGTCTGCCACACCGCAATGGTTAGTGAAAGAGTTCGTCTCACTGAGCGGCATGATTTCACCGGCATAGGTCCAAGGACCAGTTGGCGAAGGTGCTGTACTATAAGAGATATGCTCGGGAACTCCCCCTGCAGCATAGAGCAGCTGATAAACTTTAGAACTGGGTACTTTATATTTTGAGGTGTCAACCTTTCGAAGCCACGGACCCTCCACATACGAATCCTTATACTTCTTGTCTTTCTCTCGCTGATCCATCGCAGGAGAACCAAAGGCCTCCTCTGTCATGGGAAGCATGCCCACCTCTCCCTCATAGGAAATCATGTCACGGTTCAGTTTGAGGTAATAGACACGGGGGTTGCCCCACATCAGCCATGCCTGACCATCATCATCGATGAACACCGTCGGGTCGATATGATCCCACGATCCATTCTCGAAGAGCGGTTTGCCCAAGGCATCGCGGAACGGTCCTGTAGGTGAATCTGCCACCGCAACACCGATAGCCATACCCTTCGACAAACGGGAATGGGCACAGATATACCAGAAGAACTTCCCATCTCGTTCAATACACTGACTGGCCCATGCCCTGTCGTCAGCCCAAGAGAAACTCTCCAGTGCCAAGGGTGAACCATGATCCTGCCAGTTTACCATGTCCTGTGTGGAATAGACTCGCCACTCCTGCATCCAGAAGAAGTCGGCATGGTCCTCGTCATGACCAGTATAGACATACATTGTACCATCGTGAACCATCGGTGCAGGATCACTTGTGAACCACGTCTGCACAAATGGATTCTGTGCCGAAACTTTCTGTCCGACCACCATAGCCATCATTCCACAGATCGCCATAACAGTCCGTTGTCTTCTCAATATTTTCATAATTATCTTTACTTTGATCTTTTATTCGAGGAAGGAGGAAGGAGGAGGGAGGAAGGAGATTAGTGCTATGCGCCAATGGTTCTATCCTATACATAATGCTTGTATCTCTGTAGTTTTCTCCTTCGTCATTCCTCCTTCGTCCTTCCTCGGGGCTTTAGCCTCTCAATTTACAATTGTCAATTTTCAATTATCAATTATCATTGATCACTGATCAATGATTACCAGTCCGCCGTTTTTCGGAATCACCACCTTTACCTGCTGTTTCTTGTTCTGTTTCAGCTCCTTCACGCTACCCTTCAGCTGGGCATCATCACTATACATCTTCAGCGAAGTACCCTTGTTGAACATCGGTAAAGTAAGCGTGGCGGTATAGGGTTTCTCCTCAGCGTTGGCACCCACCACATACCACTTGTCGCCACAACGACGTGCCAATACCACATACTTCCCAGGATATCCGTCAATGAACTTCACCTCATCCCATGTAGTAGGCACATCCTTCATGAAATCAATAGCCCAAGATGGTGCGTCATCAAGGTTGTTGGGTGCCAGGGCAAAGTGCTGAACCGGACTCTGGAAGAGCACTGCCGCAGCAAGGGCGAAGACATCACTGGTACGGCGCACTGTTCCATGCTTATTGTCAGCACCATAGTATTTATTCAGGGTAGAACCGCCGAAATCCATGGCACCTACCGTATTGCGGATAAAAGGATGAATGCAGGCATTACGGGCCTCTGCATCACAAGAGCCCTGTCCGAAGTGAAGGTTCTCTGAGGCCAGTACAGCCTCACTGGCTGCATAGTTCGGATACATTCGTTCCCAGCCGCGAGGCAAGGTACAGCCGTGGAAGATCACGAGGAGTCCGAAATCGTTCGCATCAACCAGAATATCCTCATACAACTGCATCATATTCTGCTTGTCACCGCCGAAGAAGTCAACCTTGATGCCTCTGATACCGGCACGCTGCATCCATGCCATCTCCTGCCGGCGCACCAGATGGTTGTTCATCTTTCCAATGGGTGTCTGGGGGGCATCGTTCCATGAGCCGTTTGAGTTATACCACAGGAAGAGTCCCACGCCTTTAGTCTTGCCATAACGTGCCAATTCCTCAATCCTGTCATAGCCAATCTGTTTGTCCCAGAACGCATCGATGAGCACACTCTGGTATCCCATCGCAGCCGAGAAATCAATATAGCGTTTCTGCTCATCGAAGTTACAACTCGGATCCATACCGATGATCCAGCTCCATGACCCTTTGCCGTAAATATACTCTTGCGAAGCTTTGTATTTCGGCTGTACGAGGTCAAAGGGAACGGTGGTCTCAACGATTGGGGCCAAACTACCTCCTATCGTGATGGTACGCCATGGGGTGAAACCTGGCAAGGCTATGGCTGGCGTCACGGATCCAATACCATTACACTCACCCTGCTGCGGGAAAGCGATACGGTAGGCTCCGTCTTTGTCATTCACCAACCGACTGGCACAATAGCTGCCATCCACACCTGTCTCACTGATCAGCACCCACAGGTCACAACGTCCCTGAGGACGATACCAGGGCACTTTGAACAGACAAGGGAATGTATAGCCTTCACCCCATCCATTCTTCCCTACTGGTTCGTCAAGGGAATAGTTGGTCTCATAACTCGGTGACGTACGGGCAAAGCCTCCCATGGGTTTGGACTGTGGACAAAGGAAAGTGGTAGTACCATCGGGCAGGACGAAGCCGCTCTCCTCTGCGGTAATCACAGCACTCTTTCGGTCACCCTGGGGATAAACCTGATAACGGAAGGCCACATCACGGGAAGTGACACGGAAGATAATGTCGAGAGCCGGCTTTCCATTCTTCAGGAAATGACAAACACTTTCCTGAGCCATGTAATGCACCTCGCGCTGCTTGATGTTACGCAGCTCGTATGGTT
The DNA here is from genome assembly GCA_902768785.1 of uncultured Prevotellaceae bacterium. Taxonomy (GTDB): domain Bacteria; phylum Bacteroidota; class Bacteroidia; order Bacteroidales; family Bacteroidaceae; genus Prevotella. The sequence continues at coordinate 220,388 of CACXMM010000001.1, forward strand.
CATTCACAAGGCGGTCCTCACATTCGCCCATCTCCAGTCCTGTCGTCAGGTCACTGAAATGGGTCTTCAGTCCTAATGGAGAAGACATGATACAAGAAGATCTCTGGAAAGACACTTCATAGGCTGGTTTTCCGCCATCGTCGGTAATGGTCACTATCAGCTGTCCGTCGGAGCTTTTCACTTGATGGCTCTTTGCCAGAGCTGTCATTCCTCCTACAGCCAATAATAGCGCAATAAAGATTGGTTTTGTTTTCATTTTCGTTGAGTTTATTTTTGAATGCAAAGATACACAAAAAGTAAGAATAACCAACAAAAGATGTGTTACAGATTGTTTTCAATGTGTATCATTCCGAAAAGAGCAATAGAAAGATCATGCCCAAGTGATTGTTTTTCGACAGTAAAGCAACACCTCCGCTGGATTACTGATCCCGTTGGCTGGCGACAGCATGAAATACAAAAAATAAGAGAACTCTGAGTGGGAAAGTAACTTTCGTCCTCAGAGTTCTCTCTTTTCGTGACTCCCGCGGGATTCAAACCCACAACCTTCTGATCCGTAGTCAGATGCTCTATTCAGTTGAGCTAGGGAGCCTTCCTGCGACTCATTTTCGAATTGCGGTTGCAAAGGTACAGCGTTTTTTTGAAACCGCCAAACATTTCTTCGTTTTTTTTCTGAAAAAACTATTTTTACGTGAGTTCGGGATAAGAAATGTCAGAACAGCATGCTTTGTTTGGTGTTCTCCACACAATATCCTTCCGACGCCTGTGGTTTATTCTCATAAAAGGAATATGCACACATTCAGCATGAGCCCGTCAATGCGCAATGTCTTAGACCAAGAATACATTTGTGCAGAGGGGTTGCACAACTTGTGCAACGGTACTGCACAAAGTGTGCAAGGGCTTTGCACAAAGTGTGCAACCCCTCTGCACAAACTTAGTCGAAGATTCTTATTCCTTGAAACGATCTCCCCAGCACTGCAACATGCGTTGGTAGAGTTTTTCCTCTGATGGTGTATGCTGGGCATGCCACAGTCGTTCCCCCTGCAAGGCATCAGGCATGAACTGCTGAACCACGAAATTACCTGGGTAGTCGTGTGCATACTTATAACCATCACTATAACCCAAGTCAGCCATCAACTGGGTAGGAGCATTACGAAGATGAAGGGGCACGGGCTGATTCCCTGTTTTTTTCACCAAGTCGAGAGCATTACCGATACCCATATAGGCACTGTTACTCTTCGGACTTGTTGCCAGATAGACGGCACACTCCGCCAAGGGGATTCGTCCTTCGGGCCATCCGATCTTCATCACGGCATCAAAAGCAGCGTTCGCTAGAAGTAGCGCATTGGGATTAGCCAAGCCGATATCCTCAGAGGCACTGATCACCATTCTACGGGCGATGAACTGCGGATCCTCTCCCCCTTCAATCATCCGGGCCATCCAATAGAGGGCAGCATCGGGATCGCTGCCGCGGATGCTCTTGATGAAGGCTGAGATGATATCATAGTGCATCTCCCCGTCTTTGTCGTAAGCCAAAGGGTTCTGCTGCAGACGGTTTTCCACCAACTCATCTGTAATCACCACATCGCCGCTCTCCGACTCCACCACCAATTCCAGGATATTCAGGAGTTTACGGGCATCACCGCCGCTATAGCGCAGGATGGCTCCCGTTTCCTTCAGATCTATCTTACGTTTCTTCAACTCCACATCATCGGTGATGGCACGGTGCAGCAGCTGCAACAGATCATCTTTCTCCAGCGATTTCAAGACATACAACTGACAACGGCTCAGTAAAGGACGAATCACCTCAAACGAGGGGTTCTCTGTGGTAGCACCTATCAACGTTACTATGCCTTTCTCCACAGCACCTAACAACGAGTCCTGTTGCGACTTACTGAACCGGTGAATCTCGTCGATGAAGAGAATCGGACTGGCATTGTTAAAGAACCGTCCGCTCTTGGCACGATCGATAACCTCACGTACATCCTTCACTCCGCTGGTCACGGCACTCAGTGTGTAAAATGGAGTCTCTAATTTGTGCGCAATAATCTGCGCCAACGTTGTCTTCCCCACCCCGGGCGGTCCCCATAGGATAAAAGAGGTGACGCGTCCTGCATCGATCATCTTACGCAGGACAGCCCCTTCACCCACCAAATGTCGCTGTCCGATGTATTCATCAAGCGTACGGGGTCTCATTCTCTCGGCTAACGGTTGTGACATATCACCGACAAAGATAGACATTTAATTTAAAAAAAGAAAATTAATCCATGAAAAAATGGTAGGTGAATGTTTTTTCTATGGAAAACTTATCATTTTATTTTGTATTGTCTTCGGATTGCATTATCTTTGCAACCGAGAACAAGATGATAGGTAACGATGAAGATAACGCTTCTGCAAACCAACATTGCGTGGAAAAAGCCCGAGGAGAATGAGGTGAATGCCGAGAGGATGATTCTCTCTGCGCCTGGGGCAGACCTATACGTTTTGCCAGAGATGTGGAGCACAGGATTCATCACCGACACAGAACCCGAAACCGAAGAACACGGGCGGTCCCTGCAATGGATGAAAGACATGGCATCGCAAAGCCATGCTGCCCTGTGCGGCAGTCTCGCCGTGAAAGAGGAAGACGGAAACTGTTACAACCGGCAGTTCTTTGTTCAGCCTGATGGAAATGTCAGCACCTACGACAAGCACCACCTATTTAAATATGGGGGAGAGGATCGTTACTACCATACCGGCAACCAACGCACGGTGGTCAGCTACCAAGGTTTCCGTTTCCTGCTAGTGACCTGTTATGACCTGCGTTTCCCTGTATGGTCACGTTATCAAGAAGATTACGATGCCATTATCTGTGTGGCCAACTGGCCTGAGTCACGACAAGACGTATGGCATATCCTCTTAAGAGCCCGCGCCATCGAGAACCAGTGCTATGTGATTGGCTGTAACCGAGTGGGCGATGACCCGAATTGCCATTATATCGGTCATAGCGCCATCATCGACTCCCGCGGCAGAACCCTTGTGGAGGGGCTGGAAGAGGAAGCCCTCACGCTCACCGCGGAGATCGACAAAGAGAGTCTCTTGGCGTTCCGGCAGAAATTCCGTGTGCTGGATGACCGCGACCGCTTTCATCTTGCTCCCCAGTAACCACCCAGTATGACAATAATAAAACGAACAATCATATGAAAGTATCAGAAAAAACAGCGTTAACGCTTAAGACGTTGAGTAAGAGCAATGTCTGGGACATTCAAGAGAACGATGTGTTCCGTCTTTGGGAAGCGGCGGAGAAAGATGCCGACCTGAAAGAGAACATGCGCCACTACACCGATATCCTGCGCAGTGCCTTCGACATTGAAGAAATCAAGATCGACAAGCCAGAGGTCATCAAGAAATATGAGGATCGAGGCTTTAAGGTAGGCAGCATCCGCATCGACGAGTCACAGAAAATCAAATGGGGCATCAAGAAACGTCCGATCCTTCGTGTCACCGATCTCACCTACGAGAACATCCGTCATATCTCTGCAGCGAAACTCATGGAAGTGATCGACCGGAACTTCGGTGGAGGATGGGAGTCGTTGTCTCAGAGCATCCAGGACATCATACAAAGTGGATTCGATGTGAGTACCACCACCCTGCCCAAAGACCGTCTGCACAACCCCGGTGGCATGTATGAGAAGAAGGTGGCCGACGGCTTCGAGGTTCTGGAGATTCCCAAGGGGTCATGGGTAGAGGCCATCTTCGCCAAAGAGAAACAGATCATCGAACGTCCACGCACCCGCTTCGATGTAGAGGATGAAGACATTGAAACATTCAATGAGGAAGATGACGAGGACGCACCGGAGATCGAGGATCACTACAATGACCAGGACGAAGACGATGACTACGATGAGGACAAGCTCACCGAGGAGAGCTATCGCACCACCTTCGATGAGACGCCCGAAGACCTTGACCTCGACGCTGTAGAGGTGGCCGACGACTCAGAATACTAAAACTTTTGCAATTCGTTGTAAATCCGTTGCACGGGAAGCCCCATCACATTGAAATAGCTCCCGTGCAACGAGGTTACACCGATATAGCCTATCCACTCCTGAATACCATAAGCCCCGGCCTTGTCGAAGGGCTTATAGTGTTCTATATAATAATTGATTTCTTCCTCTGACAACTGCTTAAATGTCACATCGGTAGTGACGGAGAAGGCACGTTGCTTGCTGATAGTGGTCAGACAAACACCTGTAATCACCTGATGGCTGCGGCCACTGATTGCCTGCAACATCCTGCGGGCATCGGCAGCGTCTGACGGTTTCCCCAGGATCTCGTCATCCACAACAACTACCGTATCAGCAGTGATCACCAGTTCATCAGAAGCCATCAGACGGAGATAAGCTGCTGCCTTTTCCCTGGCAATATACTCAGCCACACCTTCCACAGGAAGGTCAGCGGGATAACTCTCTTCGATATCCGGCAGCACACGAACCTCAAAATCTATGTCCAGTCCCGATAGCAGTTCCTTCCGTCGCGGACTGTTACTGGCTAATATGTATTTCCTACTTCTCAATTGTCAATTATCAATTATCAATTTTCAATTATCAATTATCAATTGTCAATTATAAAACTACCACCCAAAAGCCTTGGCATCCGACAACCACTTTCCCTGAGCACGAAGCACCTGTTCGATCACATCACGCCCACAGCCATAGCCACCCTTATAGTCACTGACATAGATACTGATGGCTTTGATATCCGAGCAGGCATCGGCAGGACAGCAAGGACAACCGCAACGGCGCATCACCTCATAGTCGGGAATGTCATCGCCCATGTATAACACCTCCTCATCGTGGAGACCGTATTTCCGAAGCAACTCCTCATAGGTCGTCATCTTCACCGCACAGTTCATGTAGATATCCTCCACACCGAGATGCTCGTAACGGAGTCGGACACTTTTGGTGGCAGCCCCAGTTAAGATTACCACACGCAGCCCCATCTTCTGTGCCAGCTGTATGGCATAGCCATCCTTGATATTCACGGTGCGCATCGGCTCACCGTCAGGATGCAACGAGATGGTTTCAGCACTAAGCACGCCATCCACATCAAACACCACAGCTCGAATCTTTTTCAGGTCGTAGTTGATCATGTCAGCACCTCTTAATATTTATCTACATGCACATTCTCCCATTTCAGGCGGTCCTCATTCTGTGGTTTGCGCTCATCAGCCTTATGACCGATAGCCAGGATGCAAAGACAATTCAGGTTCTCGGGGATATCGAGGATGCCACGGATCACGGTGTCAGCACTGGTGCCGTCACTCAACCCACGGCCGCGCATCTGCACCCAGCAGGACCCCAAGCCCAGATCCTCTGCCTGGTATTGCATACTGATGGCGGCAATACTTCCATCCTCCACCCAGCAGTCGTTCCTCAGGGGATCGCCCAGTACGACGATAGCCAGAGGTGCACCTTTGATAAACTGTCCGCCCATGTCCTTGGCATCCGACAGTTTCTCAATGTCCATCTTGTCCTCTACAACCACAAACTCCCAGCCACGCTGGCTCTTGGACGTTGGTGACATCAAGGCGGCGCGAAGGATCAGCTGCACATCCTCTGCACTGATCTCCTCGTCCGTGAACTTCCGATGACTACGGCGCAACTGCACCAGATCTTTAAAATCACTCATATCTGTTCTTTTTAATCGACAATATAATGTATCATGCAAAGTTAGCCAAAATTATCTAAATATCCTCCATCTCTTGCTATTTTTAAAAAGATTTATTACTTTTGTCGCGATGAACAAGCCATTTCGTGTCAGCATCATTACCCATAGTGAAGATTTGCCGCCCATGACAAGCGACAGTTTCTTCCATAGCACCGATCTCTTCCGTATTGTTGAGAAGACACCGGGACAGCTGCCGTATATGGTCATCGTATGGCGGGAAGAGAAGATTGTGGCACACATGCTGGCCACTCTGCGCCGTCGCGGGGCATGGATCCCCCCATATCTGTTTACCCAAGGTCGGGTCTATGGTGAGGGAGAATATGCAGAAGGAGAGGACAAGAACGTGCTCTTTGAACTGATGATCAAGGCAATCACCCGCAAACTGCTCCGCCGCCTCTGTCTCTACATCGAGTTCAGCGATCTCAGTCAGAAAATGTTCGGCTACCGTGTACTGCGCAGTGAGGGATATTTCCCAGTGCAGTGGATGGAGATCCACAACTCGCTTCATTCCCTCTCGCCGCAGGAGCGTATCAACGAGAAGATGCTGCAACGCATCGAACACGCCAACGAGTCGGGGGTGCAGAGCAAGGAGGTGGAGACGGAAGAAGAGTTTAACAGTTTCTACCGACTACTGCGCCAGTTCTTCTCCTTGAAGATCCGCCGTTACCTGCCTCCGAAAAAGATGTTCGAGCTACTGAGTGACAACGGTCATGTCCGTCTGTTCGTCACCACCTATAAGAACAAGGTGATCGGCGGCAGCTGCTGTGTCTATTCGAAAAACAATGTCTATCTGTGGTACATGGCCTCCAAACGGAAGAGCCACCCCACCCTCCATCCCTCAGCCGTCACGCTATGGGGCGCCATCACCCATGCCGCAGCGCAGAAACGCTGGCATATTTACTTCATGGATGTAGGCCTGCCCTTTAAGAAGAACAGGTATCGTGACTTCATCCTACGCTTTGGTGGGAAAGAGGTGGGCACTTACCGCTGGTTCCGTTTCTCACTCCCCTGGCTCAACAAGTTCATCGGCTGGTTTTATAGAGAGTAAGATTACTTCCCGAAAGTATAGTTGAATCCCAAGGAAGCATACTCCTTGAACTGCCAGTATCCATGATGACCGTCACGGGTGGTATGGTCGTCGAAGCGCGGATAGATAAAGATATTGCTGGAGATGTACTTGTTGAACTTGAAGGTGAACGTGTTCTCCCACTCCAGCTCAGCACGGTGGTAAGAGGAGAATCCGTACAGACGGCTCTTCCATGAAATGCTCTCGCTGAATTTCCACTCCAGATCGGCAGTAAACATCGAACCGAAATCGTTCAACACATGCTTGCCCTCATCAATACCGTTACGTTTGGAAAGAGCCAGACGATCTACATACTTCATGTTATAGGCAAAGGGAGACAACTGGATATTTCCCGTGAGGTGCTTGTTGAACCACTCCACGGTGTAGTTCATACCGATAGAGATATTCAGTGTGATGGGCGACATGAAGTCACTGTAGGTGAAGAAATCATTGTTCTTGTATCCTCGCATGAACTGGGTGTAGGCCAGCACATTCAAGGTATAATACCATTTCTTGGTAGCCTGCAGTCCTAACTTACTGGTCAGACGCAGGAGGTCCTCAGATGCCTTCAGGTTATGGATAGAGTCGGCACGGGATGTCTGGAAACCGAGCTTTGCCTCCAGTTTGTTGTCCCACTTCAGCTTCGACTGGTTGTCATAGTTGGCCTCCAACGTGGCACTGGCCACCATGGCATAGTTGCTCTCACCACCTTTATACCAGTTGCTGGAGATATAGTTCTGCAGGAACTGGAGGTAGTAGTCGCCCTTGAATTTCCAGAAATTGGGCTTCTCCACAACGACATCTACCTGGGGCTCTTCCTGCTCCTGTGGGAGCGGAGCCACCTGCTTCACGAAAGCCACCTCATGTTTCACGGGCTGCTTGATATCCTCTTTCACAGCACCGGCATGACGGAGGTTGTTCTCACTGTCGATGATGAGATTAGGATGGTTTAAATAAACACTCATCAGAGCCGCTCCAACTTCCTGACTCTCTGTATCTTGATTCTCCTTGTTCAAGTTGAGGTTATTCCCCGCTACCGCATGGTAGAAGGTGGAGGGGGCAAACAACTGATACTGGTTATAAGCGCTCAACCGCTGACCGCTCTGCGCCTGTGTCATATACACATTCAACGAGTCAAGATAGTTGTTGAAAAGTGAAGTGGGGGTTTGTGCTCCAACTGCGAGAGCAGCCAAACCGAGAAAAGCAGATAAATATAATCTCTTCATATTTCCTTATTTTTAATATCCAAACGTAATGCAAAGGTAAGGAAAAAAATCGAGATAGCGTAAAAAAGAGGAGAAAAGATTGAAAGTTCATCATTCCCGCCCTAAAAGAAAGATGATTATTTTGCCGTTTGTGGGAAAATTTGTACCTTTGCACCTTGTATATATTATTGTAGAACCATTGTAATACGAATAAATAATAACTTTATGGATAAAAATACGATCACAGGATTCATCCTGATTGCAGCGGTCATTATCGGTTACAGCTGGTGGCAACAGCCCTCAGCCGAAGAGGTTGAGGCCATGCGCAAACAGGACTCTATTAGTCAAGTAGCCCAAAAGAAAGCTGAGGAACAGCAGAAGATGGCAGCCCTCGCGGCAAAGAACAAGAAACAGAAGGAGCTGGAAGAAGCCCAGCAAGACACCACCTCCCTTTTCTACAGTGCGCTCACCGGTAATGCCAGTGAGGTAGTACTGAAGAACGACAAGGTGGAGATCACCTTAAACACCAAGGGTGGCACCGTTTCAAAAGCCGTGATCAAGGATTTCAAGGACCGTCAGGGTAACAACGACGTGACACTTTTTGATGCCAAGGGACAGCAGCTACGGTTCATGATGGCAGGTAAGACCACCAACATCGTGACCTCCGATCTGTTCTTCACACCCTCCAACGTCACCGACAGCACCGTCACGATGACAGCTGTGGCAGGGGCTGGTAAGCAGTTGGTGATGAACTATCACTTAGGGAAGGATTACATGATGCACATGAGCTTGCAGACAGAAGGCATGGCAGGCTTGTTTGCACCTAACTACAACCTGATGGATGTGGAATGGACAGAAGACTGTCATCAGCAAGAGAAAGGATTCTCTTTCGAAAACCAGCGCTCTGCCCTCACCTATCATCTTACCGAAGGAGGTACCGACTACCTGAACGAGACCAAGGAGCAGAAAGACAAGCAGATAGAAGAAACCATCGACTGGGTGGCTTTCAAGAACCAATATTTCTCTGCCGTGATGATTGCGAAGGACGACTTCGCCGCCAACGCCCTGATGACCTCCCTTCCACAGAAGAAAGAGACACAGGTGCTGAAGCATTATGAGGCCAAGATGAAGACCGCTTTCGATCCCACGGGACAGAAGCCCTCGGAGTTTGAGTTCTATTATGGTCCGAACGATTTCCGTCTGTTACAGCGAGTGGAAAAGCAGAGTACCTTCGGCAAGGATCTTCAGCTGGAGCGCCTGGTCTATCTGGGATGGCCGCTTATCCGTATCATCAACCGCTGGTTCACTCTTTATGTCTTTGACTGGCTCACCAAGCTCGGATTGAACATGGGTATCGTACTGATTCTCATCACCATGCTACTCAAGTTCATTACCTTCCCCTTGGTGAAGAAGAGCTATATGAGCTCTGCCAAGATGCGTGTGCTGAAGCCCAAACTCGACGAGGCCACCAAGCAATACGACAAGCCCGAGGACCAGATGATGAAGCAGCAGGCCATGATGTCGATGTATTCGAAATATGGTGTAAGTCCGCTGAGCGGCTGTCTGCCCATGCTCATCCAGATGCCTATCTGGATTGCCATGTTCAACTACGTGCCGAATGCTATTCAGCTGCGCGGTGAGAGTTTCCTGTGGATGAAAGACCTGAGCACCTACGACCCCATCCTGCAATGGAGTAAGGATATCTGGCTCATCGGCGATCACCTGTCACTTACCTGTATCCTCTTCTGCGTGGCCAACGTATTGTATTCCGTGATGACCATGCGCCAGCAGAAAGACCAGATGGTGGGTCAGCAGGCTGAACAGATGAAGGTGATGCAGTGGATGATGTTCCTCATGCCCGTCATGTTCTTCTTCATGTTCAATGAGTATTCATCTGGTCTGAACTTCTACTATTTCATCTCCCTCTTCTTCAGTGCTGCCATCATGTGGCTGTTGCGCAAGACGACCAATGACGAGAAGCTGCTTGCTATCCTCGAGGCAAAATACAAGGAGAACCAGAACAACCCGAAGAAGGTGAGCGGTATGGCTGCCCGTATCGAAGCCATGCAGAAACAGGTGGAGGAGATGCAGAAACAGCGGATGAATCAACAAAAGAAATAAATACACAAGCACATGAATAAGATAGGATTTGATAACGAGAAGTATCTGAAGATACAGTCAGAGCACATCAAAGAAAGGATTGCCCAGTTCGACGGGAAGTTGTACATGGAACTGGGAGGCAAGCTCTTCGATGACCACCATGCATCACGTGTCTTACCGGGATTCAAGCCCGACAGTAAGCTGCGCATGCTCGCACAACTTCGCGACAGTATCGAGATTGTCATCGTGGTAAGTGCCGAGGACATCGAGAAGAACAAGATCCGCGCTGACCTCGGCATCACCTACGACGAGGATGTGCTCCGACTGCGTGATGAGTTCATGAAGCGCAACTTCATGGTGGGCTCCGTGGTGATCACCCATTATAACGGTCAGCATACTGCCGATCAGTTCCGTCACCGTCTGGAGCGCATGGGTATCAAATCCTATATTCATTATATCATTGACGGCTATCCCCACAACGTGGAGCTGATTGCCAGCGATGAGGGATTCGGGAAAAACGAATATGTAGAGACCAGCAGGGAGCTGGTCATCGTTACCGCCCCCGGACCCGGTAGCGGTAAGATGGCCACCTGTCTGAGTCAGTTGTATAACGAAAACAAGCGGGGCATCCGTGCCGGTTATGCGAAGTTCGAGACCTTCCCTGTATGGAACCTTCCGTTGAAACATCCCGTGAACATCGCTTATGAAGCAGCCACTGCCGACCTGAACGATGTGAACATGATCGATCCCTTCCATCTGGAGGCTTACGGCAAGACCGCCATTAACTACAACCGCGACATCGAGATCTTCCCTGTGCTGAATGCTTTGTTCGAAGGCATCTATGGAGAGAATCCGTATAAGTCACCTACCGATATGGGGGTGAACATGATCGGTTTCTGTATCTCCGATGACGAGGTGTGCTGCCAGGCATCCCGCGATGAGATTATCCGTCGTTTCTATGATGCGACCAATAAGATGGCCGACGGTGCTGACAACGAGAACGAGGTGAACAAGATTCGTCTGTTATTCAACCAAGCGAAGATCACCACCGCTTTCCGACGTACTACCACGGCAGCCTACGAGAGGAAGATAGAGACGGGACATACCGCTGCTGCCATCGAGTTATCCGATGGTACTATCATCACCTCGAAGTCGAGTCCGTTGCTCGGATGTAGTGCAGCCCTACTCCTGAATGCCATGAAACATCTGGCAGGCATCGACCATGAGATGAAGCTGATTCCTCAGAGTCTGATCGAACCGGTACAGAAGACCAAAACAGAATATTTAGGAGCCAAGAACCCACGTCTGCATACCGATGAGGTCCTGGTGGCCCTCTCTGTCCTCTCCACCCACGATGAGAACTGCCGGAAAGCTCTGGAGCAGTTGCCGCAGTTTCGCAACTGTCAGGTACACAGCACTGTCATGCTCAGTGAGGTAGATCGGAAGATCTTTAAGAAGCTGGGATGTGGACTCACCTGCGACCCTGTCAAGAAACAATAAACCAGAAGATATCATTACCATGAACAGATTAGTAACCTGTCTCGCCGCCGCCATGCTCCTGCTGGCCCACGGCACCGTAAAAGCACAAGAGAACGTGAAGATTGGAAAACAGAGAATCACCGTGAAAGACGGCGTGATGAGTCCCGAGGCTCTTTGGGCCATGGGGCGTATCAGTAGCTATGCCGCCTCACCCGATGGCAAGAAGATCGTCTATCAGGTGGGCTACTACAGCGTGAAAGAGAACAAGAGTCACCATGTGCTCTATATCATGAATGCCGACGGCAGTGATCAGATGCTGCTTACCCAGGGTGCCAAGAACGAGACCGATGCGACCTGGATGAGTAATGAGACCATCGCCTTCCTCACCGGTGGTGAGATCTGGATGATGAATGCCGATGGCACCGGACGCATGCAGTGGTCGAAGACTGGCGGGAAGGTGGAAGGTTTCAAGTTCTCGCCCGACGGTTCCAAACTCATCATCCTGAAATCCATTCCCTTCCATGAAGTCATCAAGAAGAACCCGGATGATCTGCCCAAGGCTACAGGACGGTTAGTGACCGATCTGATGTATCGCCACTGGGACCACTATGTGGAGAGTATCCAGCATCCCTTTGTCTATGATGCGAAGAATATTGACTGGGAGAAAGACCAGGGAACAGACATCCTTGAGGGAGAGCCATACGAGTGCCCCATGGAGCCGTTCGGCGGCATCGAGCAGCTCGACTTCAGCACCGACTCGAAGTATATCGCCTATACCTGTCGGAAAAAGACGGGGCTCGCCTACTCTATCTCTACTGATTCTGATATCTATTTATATAATATAGGTACGCGAACCACCACCAATCTCTGTAAGCCCGCCGACTATCAGGAACCGGCAATAGAAGCTACAAAGACCATGAAGGCACAGGCTGTCAACGCTCCTGAGAACCTGAAGAACAACCCGGGCTACGACCAGAATCCCAAGTTCTCACCCGATGGCAAGTACGTGGCATGGCTGTCCATGGCACGCAACGGCTACGAGAGTGACCGTCAGCGACTCTGTGCCTATAACCTGGCAACGGGTGAAAAGAAATATCTCACCGAGTCGTTCGACTCCAGCGTGGATGATTTCGTATGGAGCGACTCCAAGGATGTCCTCATCTATTTCATCGGTGTATGGCACGCTACCGAAAACCTCTATGCCGTCAACTGGAAAGGTGAACTCAAACAGATGTTCGCCATGGTGTTGCCGCAGTCGGGTTCAGGCTGTCAGATGGAAAACTCCTGGGCTGATTTCGGTTCTATTCAATTGATGAACAACGGTAAGCAGCTGCTGATGGAACGCCACTCGTTCACGGCTCCTGCCGACTTGTATGTCGTAACTCCCAATTTCAAAAAGCCTGAGAATACGGCCATCTCTCAAATTACCTTCGAGAACAAGCACATCACCGACCAGCTGGCAAAACCCTCTGTGCAGCAGCGCTGGGTGAAGACCACCGACGGTAAGGATATGCTGACATGGATCATCTTGCCTCCCAATTTCGACGAGACCAAGAAATACCCCACCTTGCTCTTCTGTGAGGGTGGTCCGCAGAGCCCTGTATCCCAGTTCTGGAGCTATCGATGGAACTTCTTCATCATGGCATCACATGGCTATGTCATCGTAGCTCCCAACCGCCGCGGTCTGCCGGGCTTCGGACAGGAATGGCTCGAAGAGATCTCGGGTGACTGGACTGGACAGTGCATCAACGACTATCTCTCTGCGATTGATTTTGCAGCGAATAACCTGTCTTTCGTGGATAAGGATCGCTTGGGAGCCGTGGGTGCTTCCTTCGGTGGTTTCTCCGTCTATTACCTGGCCGGTCATCACGACAAGCGCTTCAAGTGCTTCATTGCCCACGACGGTGCGTTCAACCTTGAGGCTATGTACACCGAGACCGAAGAGAACTGGTTCAGTAACTGGGAGTATGACGATGCATACTGGAATGAGGATCAGACTCAGAATGCTAAGAAAACCTACAAGAACTCTCCCCATCAGTTCGTGGACAAATGGGACACCCCCATTCTCTGCATCCATGGAGAAAAGGACTACCGTATCAATGCCACACAAGGCATGTCTGCCTTCAATGCCGCCCGAATGAAAGGCATCGAGGCACAGCTGCTGATCTTCCCCGATGAGAACCACTGGGTGCTGAAGCCACAAAACGGCATCCTCTGGCAGCGCACCTATTTCAACTGGCTCGACCGCTGGCTCAAGCACTGATAACCAATGTCGTCATAACGATATTTCGATATAACGATATTTCGATATAACGACATAACGATATTACGGAATAACGAAAAAATAATAATAAAATGTCACAAACAATTCAAAAGACGCTGCGTGATTCTGCAGCGATGCGATGGACAGCCCTTCTCTTGCTGGCCCTCGCCATGTTCTGTTCATATATCTTTATGGACATCCTTTCTCCCATCAAGGACCTGATGCTCTCAGAGCGCGGATGGGACTCAACAGCCTTCGGTACGATGCAAGGTTCCGAGGTGTTCCTCAATGTGTTCGTTTTCTTCCTCATCTTTGCGGGTATCATCCTCGACAAAATGGGCGTGCGCTTCACGGCGGTGCTGTCGGGAGCTGTCATGCTCATCGGTGCCATCATCAAATGGTATGCCGTCAGTGAGTCGTTTATGGGAAGCGGTCTGGAGACATGGTTCACCAACAACCTGAACTATATTCCCATCTTTGATGAGCTGGGAGTGAGTCCGTTCTACGAGGGAATGCCTGCCTCTGCGAAGTTTGCCGCTTGCGGTTTCATGATCTTCGGCTGTGGCTGTGAGATGGCTGGTATCACTGTGAGCCGTGGTATCGTGAAATGGTTTAAAGGACGTGAGATGGCACTGGCCATGGGAAGCGAGATGGCACTGGCCCGACTGGGCGTGGCTACCTGCATGATCTTCTCTCCGTTCTTTGCCAAGCTCGGCGGTAACATCAGTGTCACCCGTTCGGTGGCTTTCGGTGTTGTACTCATGTGCATTGCCCTAATGATGTTCGTCGTTTATTTCTTTATGGACAAGAAACTCGATGGTCAGACAGGCGAGGCTGAAGAGAAAGACGACCCATTCAAGGTTTCCGACCTCGGTAAGATCCTCACCGACAGTGGCTTCTGGCTGGTGGCTCTGCTCTGCGTACTCTATTATTCGGCCATCTTCCCCTTCCAGAAGTATGCCGTGAATATGCTGCAGTGTAACCTCACCCTCACAGAGCCGGCTTCCGACTCTTTCTGGGCAAGTTCAAGCGTCACCATCGTTCAGTATGTCATCATGCTCATCGTGGCAGCAGCCGGCTTCGCCAGCAACTTCCAGAAAAAGGCAAGTGCGAAGCACACACTGTTGTGCATCTCTATCCTGGCACTCATCACCTATTGTTATATGGGTTATATGCGCCAGTCGGCAGAGAGCATCTTTGCCGTGTTCCCACTGCTGGCCGTGCTCATCACTCCGATTCTCGGCAGCTATGTTGACCACAAGGGAAAGGCTGCATCGATGCTGGTACTGGGGTCCTTGCTGCTCATTGCCTGTCACCTGACCTTTGCCTTCGTATTGCCAGCCTTCAGGGGTAACACCATCGGAGGTATCATCATTGCTTACATCACCATTCTGGTGTTAGGAGCTTCGTTCTCGTTGGTACCGGCCTCCCTGTGGCCCAGTGTACCTAAGCTGGTGGAACCGAAGATCATCGGATCTGCCTATGCTCTGATCTTCTGGATCCAGAATATCGGTCTGTGGCTGTTCCCGCTGCTCATCGGTAAGGTACTCGACAAGACAAATCCCGACATCGTGAATGGATTGGCTAATCACACGATTACAGCAGAACAGGCTGCCGTCAGCTACGACTATACTTGGCCGTTGGTGATGTTGGCCTGCTTGGGTGTGGCCGCCCTCATTCTCGGTCTGGTACTGAAAGTTGTTGACAAGAAGAAAGGCTTAGGACTGGAAGAGCCGAACATCAAGTAAAGCGCTTCTTGTAAGATACTGTCAAGATAATTCGTTAAAAATTAAGGATTGTAAAAATACTATAATTGGATATTCGGGATGCATCTGACTGTTTCAGAGCATCCCGAAAATTGTTATTATGCAAGTAAAGGCTAATAGGATTCAAAGTAAAGGTTACTTTACAGGCAAGTAAAGGCTACTTTGAACCCAAATAAAGGCTAATTGGAGTCGTTCCAGACGTTACTTACCCCTTTCCGCCGTCATCTATCACTCATTCCACCGTCACTTTACCCCTAATAGATGCCGTCGGAACGAGTGATAGATGACTTCGGAACAAGTGTAAACGCCGTTCGGAACAACCCTTAGATGACGCTTCTTCGAAAATATATGGTTTCGACTTTTGGGGGTACTTGGGGTCGCCTTCGGCGAGAACCAACGGTCACTCATAGCGTAGCGGAGAGAAAAATCCAACAAAATCTATCCAAAATCAAACAAATAAAACTACTAAGATTTTGTTTGATTTTGGATAGATTTTGTAAGATTTCTGCCCGTAAGGGCACCCCAAGAAAGATCTTATAGTCCTTTTGCTTCATAAAAACAGTGTTTTCACTACCTAAAAACGGTGTTTTTACCCCCTAAAACCTATGTTTTTGGAGTCTAAAAACGCTGTTTTCGCAAGTAAAAAATGTCGGATTCTCACAATGTGTTCAATATCAACGACTTACCAAACCTCGTGAGAATTGCGTTTTTACGACCGAAAGGGCAGTTGGTGACCAAAATGCGCTCTTTTCGCGTTAAACGAAGTTAAATCGTCAAAATCATTCAGGATTTTAACAAATGGAGCCAGTGGAGCAATCAAATAGAAAGGCGACCATTGCACAACAATGCAACGGCCGCCCGGAGGAATATTGAGTAATGATTTTGATTACTTAAACAGGCTCAGAGACATCTGATACAAAGCACGACGCCATGTCAGGAACTCATGAGCAGTACCCTCGGAAACATGTCCCTCGGCATTGAAGCCGGCAGCCTTCAGGGCCTGCACAGCAGACTTGATGCCATCAGGATTCTCCTTTGAACCGCAGCTCAGGAAGATATACTTCACCTGGTTCTTGTCCTTGATCTCATCGGGGTTATAGGTACCGCCGCTAAGCAGTCCGTAGTAATTGAACATTTCAGGACGGCGCAGTGTAATGGTATGTGTCTCCATACCACCCATTGACAGACCGGCCATGGCACGGCTCTCTTTCTTGGCAATGGTCTGGAAGTTGGCATCGATATAAGGCACGAGCTCGTCGCAGAGAAAAGTTTCGAACTCTTTAGCGGTGAAGCCACCGAGACCACCGAACTGGATATTATTGGTCATACCGTATGTACATACAACGATGAAGGGTTTGATCTTACCTTCTGCAATCAGGTTGTCCATGATGAGGTTAGCATGTCCCTGTGTCATCCAAGCCGTCTCATCCTCACCCCAGCCATGCTGCAGATAGAGAACGGGGTACTTGGCTTTCTTGTCCTTTCCATACGAAGGAGGAGTATAGACAAAGGCGCGACGGCACTGCTTGGTGCTCTCACTCCAGAAGAGTACCTGCTGTACATTTCCGTGAGGCACGTTCTTCATGGCGTAGAAGTCCTTGTCATGAGCGGGAATCTCAATACCACTCTCCCAACGGGTAGAGCCGTAGAAGTTACATGTACCGGGGTCGTTGAGTGTTCCACCATCAACGGTGAGGTGATAGTAATGGAAACCTTCGTCCATCGGACCGGCAGTCGTACCGACCCATGAGCCATCGTAGGTCTTCTTCAGTTGTGTACCCCCCTGTCCACCGAGACCGAGACTGACGGTCACTGACTGTGCTTCAGGAGCCTCCACGCGGAAGCGGGCATAACCCTGAGAGTTCACCTGAGGATACTGCTGTCCGGGCTGGTTCAGCTCAGAAGGTACGAAGTCCTCCTTGATACCTGGCTGCTCGGGGAAGGCAAGGTTCGGATTAAACGGAGCGCGCTGCTGACCGAAGCCACCGGGACCGCCACGACGGCGACCACCTTGCTGACCTTGCGGACGTGGGCGACGAGCAGGACGCTTGGGCATATCCCATGCAGGAGCCTTCATGTCCTTAATATAGGTATAAGCCAGTTTGGGCTGATAGTTCTCATCCCATGGAAGAGGATAGTTGCGGGCACCGAGCCAAGAGTCGCGGTCGCCAAGGTTCCAGAATGTCACACAGTCGATGACGTCCTTGTGCTTGCGGAACACGCGGAAGCAGCGAGCATACTGGTCAGCCAGATGCTGCTTCACAGAATCAGTAACATTTGCACCTTCTCTGCTGAACTGGAGTCCACCACCCATCTCTTCGTTCACACGAATATCGAACTCAGTGATGTGGATATGCTTCACGATCGTCTTGAACAACGTGATAGCCGAGTCAAGACGAGCCTCAGAGGGGTAATAGATGTTGTAGTGAGCCTGCATACCGATTCCGTCGATGGGTATTCCCTTCGCCTTCATCTTCTTCACCATATTGTAAATACGATCGCGCTTATGGGGATCTACGGTGCTGTAGTCGTTGTAGAACAACAAAGCCTTGGGATCAGCCTCATGGGCATACTGGAATGCCTTTTCAATAAATTCGTCGCCACAGAGTCGGTACATGGCACTCTGACGGTAAGGATCAGTGGCATTGGCATCGTCACTGATGGCCTCGTTCACTACATCCCAGCAATAGACAACGTCCTTGTAACGCGACACGATGGCCTGGATGTGATTCTTCATGCGGGCATAGAACTGCTCCTTGGTAGTACCTTCAGCAGTCATCCAACGTCCAATCTGCGAGTGCCACATCAACGTGTGTCCGCGCAGCTTGATACCGTTCTGACGTGCGAAATTCGCAATGCGGTCGGCATTCTCCCAGTTGAACTGTCCTTCCTGAGGCTCAGTGGGCTCTGGTTTCATGTCGTTCTCACACGTAATGCTGTTGAACTCCTTCTTGATGAGTGCCTGCTGCTCAGCGTTCGTCACGTTACGCTGGTTCACGGCCACACCAATCATAAAATAATCCTTGTAGGCATCTTTCAAGCCCTTAGCTGTGCCCTGAGCCCAGCCATTCGATGCAGCCGCCAGCAATGCCACGGCGCATACGATCGTTTTCAGAATGTCTCTCATCTGTTTGTTGAATTATTATATTAATAGTTGATATAATTTCAAAAATCTTGCAAGGGTTAGTGGTTATACCTTTGCAAAGATACAAAAATAATCTCTTTCTCAAACGATTGTTGAGAAGAATCTAAGCAAATGAAACAAGAAATAAACTTGTTGTAACAAAATGAAACGCACGACAAGACATGCGTCATGAGAGGGTTTCGAGACAGAGGAGGGTTTTCGTGTCGTCAGTAACACGAAAAGAATCGGCAGGACGCTCATTGACTAGCCACACGATCTGTCCTGTCGCATCCGTCACCACCAACTGCCGTCTTTTGTCAAAGAGAGAGCGTTTATGGTCGGTGAGATAGTCGCTCACCAACTTCGTTCCCTTCATTCCGAAGGGTTGGAAGCGGTCACCTCGCTGGGTGACACGCACTGTCAGAGGAAAACGGACGGCTGCGGCATCAAGGGTGGCTACCGAGGGAAGTGTGGAGAGCGGAGTCTGGCTCGTGGAACGAGAGACCAATGACACCCGCATCTTCATCTCATTGTGGATGACATAGGTACCTACTTCAGGAATCCGCATGGGTTTGACCGGTTCCCCGATGGGCTCTATCAACAGGGCTCCACGGTCGAACAGCAGTTCGTGGGTAGGCGAACGGAACAAGGTTCCCGGCTCAGCATCCAGATGACAGGCCATCTGTTCTATCTGTGACGATGTGAACCCATAGTCCTTCACTAATCTATATAAGGTGTATTCAGGGGAAGGCTGCTGACGGAGCCAGGATAGAGGAATGGACGGTGTTCCACCCGCCATTTTCGGCATCAGGTTGCCTAAGGCTTTCTCAGCTTCCTGAAGCCAATGGGCCGTTTGGGCAATACTCTCCTTGACAGACGGATTGATCTGCTGGAGAAGAGGGATGACCTCCAAACGAATTTTGTTCCGTACAGCTTCCTCAGAAGAGAGATTGGTGCTGTCGGTCATGTACTCCTGACGGTTCTCTCGTAAGAACTGTTCAATCTCACTACGGTTCATACAAAGCAGCGGACGGATGATACGCAAGGGCGGTTCCTGACTTTCCACCACAGGATGAATGCCCGTAAGACCATGCAGTCCGGTGCCACGAATCAGGTTCATCAGCACTGTCTCCACGGAGTCATCACGATGATGGGCCACGCAGACGGCATCAGCTGGGAGATCATGGCAAAGCTGGGAGAAATAACGATACCGCAGGGTGCGGGCAGCCATCTCAATACTCTGATGATGAAGGACAGCAAACTCACGGGTATCAAAATGAACGAGATGGATGGGAACCTGCTGCTGTTCACATAAGGATTTGCAGAATTGTTCATCACGATCAGACTCTCCACCCCGCAGATGAAAGTTACAATGGATTGCTTCAACTGAATATCCTAACGATTTGAGAATCAAAAGAAGACACACGCTGTCTGCACCTCCTGACAAGGCCACGAGATACCTCTTGTCCTGTTCCAGCAAGTGCTGCTGTTTGATATAATCCGCAACGCGTCTCTTCATTGAAGAATTCTCAATTAATTAAATCGAAATGTCGTTATATCGAAATACCGTTATGTCGAAATATCGTTATATCGTTATACCGTTATATCGAAATATCGATATATCGATATATCGTCATTCCACATACACCACCAACCCCTTCAAATACTCCCCTTCAGGATGATAAATATTGATGGGATGATCGGCTGGCTGATGCAATTGATGAAGGATACGTACCTTCCGGCCACTAAGTGCGGCCGCCGTGAATACGGCATTACGGAAATGATCCTTCGTCACCACCTGAGAACAACTGAACGTGAACAGGATACCCCCTTTCCTGATCCGTTGAAATGCCTTGACATTCAGACGGATATATCCTTTCAGGGCATTATGCAATGCTCCACGATGCTTAGCAAAGGCCGGCGGATCCAGAATGATCAGATCATAGGTGTTATCAGCTGCATCCAAGAACTTAAAGGCATCCTCGCAGAAAGCCTGATGACGGGTATCGCCAGGGAAGTTCAGAGCCACATTGGCATTGGTCAGCTCGATAGCCTTCGCACTGCTATCCACGGAATGTACCAGCTGGGCACCGCCACGCATGGCATAGAACGAGAAGCCACCTGTATAACAGAACATGTTCAGCACCCGTTTGTCTTTGGCGTAACGCTCTAACAGCGAACGGTTCTCACGCTGATCGACGAAGAATCCGGTTTTCTGACCACGCAGCCAGTCAACATGGAATTTCAGTCCATTCTCCATCGCGGTATTGTCTTGTGATCCCCCGATGATAAAGCCGTTCTCCTGTCCGAGGTCTGCCTTATAGGGTAACGTGGTCTCACTTTTATAGAAGACATGCTGAACACGGCCGCCCATCACCTTCACCAGGTTCTCGGCAATGGTCTTTCGGCTTTCGTGGATACCTACTGAGTGTGCCTGCATCACAGCAGTAGTGCCATAGCAGTCGATGACCAGTCCTGGCAGGTGATCACCCTCGCCATGCACCAGTCGGAAGGTGTTGTTCAGAGGGTTCTCTGCGATGCCGATGCTTACCCGCATATCATAGGCAGCCTTCAGACGACTGTACCAGAAGTCATCGTCGATGGGTACGTCACGAAATGACAGCACCCTGACAGCGATAGTACCGATCTGGTAATGCCCCACGGCGATGAACTCGTCGTTTGAGTCAAACACACGCACCACATCACCCTCCCCGATACCCCTGTCGGCATGATGGATAGCCCCCGAGAACACCCATGGGTGGAAACGCCTAAGACTCTCTTCCTTCCCGCGTTTGAGATATATCTTCTTGTATTCCATGATCAATGATTTCTATTTCGTAATCCTGTGTCTCCTCCAACCGTACCAATTCCTCATAGAGCATGATACATGCCCAGGCATCCGTGGCGGCATAGATCTTTTGCTTATCATCAAGCACATCACGTTCCCAGTTGCTGAGCTGCTGTCGTTTCATGATCTTCTGATGGAAGAAGTTCGCATAGAGTTTTTGCAGACTCTTATCCTCCACCCCGATCTTGCCCACCATGTCTTGCAGGTCGATGAAAGTTCCGGGAACGAAGTCGGCACGCCGTTTCAGTGAAATGATATCATCATGCCAGGAGAGTCCGATCTTCTTCACAGTGGTGTCTTCCAGGAAACGTATCAGGGCGGGGGTCATCCCCGTGAAGTTCAAGCGGAACAGGAAACAGATGTCGTGGGTGGCCACTTGCAGGAGTGACACGGCATGAGCTGATCCTTTCTTGAACGACGGACGGGTCTCTGTATCAACGCCTAAGAGAGGTTGTGAAAGCAGGTAGTCAACGGCTTTCTCCGTCTCGTCAGCCGACAGCACCACGATGATTTTTCCCTTGAACTCTGCTACAGGCAGTTGGTTGATCTCCCCCTTTTCGAACTTATTAACGAGTAATTTTTTCATGCTAAACCAATAACAAGGTGCAAAATTAGAAAAAAAATGCGATTTTATGGCGAAATGTGGCAAAATTCAATTACTTTTGCACATTATTAAACAATAATAGAGAGAATGGCAAAGAAAAAACAAGCAAAAACAGCCAAGAATTTCACCGAGGCAATAGGTATAGGCAATATATTCAAAAATGATATCTTTAATTTCATTTTTGGATTTATCCTGTTGCTGATGGCTGTATATGTCATCATTGCGTTTATCTCGTTCTTCTCTACAGGACAGGCTGACCAGAGTCTGCTACTGGACAGAAGACCAGGTGAATGGATGAATACCGGACAGGAATATCAGAACAGCTGCGGTTCCATCGGAGCCATTATTTCCTATTTCTTCATTTCCCGATGCTTCGGTATCTCCTCGTTTGTGATCCCTGTGCTGATGGGATTGGCAGGACTGCGCCTGATGCATGCCTACAATAATATCAACTTCTTAAAGTGGTTCCTCTGCTTAGTGATACTGATGCTCTGGTGCTCAGTGACTTTTGCGAAGTTCCTCACTCCCATCATGGGCGACCAGGTGTTCAATCCCGGCGGTGATCACGGACAGTTCTGTTGTCAGTTCTTAGAGAACATCATCGGGGCACCAGGACTCACGGCGGTATTAGGACTGGTTGCCATTCTGTTCCTGACCTATCTGACTACCGAGACGATTACCGTTATCCGGAAGATGCTGAACCCCGTGGGCTATATCCGCAGGAAGGTACAGTTCGTTATTACCAACGACCAGAAGAAAGAGGACCCATCGGGTAAGGAGGAAACAGGTTCT
The DNA here is from genome assembly GCA_902768785.1 of uncultured Prevotellaceae bacterium. Classification (GTDB taxonomy): domain Bacteria; phylum Bacteroidota; class Bacteroidia; order Bacteroidales; family Bacteroidaceae; genus Prevotella. The sequence goes on from CACXMM010000001.1 coordinate 243,338, forward strand.
GAGATCTATGAGCCTGTGATGACATACAATGATTCTGAGCCGGAAGAAGAACCGGAACCCCTGATTTCAGAGAAGGAGCCAGACATCATCATGGAAGTGGATGCCAAAGACCAGAAAGTGAAGAATCCACAGCAGGTACAGTCAACCGATGGTATTGACATCAATGTAAAGGCCGCTGACGTGGAGGAGAAAGCCAATAGCAAGGATGTCACGACCGCTATTGACCTGAGCACGCCTATCAATCCACGTGAACCGTGGCTGAAGTATAAGTTCCCGACTCTCGACCTGCTGAAGAAATACGATGACAGCGACAAGCCTACCATCGACAAGGAAGAGCAGCAGAGCAACATGAACCGTATCGTGGAGGTGCTCAACAGCTTCGGCGTACAGATACGCTCGATCCATGCCACTGTAGGTCCCACCATCACGCTCTATGAGATTACACCTGCCGAGGGTGTGCGCATCTCAAAGATCCGCAACCTGGAAGATGATATCGCCCTGAGCCTGCGTGCCTTGGGAATCCGTATCATCGCCCCGATTCCCGGTAAGGGAACAATTGGTATAGAGGTACCGAACGCCAAGCCACAGATTGTGTCGATGGAGAGCATCCTGAACTCGAAACGGTTCCGTGAGACCACCATGGACCTGCCTATCGCACTGGGTAAGACCATTACGAACGATGTGTTTATGGTTGACTTGGCCAAGATTCCGCATCTGCTGGTTGCCGGTGCCACCGGACAGGGTAAGTCTGTAGGACTGAACGCCATCATCACTTCCCTACTCTATAAGAAACACCCCAATGAGCTCAAGTTCGTGCTCATCGACCCGAAGAAGGTGGAGTTCAGCATCTACACCCCCATTGTGAACCACTTCATGGCACAGATACCCACGGAGAATGATGACGAGGAGGCCATCATCACCGATGTGACGAAGGTGATCAAGACCCTGAACTCCCTGTGTAAGCTGATGGACCATCGCTACGACCTGCTGAAGATTGCCGGTGCGAGAAACATCAAGGAGTATAACAAGAAGTTCGTGGAGCACAAGCTGAAGCTCACCGACGGTCATGACTACATGCCTTATATCGTGGTGATCATTGATGAGTATGGTGACCTGATCATGACAGCAGGTAAGGAGATTGAGCTGCCGATTGCCCGCATTGCCCAATTAGCCCGGGCCGTCGGTATCCACATGGTGATTGCCACCCAGCGACCCACGGCGAAGATCATTACCGGTACCATCAAGACCAACTTCCCAGGACGTATTGCCTTCCGTACCGCACAGCGTATCGACTCCATGACGATTCTTGATCAGACAGGATCCAACCAACTAATCGGACGAGGTGATATGCTCTACAAGAATGGTGGCGAACCCATCCGTGTACAGTGTGCCTTTGTGGATACACCCGAAGTGGAACGTATCAACCAGTATGTGGAAGCACAACCCGGTCCGTTGGAGCCACTGGAACTGCCAGAGCCCTCAACGGATGAAGGAGGCGCAGGTGGAGGCGACAGCAAGGTGGATGTGCATAGTCTCGACCCGCTGTTCGAAGAGGCAGCCCGTCATATCGTACTTACCCAGCAAGGCTCTACCAGTATGGTTCAGCGCCGTTTCTCCATCGGTTACAACCGTGCAGGTCGCTTGATGGATCAGTTGCAGGAAGCAGGTATCGTGGGCGAGGCCATGGGTAGTAAGCCACGTGAAGTGTTAATAACTGATATGACACAGCTGGAAAATCTCTTTGCTTCGTTAAGAAGATGAAAATGAAATAAACCACGATGGGAGAAAGCTGTCTAATTCAGGCAAACCCATTAGATACAATGATTATGAAGAAGATTGTTTTGATATCGTTGATGGTCGTTCTTGCCATGGGCTTGAACGCACAGACAACAACACAGGCTCGTCAGATTCTCGACAAGACGGCCACTGTAGTAGGAAACAAAGGTGGTGCTCAGGCACGGTTCACCATGTCGGGGAAATACGGAAACGCCTCAGGTACCATCTATATTAAAGGGAATAAATTCTGTGCCCATACCGATGCCGCCACCGTTTGGTACAACGGCAAGACACAATGGACCTATAACAAGAAAGCCGAGGAGGTGAATATCAGTACTCCGACGGAAGCTCAGCAGCAGTCGATGAATCCCTATCAGTTCATCAACATCTACAAGAATGGCTATGACCTGAGTAGCAAGACCGTGAGCGGACAATACCAGGTGCATCTCACCGCACAGAACCAGCAACGTTCCATCAAGGAGATGTACGTCACCATCAACAAGAGCTACAAGCCCACACAGGTGAAGATGCGTACGGCCAAAGGGTGGACGGTGATCAACATCTCGAACTTCCAGGCAAAGAAGCTGAGTGACAAAGTATTCACCTTCAATTCAAAAGACTATCCCAATGCCGAGGTGATTGATTTAAGATGATTGTTTCGGATACAAAAGAAAGAAAAGAATGAACCGTTTTCAACTATTCAGAGAGTTACGACGTCACATTAAACTGAGCGAAAAGAGAAGTCCGGTATATGAGCAGAACAAGACTGCCAAGGCTGTGATCTACCTGATGTCGGGCTTCATGATGCTCTACATGGTATTCATCTCCGTGATGTTCTCCATGATTGCCAACGACTCCCGGTCGTTCACAGCATGCGAATTCCTGTTCGGACTCCTCCCCTTCTTCTTAGTGGCTGATTTCCTTTTTCGGTTCTTGGGACAGCAGACACCGGCCCAGCTAATCAAGCCCTACCTCCTGCTGCCTATCCCCAAGCATGCCTGTGTGGAGAGCTTCATCCTGTCGAGCATCGTGACTCCCAACAACCTGATATGGCTGCTTATCACGGTACCCTATGCATTCATGTCGATTCTCTTTAGCAGTGGCTTCTGGACTGCTTTGGGCTTCGTGGTGGGCTTCCAGCTGATGGTGATCATCAACAGTCAGAATTACATGCTCTGGCGAACGATGATCACACAGAAGATTTTCTGGTGGATAGCCCCCATCATCATTTATGGTGCCATGTTCCTCCCCTGGATCATTAAGGATTTCGATGCGATGTTCGATACCTTTGCCGCCATCGGCGAAGGATTGTCATCATGGAACATCCTGTATTTCCTGGGAGTACTTGCCGTCCTTGTCCTGTTCTTCATGATTAACAGAAGTGTGCAATATCATTTCACCTATTCGGAAACGACGGGCAATCGCAATACGCAGCTGAAACGTGTAAGTGAATTCCGGCAGCTGGAACGCTTTGGGGAGACAGGTGAATACCTGAAACTAGAAGTGAAGAGCATCATGCGCAACAAGAACATGCGCAACTCTTTTATCTATAGCACCATCTTCACCATCTTCCTGAGTATCCTCATCTCCTATACAGATATATACGACGATTCCTTCTCGTCAAAATTCTTCATGGTGTATGTATTCATCATCAACGGAGGTATGCTATTAGTGAAGATCATGGGAGCAGAGGGAAACTACATCGACGGACTCATGATCCACAAGGAGAATATCCTACAGCTGCTCCATGCCAAGTATTATTTCTATTGCGCCTTACTGCTCCTGCCCTTCCTCATCATGCTACCCACGGTGTTCATGGGTAAATACACCATCCTGATGCTGGTGTCGATGATGGCCTTCGCCGCAGGTCCTGTGTTCAGTGTATTGATGCAAATGGCTGTGTGGAACAAGCAGACGATTCCCCTGAACAGCAAGCTGGTAAGCAGAGGCAGCGTGGAAACCAACTGGTTCGCCTTCGGGGCGGAAATGGCAGCCATGTTTGCGCCGGTACTAATCATCAGTGTGCTGCAGCTGTTCTTGAACGAGACGGCCACCTATGTCACCATGCTGGTGCTTGGCCTCATCGTCATCGCCCTCCGCAACATATGGATGCGCAATATCTACCAGCGTTTCATGGCACGACGCTACGATAACATGGAGAGTTTCAGGGCAACAAGATAACGTATTCATTTTAAAAGTGTTATATCAACACTTCCGCAAACGTTTCCGTACATTATCAAATAATATCATATCAAAATCCTTGGCATTTGTCAAGGATTTTTTAATTTTGCAAACAAATCAAACAATACTACTTTATAACTAATGTACAAAAAGATTTTGATCAGTTTGTTGCTGGTTCTATTTACAAGTATTAACTCTTGGGCTGGCAACGTTCAAACAGTCACCATCAATGGGGAAGCCGTTGACAAAACCGTGTGTCAGATTTCATTCAGTGGTGACAATGTGGTGCTGACTTTCAGCGACGGCACTCATGTGACACAGGAAATGAGTCAAGTTTCCATCACCTTCTCTCAAACGAACGACACCGCCACCAGTGCTCTGGAAGTATTCTCCTACGGCAGGGTCGTGGGCGACAAGTTTATTGTTGGGAACATCTCCGACAAGACACCCATCGCCATCTACAATGCTGCTGGCGTACGTTGTTTGCAAACAGTCGCAACCAGTAGTTCTCAGCAGGTTGACATCAGTCATCTGAAAACCGGTGTCTATCTTCTCCGCATTGACAAGCAGGTGGTAAAATTCGTGAAACGTTAAAAGAAGGGAGGAATTAGAATGAAGAAGATTATACTCAGCATCATCGCACTCCTTGCAGTAGCAGGAGCCTACGCACAAAGCTCTTGGAGCTTTAGAACCATCAGCGATAATGATTATAATGCAATAGCAGCAGACACGGAGAACTGGATTAAGGATTCCGATACGAGCAAAGACCGATTTTGGAATGCCAAGGCACTTAATAATCAGGCACTCACAGCTAATGGAACAGAATTGGACTACGCCAAAGGGCTCTTGTTTACCTGTTCCAAGGAGGATCGTATCCGCATTGATCGTGGTAATAAGCGCATTGCCCTCAATGGCAGTGATGTAGCCGTAACCATTCCCAACCTGAAGGCAGGACAGATTGTGGATATCGTAACGAGAGTGGGAAACAAAGAAAGCCTTACCCGCTATATTGAAGCTACCACGAACCTTGATGCTACAGCAGGATTCACAGGATCATCAGAATACAAAGAGATTACCAACACTGCTACAGTAACTGCTGACGGCGATGTGACCTTCACCACTAAGGTGGGTGCAATAGAACTGTATTCCATCACCGTAAGTAATCCTTCCTCACAGGGTGGAGGCGATGATGTCACCACAGAAGAGGACTATTCCACCACATCGAACCTCAACACCAACCAAGCCATTCTCACACTGAAAAGTGGTAACAAAAGATTCTATAACACCAACTCACTATCCAATATCACCATCGACGACTCCGATGTCACCATTAACCGGAGCAACGACGGCGGCAGCTACACCTTCAGCGGCAACGTGGCAGACATCTCTTTCCGTAAGGCTGAGAACGGTCAATCTGGTGAGGTCACCAATACTGACAATGTGGTGAAGATCACCGAGGCAAAGGGATGGCTGGAGTCAGCATACGTGAAGTTCGACCTGTTCGAAGGAGCCAAGTCGTATAATGTCTATATCAAAGGCGGACAGTACAGCGACTATACCAAGATCGACCAGCAGTTGGTACGCAACTACGGCACTTATGGTCGAGCCGACGTGGTGGGACTAAAAGCCGCTTCCGACTATGCTATCAAGGTGGTACCTGTCAATGAAAGTGATGAGGAGATGACCGCCAATGCCAATAAGGCTACAGACATCCCCGTGAAGAACTACGACCGTGCAGGCTTTGCACACAAAGGAGTAAGCGGTATCGGAGCATACAACGACGATGGTACGCTGAAATCAGGTGCAAAGGTTCTGTATATCACTAAGAACAATTTCAATACGGCTACACTCGAACTTACCGTTGATGGTAAGCCACAGACCTTCACAGGCTTAGGAAAGATTCTTGAGGCAAAGCAGAAAAGAGGTCTTGACACTTCTCCCGTTGCAGTACGTATCATAGGTGAAATCAAGAAATCTGATGTGAATGCAGAGCAGCTTATTAGTGATGAGAAGGGTCTTCAGCTGAAAGGAAACTCTGATACATCCGAGATGAACGTTACTCTTGAAGGTATCGGAGACGACGCCACCTTCAACGGCTTCGGCATGACCTTCTATAACGGTACGAAGATGGAGATGCGTAACCTGGGCATTATTAATTTCAACGACGACGCCATACAGCTGAAAAGTTCTCAGCATGCATGGATACACCATAATGATATATTCTATGGCAGTGCCGGAAGTGATGCCGACCAAGCCAAGGGTGACGGCTCCATGGATGTGAAAGATAATTCCCGCTACTGCACCTTCTCATATAATCACTTCTGGGACAGCGGTAAGACATCCCTCTGTGGCATGAAGAGCGAGACTGGTGAAAACTGGCTATGCTACCACCACAACTGGTTCGACCATTCCGATTCTCGTCATCCGCGTGTTCGTAGGATGAGCGTTCACGTATGGAACAACTTCTACGATGGTGTTTCCAAGATTGGAGTGGGTGCTGTGGCAGGGGCCAACATCTTCGTGGAGAACAACTATTTCCGTAACAGTAAGAACCCGATGCTGATTTCAGAACAGGGTACTGACGGCAGGGATGGCTTTGCAGAGGACCATGATGGTGGCATGATCAAAGCATACGGAAACATCCTTACTGGAAAAGCTGCCACCACTTTCATTTCCCATAAGCAGAATGCAATAGAGTTTGATGCCTATGTAGCAGAAAGTCGTGATGAGCAGGTTCCCAATACCTATAAGTCGGTTGTGGGCAACTATACCTATAACAACTTCGATACCAATGCATCGTTGATGTATGAATACACTCCTGATGCAGCAGATGATGTTCCTGCCGTGGTGACAAGTGACACCGGTGCCGGACGTATGAACCACGGTGATTTGCAATGGTCTTTCAACAATGCTATCGACGACACGAAAGATGCCATCGACTCAGAGCTAAAGTCGAAAGTGACTAATTATAGAACGACTCTCATCGGCATCTTCGGTGATGAGAATGCTTCCAGCGGTGAGTCCGGTAGTGAAGGCGGTGAAGGCGGCGAGTCTGGTGGAGGTGGTGATACACCCACAGGCACCATACTGGCATCGTTCGATGGTGCTCCTTCCATCAGTATGTTCACGGTAGCAGGCAGTTATTATGATGGAAAAATCACATACGATGGTAACTATTATAAAAAAGGTGTAAAATTCAACAGTGAAGGCTCCATTACCTTTACTCCTACTCAGAACTATAACATGATTATCATCATGGGAACCGCAAAAGATGGTAGGAACGTGAAGATTAACGGAACAGCAACTACAGTGAGCGGCACAACAAGCTCCGATGGCACATATTTTGAATTGGAACCCATCGCCATTACTGCCAACACACAGTATGTGCTGACTAAAGGTAGTGGTGAAGGACTGGTGATGCTCATCAAGCTTGTGCCCGTTGGTGAATAGCAAATGACATCCTCTCTCGGAGTAAATAACATCTTCACTCCGAGAGAGTGATGCATTTATCTTTGGAAAGTGATATGTTTACGCTCTAAAAGTATTATGCTTACAAGAATGAATAAATTATAAGAATCCTATCATTAATAACTAAAAACAAAATAGTATGAAGAAATTATTTACATTATTGGCCCTGACCCTGCTGTGCGTGGGGGCAAATGCACTCACTAGATCCTACTGGCTTAATGATGCCACTAACAGCACAGACAAGAAATCTTATACATTCTCTGACGGATGTGTATTTGCTTTTCCTGGCGCACGTGTTGGCTCTGCCGATGCAGTAGCAGGAGATTTAGGAACCAAGAAATACCAGAAATTCAACGCAAATGATGCCGGAGACATTACCATTTCCGGTCTTGGTTTAGAAGGAACAGTAACGAAAATCATAGTTTATAACTATCTTGGTGGAACAGGTTCTTCTTCACTGTCGGTGAAAATTGGCACAACTGCCCTAGGTTCTTCAACGACAATGTGCAAAAAAGCTGGAACAGGAACAGGTGGTCTCACTAATGCCACTGTCTTTGAAGGCACCGTAGCCATTACCACAACTAATAATATTACTATCAGTTTTGCTGATACTGATGGCAAAATACCTTATTTCGGAGGTATAGATATTGAATATTCACTACCTACAGGCTCTTTACTCCCTCCGACTATCACTGAGAGTACGGAAAAGGTTGGTTCGATCACTGTTACTATGGCTACAGAATCTGATGCTACCATTAAGTACACAATAAACGGTGGTAGCGAGAAGACGTACAGTTCACCTATCACTATCGATTCCTACGCAGAAGTTAGCGCTTGGACTGATAATGGCAAGAAGCAAAGTTCAACAGTATCTGCCACTTATGTAGTGATGCCCAATCTCTCAAGTGGCAAGAAGTGGGACTTCGCCAATATCAGTGAGACAGACTGGACAAACCTTAGTTCAGATACCGATGGCTGGACTTTTGATAGTGACAATAATCGATACTATAATAACAAAACTATTAATGGAATTATTATCGCTAACCATCAGGCTCTTGCGGCAACTGAGGGTTTAAAGTTTAATGCTGGTTCAGAGAAGATTCGTATCAACAAAGGAACAGGACAGCTCCAGTTAAATGGTAAAGATTTACCCATATTTATTCCAAATCTGAAAACTGGGCAGTATATTACCGTCATTGCCAAGTCTGGTAGTTCAACTGCTACAAACAGATACATATCGGCAACCAATGTAGAGGCTATTTGTGGGTTTGCCGAATCAGGCACAGCAAATGTCGTTACAAGCATTGGCAAGGTGACAGCTGATGGTGAGGTAGATTTGAAAACCATAAACGGTGGTATGAACATCCTGTCTATAGAAATCACAAACGATATTCCTTCTTACGAAGTAACTGTAAGCATCGCAGGCTTTGCAACTTATACTCCTTCTGTGGCACTTGACTTTTCATCCACAACCATTAAAGCCTACAAGGCATCGGTGAGCGGTAACAACATCTCTTTCACAAGAGTGAATCAGGTAGCTGCTGGCGAAGGCGTACTGCTTTATGCCGAAGGGGGTGCAACCGAGAATATTCCTGTGGGAAACAAGAGCGCAGCCGATTCCGACAATGCTTTCATTGGAACACTGACGGACATAGCATCCCTGGCCACATTATCTGATGATGGAGCTTATACCAACTACATCCTGAATGACGGTACCAGCGGCATCGGTTTCTACAAAGCCAATGGTAAGAAGGTGGCAGCAGGAAAGGCATATCTGCAAGTAGCATCATCTTCCTCACCCGCCAAGTCATTCTTCGGTTTCGATGCCTTTAACGGTAACAGCGGTGTAGTGACAGGCATCAACGAGGTGAAAGCAGCTGGCAATGACAACGTGCTGTATAACCTGAACGGTGTTCGCATGACTTCTCCTACGCAGAAAGGCATTTACATCCTGAACGGAAAGAAATATATAGTCAAATAAATCCATTACAAAACCATCAAAAAGAATAAAGATGAAAAAGCAATATATACAGCCAATGGCTAAGGTTAAGGAGATTACAATGCAGTGTGTGATGCAGGCAGCCAGTGCTAAGATCAACATTTTGGGCGACACAGGTTCTGGTGAACTGATTGACGAGGATGCCATGAAGGATGCCATGGGCAAACTGTTCTTTTGGGAACTCCTCTCTGATTAAGAACTTTTTTCAAAGGACTAAAAACATATCAATCATTAAAATGTACTGACCATGAGAAAAATCTTTTTATTACTGGCTCTCGCCCTTTGCGTGGGAGCAAATGCTCAAACGAAATATTCGTTTGACATGAGTGCGATGTCAGAATCCGATCTGACAATAACGAACGGATCGTATGCCGGCAACAAGATCACGGCACCTGCTGCCACATTAGCCGCCGATGGTGAAACTGTTATCCCGACAGAAATGACCTTGCAGGTAAAGGACTATCCCATTACTTTCACTTACAGCAACTCTGACGCCACTAAGGGAAAAGATGTCTTTACCAACGTATTCTTAAAGAAGTATTTGCAGGGTAACGTCAAGAATACGACCATCACCATTACAGGCTTGAACGTAGGTGATATCGTAGAGGTGGAGTATAGCGGCAAAAGCGATGCTGAAGAAGATATAGCCGGAGAGCTTACTGGATTAACTGCCGATAGCAAAAACGAGACATCCACCAACAAGGCTATCATCACCAGCAAGTATTATGCTACGGCCTCCACTGCCTCTATCAAAGAGACAAATAACGGCTACCTGCTCTATTCCATCTCGGTGATTCCTTCTGACTACGACCCGTGGGCTGATGCGTTCTTGGTAACAAGCAAGACAGAACAGCCGTTAGACAAGGCCTCGATGGATGCTGCGGATTGGATTAGTTATATTACTGATGGATGGTCTGGACAAAAGACATACGGAGCTTTCTCGGGTGACTTTGTCAATTTAAGCAAGGCAGCCCGTAACATCACTTTAAAATTCAAGGGTGCTAAAAAGTTCGAGGTTTATGTCCAGAATTCCAATGCAGGACGTTCTTATGACATCTCCGTGAATGGTACTTCCACCACGATCAACCATGGAGCTACAGGAGTGGAATCTTCCGGCATCATGGATTGTGACCCGAATGGAACAGAAATCAAATTAGCAGGAAATGGATCAGGCTCTGTCTATCCCGTGGGCATTCGACTCTACACCGAGGAAGAACCGACCGTATCACTGTCTATTCCTTCCTGCGGTCTGGCAACGTTGATTACCGACAAGAATCTTGATCTTGCCAACCTTCCTACTGGTCTGAAGGCTTATATCATTACAGGCTACAACGATGCCAAGACGGCTCTGAAAGTGACGGAACTCACATCTCCTGTTCCCGCAGAGACAGGACTGCTGTTCGAAGGTGAAGCCGGCGACTATGAGCTGCCAATAGCCAATACTGCCTCTGAACTGGAAGAGACGAATAAGCTGAAGGGATATGCCCTGAAATTCAAGGACATGGATAAAGATGAGAAAGCCAATGTTACCTTCATCCTCAATCCATCCAACGGTTTGTTCATCAAATGTACTGGTGGTATGTTACCTCCCGGCAAGTGCTATGTTGACCTGGATCCCGCTGAGGCAACGACAGCATCAGCCAAGGGAATGGGCATCATCTTGGATACAGTGGTGACGGGCATCAACGAAGTAGAAGCAAAAACGATTGACAACGTGATGTACAACGTGAATGGTGTGCGCGTGAGCAATCCCACACAGCATGGCATCTATATCGTTAACGGTAAGAAAGTGGTAAAATAATGTCTCATCCATAAAACGAACGATTATGAAGAAATATATTCAGCCCGAAATTAAGGTTAGGGAAATGATTATGGAACAGGCCATCAATGCCATCTCGGGTGGCAGTGCAGAAATCGATCCAGGAAGTGGCGGTGGTGCAGGAGGCGCAGGTGCCAAGATGGACATGCTCCAGTTTATCTTAGACAATATGTAACCAACAATGACTGGCAACAGCGACAACATCTCGTTTGTCGCTGTTGCTTGTTAATGACTATGAGGGCACCAAGGTTTCAAGGTAGCGCTGTGTAGAATTTGTGCAAGGCTTCTGCGCAAAGTGTGCAAGGCTTCTGCACAAAGTGTGCAACACTTCTGCACAAAGTGTGCAAGGCCTTTGCACAAAGTGTACTATTTCGTAACTCTGACTTTTCCTCGTTCCTGCATGGAGACTGTTGGCAGGAAGAGACACAAATACCGAGGAAAAAAATGGAGGTAAAGAAAAAAAGTTCAGAAAATATTTGGTGGTTTCAAAAAAAGGCAGTACCTTTGCACTCGCAATTCGGAAACATGCCGATTGCACCAACAAAAAGATGCGCTTGTAGCTCAGTTGGTAGAGCACCTGACTCTTAATCAGGGTGTCCAGGGTTCGACCCCCTGCAGGCGTACAAAGGCAACCTTTCGAGGTTGCCTTTTTCATTGTCTGACATACCTATTTATTGTCAGCCTCCCAAACGCCCCCTCTCCCCCACTCATCATTTGTAGGTATTTTCATCACATCCGTCTGCTCTGCAACTCGGTTGCATCGAAAAATTGTGTAACTTTGCAGAAAATTTAAAAGACGATGAAATTATCAGAGCTGAATACTGGAGAGAAAGGAGTAATCGTAAAGGTTGCGGGACATGGAGGTTTCCGCAAGCGCATCATAGAGATGGGATTCATCCGCGGGAAGAAGGTGGAGGTACTACTGAACGCTCCTCTTCAGGACCCCGTGAAATATAAAATCATGGGCTACGAGGTATCTTTACGACACAGCGAAGCCCAGAAGATTGAGGTGGTATCCGAGAAAGAATTCTTAGAGGAGCATCCTGACCATAAGGAGAGTCTGGAGGTGAAGGATGAGACGGATGACCTTGAGAAGAAATGGCATTCCGCTGCCCTGAAACGCCGACGTACAATCAACATCGCATTGGTTGGAAACCCCAACTGCGGTAAGACGTCTCTTTTCAACTTCGCCTCAGGAGCACACGAGCGGGTAGGTAACTACAGTGGTGTGACGGTGGATGCGAAAGAAGGAGTGGCCGAATATAAAGGATATCGCTTCAACCTTGTTGACCTTCCCGGCACCTACTCACTGAGCGCCTATAGTCCGGAGGAGTTGTATGTACGTAAGCAGATAGTGGAGAAAACTCCTGATATCATCATCAACGTGATTGACTCCAGTAACCTGGAGCGTAACCTCTACCTCACCACACAGCTCATCGATATGAACCTCCAGATTGTGGGGGCACTGAACATGTTCGACGAACTGGAGTCGCGAGGAGACCGGTTAGATACCAACAAACTGGGTGAACTGGTGGGATTCCCGATGGTGCCCACGGTGTTTAAGAGCGGGCGCGGTGTTGACCAGCTTTTCCAGACCATCATACAGGTGTATGAAGGGAAGTTCAAGCAACACAAGGTGCGCCACCTGCATATCAACCACGGAACCTATATCGAACAGGGAATCACGGAAATACAGAAGATCCTGAAGAAAGATGAGAATCTCCGACAGCAGTTCTCCACCCGTTATCTGGCCATCAAGCTGTTAGAGGGTGACAAAGATATAGAACGCGTGATGGAAGGCATGCCTCAGCATCAGGAGATTATGAAAGTGCGTGATAGCGCAGCAGCACTGATCAAGGCTGAGACAAAAGAAGACAGTGAGACTGCCATCATGAACGCCAAGTACGGATTCATCCATGGTGCCCTCGAAGAGGTGGGTTATCAGGAAGGAACCCGGAAAGACACCTATCAGATGACCCATGCCTTAGATGCCATCATCACCCATAAGTGGCTGGGATTCCCCCTGTTCTTCTTCTTCCTGTATCTGATGTTCGAGGTGACCTTCACCGTGGGACAATACCCTATGGACTGGATCGATGCAGGTGTGGGTGTCCTCTCCGACTGGCTCAACGGCTTACTGCCCGACGGTCCCGTCAAGGCAATGATTGTGGATGGTGCCATCGCCGGTGTAGGTGCCGTCATTATCTTCCTGCCACAAATCCTGATCCTCTATACCTTTATCTCGTTCATGGAGGATTCCGGTTATATGGCTCGTGCAGCCTTTATCATGGATAAACTGATGCATAAGATGGGTGTTCACGGCAAATCATTTATCCCGCTCATTATGGGATTCGGATGTAATGTACCTGCCGTGATGGCCACCCGAACCATCGAGAGTCATCGCAGCCGACTGATCACCATGCTGGTACTTCCGCTAATGAGCTGCTCAGCCCGACTACCTATTTATATTATGATCGTGGGAACGTTCTTCGCGGTGAAATACCAAAGTGCCATCATGATTTTACTTTATGTAGTCGGCATACTCTTGGCTGTTGTCATGAGCCGGATCTTCAGCAAATGGGTGGTGAAAGGCGAGGACACTCCCTTTGTGATGGAACTCCCACCCTATCGTTTCCCCACAACCAAGGCGATCATCCGCCACACCTGGGAGAAAGGCAAGCAATACCTGAAAAAAATGGGAGGAATCATCCTCGTAGCCAGTATCATTGTATGGGCCTTGGGATACTTCCCCCATGATGAGAGCCTGCCCCGACAGGAACAGCAGGAACAGAGCTATATCGGTAGGATCGGTAAAGTGATCGAACCGGTGTTCCGTCCTCAAGGCTTTGACTGGAAGTTGGATGTGAGTCTGATTGCCGGTGTAGGTGCCAAGGAGATTGTGGCATCAACCATGGGTGTGCTGTATGCTGATGACGAAGAGGTAGCCGACAATAGCATCGGTGATCAGAGTGAACGCTATGCCAATCTTCGACAGAAGATGGAAGCTGACGGTATTACTCCCCTCATCGCCTTTGCTTACTTACTATTTGTCTTGATCTACTTCCCTTGCATCGCCACGATAGCGGCCATCAAGGGAGAGACAGGCTCCTGGAAGTGGGCTCTGTTCGCTGCCTGTTACACCACCGTGCTGGCATGGGTGGTATCGGCAGTGGTGTATCAAGTGGGAAGAATGATTATTTAAGTCTCACTCTCAAAGAGCCCATCGATCTCCATGATCTCATCCTCGTCGAACCACTTGGAGAGACGCTCACGGGCTTTCGCTTTGACGTCATCATTGACATCACCCCAAACCTTCTGGAGAACATAGACTAAGACAGCCAGGTCATCACCCAAGCCCACAATAGGAATGGCATCGGGTACCACATCAAGAGGACTGATCAGATAGCCCAAAGCACCGATGATAATAGCCTTGTCCTTTACCGACACCTTATTACTCTGCAACGTGTAATACAGGATGAGGGCCGCATAGACAAGTTTCGCACCCGCCCTTTTGGCAATGCGAGATATTTTTTCTACAAATTCCGTCTTAGAGAATCTGTTTGAATATTGCATAAAATCAGGTAACTCCATATCCAACAATTTGATGAGTATTTACGAATACGACGACAAAAGTAATAAAAAGATTAAAACCACGCAAATTTATTAGCATTTATCAAGAAAATTCCACGTTTATATCAAAAAAGTTTGGAACTTAAAAAATATTTTGTATCTTTGCAATGGAATACAGGCCGTATCGGTTCGATCGGGATACTCATCAAATAACATCGAAAACCGAGAAGGCTTCTCTTGCTAATGGCGGGCCACATAAACCGTGAAAACGGCTAAGCTGTAAAGCCGGTGGATTACAAAGGCGGAGAGCGCTCAAATCATTTCTACTCGGAGTTTCATCACATCATCGATACGGCCCCTTTTTAATTGAAAATTAATATTTGATAATTGACAATTACTTTTTACCATGTTTTCTGGAATTATTGAGGAATTTGCAAAGGTCGTGGCTATCAGGCACGACAAAGAGAATATCGATTTCACCCTGACATGCTCCTTCGTCGAGGAACTGACCATCGATCAGAGCGTGGCACATAACGGTGTCTGCCTGACTGTTGTGGAAATAAAAGACGGCACCTACACGGTGACCGCCATGAAAGAGACGCTGGAGCGCTCAAACCTCGGACTCCTTCAGGTAGGAGACAAGGTGAACGTGGAACGGTCGATGATGATGAATGGCCGACTTGACGGTCACATCGTTCAAGGTCATGTAGATATGACCGCTACCTGCATCGACATGACGGATGCCGACGGCAGTACCTATTTCACTTTCCAGTATCCCTTCGATCAGCAGATGGCACAACGGGGGTATTTCACCGTTGACAAAGGGAGTGTTACTGTAAACGGTGTCTCGCTCACGGTATGCAATCCCACAGAAGACACTTTCCAAGTGGCCATCATCCCCTACACGTTTGAGCATACCAATTTCTGTGACATTCAAGTAGGTACGAAAGTCAATCTGGAATTTGACATCTTAGGGAAATATATCGCCCGACTTCAATCGTTCAGTCAATAACTTATCATAAGCTCGCTGCCCTTTTATCGAAGCTACGAAAATGCAAATCATGCATAATTAAAAAAATTTTATAGACAAAATAGATGTTTGTATCTACAAAATATATACGAATGTCTATTTTGTTTTATTATTTCATCAAGATTTTTTACCTTTGTATCGTTGAAATGTGTCAATTCGAAAGAATTAGCGGACAAAGGATATGAATTTGAATCAGAAACTCTTTTATTTCGTTCATTTCATTTGCTGGGTATTGGTTTTCATGCCCGCCGTGATACTTATTCCCGCAGACCAACACGATCCCTACCACATCCTCTTAAACCTGGCGTTGCCCATCAATATGTGCATCGTGTTCTATATCAACTATCTGTGGATTGTTCCTAAGCTGGCTTTAAAGAAAAAATACAAACAATTCTTTCTGGTAAATACCATCCTGGTGATAGTCTTTGCATTGCTCACCCGCTACGCTTGGGTGCAGCTACATGCCATCAACACATCGGAAATACCACTGTTCAAGGTGATTACCTTCTTTGTGGCCAGGAAGATGCTGTTGCTTACCGTACCCGTTGTACTCGCCACCTTGATACAGCAGTCCCTTCATTGGTATCACATAGAAGAGAAGCAAAAGGAAAGTGAAATACAGCGGAAGGAACTGGAACTGAAGAATCTCCAATCGCAGCTCAACCCCCATTTCCTGCTTAATACACTGAACAATATCTATGCACTGATTGCCTTCGACCAGACGAAAGCACAGAAAGCCGTCATCTCATTGAGCGAACTGATGCGCCAGATGCTTTACGGCAATGAACAGGCTGATATCAACCTACAGGATGAGATTCAATTCATTGACAACTATATCAACTTGATGCGGCTACGATTGCCGCAGACAGTACAAATTGATGTACGGTACGACATTCCTGATCCATGCCGTATTAGAATCGCACCCCTCATCTTCATCTCGTTGGTGGAGAATGCATTCAAACACGGGGTTAGTCTCTCTGAGCCTTGTTCCATCAGTATTTATCTCCATGCTGACGACAATCAGATTTGTTTTGAAAGTACGAACAGTAATTTCCCCAAGACAAAAGATGACAGCAGCGGTCATGGCATCGGACTTGATCAGGTGCAGCGCCGACTGGATATCCTGTATAAGGGGAAGTACGAGTGGGAAAAAGGCATTCTACGTGATAATAACACTTACATTTCTAAAATAACCATTTATGATACTAAATTGTGCCATCATTGATGACGAACCGCTGGCTGCCGACCTACTGGCCAGTTATGTCAAGAAAACCCCCATGCTTTATCTGAGGGGTACCTATAACAGTGCCATCACCGCCATGCGCGACCTCCGTGACAATCCTGTGAATTTGCTGTTCCTCGACATACAGATGCCTGAGCTGAGCGGACTGGAGTTGGCGAAAATCCTGCCACAGACCACGAAGATTGTCTTTACGACAGCCTTTAAGAACTATGCCATTGAAGGATACAAAGCCAATGCACTTGATTACCTGATCAAGCCTGTAAGCTACGAGAATTTCATCGCCGCCGTGAACAAAGCGATGGATTTCTTTACCAGTTCCAAGAAACAGGACCTGCTCAGTGCCGACAGGTTTATCTTTGTGAAAAGCGACTACAAACTGTTACAGATCTGCTTAGACGACATCCTCTACATCGAGGGGTTCAAGGACTATGTGAAAATCTACTTGGAGAGTAATCCCAAAGGGGTAATGTCGCTGATCAACATGAAGAAGATTGACGAATTCATGCCCCATCCGCAGTTCCTCCGTGTGCACCGTTCATACATCGTACACATGAACAAGGTGAAACTCGTCGACCGCGCACGCATCGTCTTTGGTGATGTCTTCATCCCCATCTCCGAAAGTTACAAAGATGAGGTGCAGCGTTACTTAGATGCGCATACGCTGGCATAGGGGCTTCTCCATCCACAAAGATTCATTAAATCTTCAAAATGTCACATGGAGCTGCAACCAAGGTGGTGGCTCCATGTGTTTTTAGGAACTGTTCGTCACGGAATCCCCAGAGCACACTGATACAAGGCAGTCCGCTGTTGTGTGCTGTCTCGATATCCACATCACTGTCACCAACATAGACAGCTGTGTCGGCAGTAGCTTTTAACTGTCGCAAAGCCTCGATCACCGTATCAGGTGCAGGCTTCTTTCGGATGTTCTCCCGTTCACCGATGGCCACAGGTACCAGGTCACCGAAGAAATGACGGCACAGTTCTTCCGTTGCCTTATAAAACTTATTACTCACCACAGCCACCTTCTTCTCCTGTTCCTTTAGCTGGTGCAGCATGTCCATCACACCAGGATACGGTGCTGTTGTGTCCATACTATGTACCAGATAATGCTGTCGGAACAGGGCATAAGCCTCATCGAATCGTGGGTTCCCTACTCCATCGGGAACGGCACGTTCCATGAGCAGTCTCACTCCGTTACCCACAAACTGCCTTACTTCCTCGACACTACGTTCTGGCATTCCTGTAGTGCGCAACGCATAGTTCACACTCGTCGCCAGATCGTCCAATGTGTTCAGCAAGGTACCATCAAGGTCAAAGATATAGGTATGATAGCTCATCGTTTACTCCTTGTTATCATGGTTTTGATTTTCATATTCAGCTGTTTGGCACGTAACAGCTCTTCTATCGTCAGGTGCATCCGATACTTCCATTGATGATAGCTGTCATAAGGACAGTTCACGCGTTCCTCACGAATCCGGTCAGAACGGAGCGTACTATCCATAGCCAGCCAGTCTTGCAGACTCAGCATACAGAGCATGGAAGGACAGTAGAGGTGTCGCGCAATGATCTCCTCGGCAATGGTGGCAGGCATCTGCTGCGGTGCCCGTCCCTCCTTCTGTAGCATCGTGGTGTAGTAGCGCTGAGCCTTTCCTGCATTCTCCGCCCACCACAGACGCATGGGTGACATGTCATGAGTGGTGATGGTAGCCACACTCCTGTAGGGATAGGCATCCAGATGTGCAAACTCATACCCATATTGCTTAGGCATACCCTGCACCTCCAAGGTCAGGATGCGCAGACCGTCGAGCACCTGTTGTACACACGACGGCAGCATTCCCAGATCTTCGGCACATGCCAGCATCTTCGTATCCCGAAGGATCGCCGACAACTTGCGCGTGGCCTGCCATGCCCAGAAGTCCTGATGCCGCTCATAATAGTAACTGTTGTACAGGCGCATAAACGCTTCCTTCTCTTCCTTGTCAAGGACATCATAGACAGGCTCGTTGTACACACCGTATCGTGGATGGTACATTCCTTTCTGGTGGATATCTTCCAAGAACAGCACATTCATGGTCAGACGATACAGTCCGTCACGTATCCACAACGAATTCTCATCATGCCGCTCATGGAACTGCTCACGTATCTTTTTCTGTGAGCTGTACGCTGGCTTTAGCCTGTAGAGCCCATAGGGCTTTCGCTCCAGACAGTGGTCACGCACATACTGGGCATGGATGCCGAAGATTTTCTCCACCACTTTGTCATTGATGAAAGGTTGGGTGAACATATCTTTTCTGAATACCAGACCGGTGGCGCCAATCTCCACTTCCGTCAAGGGCAACGATGGGGAGAAATGTCCCAAAGTACCGAAGATAGCTTCCTCGGGTATAGCCCAGGAACGGAAGAAGCCCACAACATGGTCAATACGGAAGGCGTCGAAGTACTGTTCCATCCAGCGGAACCGACGTCTCCACCAGTCGTAGATACCATTCTCTTCCCATCGGTAGGTGGGGAATCCCCAGTTCTGACCGTTAGGGGTATAGAGATCAGGGGGTGTTCCCATCTGTTCATCGAAATGGAAGAACTCGGGGTACCGCCATGTCTCCACACTGTCACGATAGACACCGATGGGCAGGTCGCCTTTCAATGACACACCATGATGGTGAGCATAGTCGGAAGCACGTCTCAGTTGCCGATGGAGATGATATTGCACATAGCAGATCCTTCGTATCTGAAGATAATAGGGTGAGGCCTCCTTGCAGAGTTCCATCACCGTCGTCTCGTCGTAAGAAGCCAACTGGGGCCAATCGGTAAAGCGTGCCGTATGATAACTGTCACGCAGTACACAGAACACAGCATACGGGAACAACCACTCCCGGTTGTTCTCCTCGAACCGACGGTAGTCATCACTGCGGAAAGTATCCTCACCAAAAGCCTCGAAGGCGGCATCGATATAGTCCTCCTTGACACGGTCAACGGCCAGATAGTCACTGTCTTTATGAGTGTTCAGCTCCCGTCGCTGACGGACAAAGGATTTCATACGCTCCTCATCGGGCAAATCGCCCAACTGTTCCAAATCCAGGTAATGGGGATGGAGCGCAAAGCAGCTCACAGCATTGTACGGATGACTGTCTGTCCACGAATGGGTGGTCGTCGTATCGTTCACGGGTAACAGCTGAATCATCCTCATCCCAGTAAGGGCAGCCCAGTCGATGAGGCGCAGTAAGTCACCGAAGTCACCCACACCATATGAATGTTCAGAGCGCAGTGAGAAAACAGGTACCACCACACCGGCTGCCTTCCATGTATCCTCCTTCAGATGCAAGGAGCCACCATCCAGCACAAGCACCTCCCCGTCGTTAACTTCATTGTCGGATGTTGTCCGGTTGTCACCTTCTTCCCAGGCACGCAGACGATTGGTCTTTTCGTCAACCACCACATATTTATACTCCAGGGGGAGCTGCATGCCATCCACATTGACGCTTAGCCGCCATTCGTATTCACCATGGTTCTCCATGCGATGATAACGTGTGGGATTCCAACTGCCAAGGGCTGGATGGTTACCGATGAGTGCCACAAACTCCCCTTTCCTCAGCTGGGGAGCAGACACCCGGAAAATGATGGTCTTGCGAAACAACGGAAGATGTAGAGGATCTGTTCCTTTCGAGAATGATTCAGGAACTATTTCAACATCACCTGAAGGAATCTGGTACTGGAATACCTTGGTATAGAGATGTGAATGAAGGGGCATGTCGCGCCATTCGTCAGGAAAAACAAAGGTCTTTGTAGCATCGGCACCATACCGTCGTGGCAGGCGTCCCCACTCTTTCCGAAGCACATGACCCTCCTGGTCTTCCAGCTGATAGTTGTAGATGAACGAAGAGACAACACGCTGTCGCGAGGCCATCAACGTGGTTTCCAACGTCCAGCACTCGCCGTCCTGCGTCTGCATCTCCAAATCTTTCTGATGCTCACGTCCGTCGTGAGTGGTATAGCGAATGAGCACATGCATCATCTGTCCCCACTCCGTATGATAATGGATACTAAATTTCAATTTCATATTGCAAAGTTACGAAAAATCGAGTGTAGAAAGAAACAAATTTATTTGTTTTTTTATGCCGAGATGGAGTAACTTCGCGATTTTAATCGCAAAGTTACGAAAAAACGAGGGAAATGCAAATGGAAACAACGTTTACTTTTCATAAAACAAAATTCGTCAAATTGTATCCTAAGTGAAGAAAAATTACTACCTTTGCGTCATCATATAAAAAGAGGACAAGGTATGAAATCCATTATTACCCGTAAATATGGCATTCCGGCAGCAGTCTGCCTGCTGGTGATCTTAGGTATCACCTATTATTTCTTTTTCTCCAACATCAATGCTCAGGAAAAGACAGTCTATCTCTATATCGATGATGATGACAACGTTGACAGTGTCTTTGCCAAGGTGAAACCATTCGCTACCGATGCCGGCATGACAGGCTTCTCTACGCTGGTGAGACATAGTTCGTATGATGAACATATCAGAACAGGGCGCTATGCCATCGAACCCGGTGATGGAGCTTTCACTGTATTCCGCCGTATCAAGAACGGACTACAGACACCCCTGAACCTGACCATCCCCTCGGTGCGGACACTCGATCGCCTGGCAGGAGCAGTAGGATCGAAGCTGATGCTCGATAGTGCTGCCCTCTATCAGGCACTTACAAATGAGCAGGTGTGCAAGAAACTGGGCTACGACACCACCACGGTGGCATGTATGTTCATTCCCAACACCTACGACATGTACTGGAACATCTCCCAAGAGAAGTTCCTGGAGAGGATGAAGAAAGAGAGTGAGAAGTTCTGGAATGACGAACGTCTTGATAAGGCAGAAGCGATGCATTTCTCTCCCGAACAGGTTATCACCCTTGCCAGCATTGTGGACGAGGAGACAGCCAACGATGCGGAGAAGCCCATGGTGGCAGGCATGTATATCAATCGACTGAATGCTGACATGCCGCTGCAGGCTGACCCCACCATCAAATTTGCCCTGAAAGACTTTTCCCTGAAACGCATTTATAACAATATGCTATCGGTGAACAGTCCGTATAACACCTATCGGAACATTGGACTACCCCCAGGTCCGATCCGCATCCCAACTATCGCAGGTATTGATGCCGTACTCGACCATGTTCACCACACCTATTTATATATGTGTGCCAAGGAGGACTTCAGCGGTACCCATAATTTCGCCCGTACTTATCCTGAACATTTGGTCAATGCCGCGAAATATGCCGCCGCATTAAACCAAAGAGGAATTAAGTAGAGAGATGAAAGATGAGGGATATGATTACCACTAAGGACTTGGCCTTGGGGACTCCCCGCCCATTGTAGGGGCGGGGTCAGTAATCATATCTTTCATCCTTCATCTTTCATCCTTAATCTCTCATCCTTCATCTTTCATCTCTCATCTTTCATCTTTTTTATTCATTGGGTGCGCAAACAATTCATGAAAAACACAAAAATCCGAATAAATATGTCAAAAACAGGCCTTGGATTGATGAAAATCAATACAAAAGTGACTTTTTTACTACTTTTTTGAAAAATTTCTTTCAAAATGTTTGGTATTTCACGAAAATGATGTAATTTTGCAACCGAAATCAAGAATATTTAGGTAAAAAGGTAAATAACAAAGTATAAACATCTAAATTAAAAGAATTGATTATGAATGCAGCAAAAGTTGTAGAAGATCTCAAGCAGAGATTCCCTAATGAGCCGGAGTACATCCAGGCAGTTTCTCAGGTTCTTCCCACCATCGAGGAGGAGTATAACAAGCACCCTGAGTTCGAGAAGGCAAACCTCATCGAGCGTCTGTGCATCCCCGACAGAATTTGTGAGTTCCGCATCACATGGGTTGACGACAAAGGCAACGTACAGACAAACATGGGTTACCGTATCCAGCACAATAACGCCATTGGTCCGTACAAAGGTGGTCTCCGCTATCACAAGAGCGTGAACCTGGGTATCCTGAAGTTCCTTGCTTTCGAGCAGACTTTCAAGAATTCACTGACAACCCTTCCGATGGGTGGTGCCAAGGGTGGTTCTGACTTCTCTCCTCGTGGTAAGAGCGATGCTGAGGTAATGCGTTTCTGCCAGGCATTCATGAACGAGCTCTACCGCGTGATTGGTCCGGATGAGGACGTTCCCGCTGGTGACATCGGTGTTGGCGGTCGTGAGGTTGGCTATCTGTTTGGCCAGTACAAGAAACTCACCCACCAGTTCCAGGGTGTGCTGACAGGTAAGGGAATCCCCTTCGGTGGCTCACTGATCCGTCCTGAGGCTACAGGTTACGGTACTGTATATTTCCTGACCTCTATGCTCGCTACCCGCAACATCGACATCAAGGGTAAGAAAGTGCTGATCTCTGGTGCTGGTAACGTGGCTCAGTATGCTGCTGAGAAGTGTATCCAGTTAGGTGCCATCCCCATGACCATGTCTGACTCTGATGGTTACATTTACGATCCGGATGGAATCGATCGCGCTAAGCTTGACTATATCATGGAGCTGAAGAACGTAGAGCGCGGACGTATCAAGGAGTATGTGGAGGAGTATCCTACAGCTGTATATCATGAGGGCAAGCGCCCCTGGTATGAGAAGGCCGACATCGCCCTCCCCTGCGCAACACAGAACGAGATCAACGGTGACGAGGCTGCAGCTCTCGTGAAGAACGGTGTGATTGCCGTTGCTGAGGGTGCCAACATGCCTTCACTGCCTGAGGCTATCAAGATCTTCCAGGATGCCAAGTTGCTCTACTCTCCGGGTAAGGCCAGCAACGCCGGTGGTGTGTCTGTATCAGGTCTGGAGATGAGTCAGAACTCTGAGCGTCTGTCATGGACTGCTGAGGAGGTTGACAACTACCTGAAGCGCATCATGAACGATATCCATGAGAACTGCGTGAAGTATGGTACCGAGAAAGATGGTTACATCAACTATGTGAAGGGTGCCAACGTAGCAGGCTTCATGAAGGTGGCCAAGGCCATGATGGCTCAGGGCATCGTATAAGACAGTATAGCCATAGTACAACAAAACAGCAGCCATACGCTTCACATGAAGTATATGGCTGCTGTTGTTATAGTATAATAGGTAAGCTATACCTATTGAATACCAACACACTTATACCGCTGCTACGATCCAGTCGTAGAAGAAACTGCACACACCACAGAGGGCGATACCCAAGGTACATACTGCCAGGGCTATCTTCGTGTTGACATCACTCTTGAAAGTGGGCAGCGGACTGTCTGACTGCTTGATATACATAGCTTTCACGATGAGCAAATAGTAGTAGAGTGACACTACCGTGTTGATCAACGCAATAAACACCACGAAATAAGCAAGGAACGATCCCTGCTGGGCAGCAGCCATGAACACAAAGAACTTACTGAACATTCCAGCGAATGGAGGAATACCTGCCAGCGAGAACAAAGCGAGCGTCATGAGAAATGACAGTTTGGGATTCGTCTGATAGAAACCGTTATATACATCCATATCCGTACGACCGTTGCTGCTCTCCTCTACGGCACCAATGACGGTGAACACAGCGAGATTGGCTACCACATATACCAAAACATAGTATGATAAGGCAGCAACACCTAACTGAGAGTCACCAATCACAGCCAACATGATATAGCCCGCCTGACTGATGGAGCTGAAAGCCATGAATCGCTTCAGCTCATTCTGACGGATGGCAAAGAGGTTGGCTACGGTAATGCTCAGCACGATGACAATATACAACATATACTGCCAGTAAGCGGTCACAGGAGCAAACACCTTCATCAGGATGGTGCAGAGCGTAAAGGCTGCAGCACCTTTGGAAACAACACTCAGATAACCTGTTACCGTGGTAGGTGCACCCTGATAGGTATCGGCTGTCCAGAAATGGAAGGGCACCAGTGAGATCTTGAATCCCAGACCACTAAAGAAGAAAACCAGTCCGAGGATGATGAAAGTGGGATGCTGACTGAAGGTCACGCTCCAGGCAATACCGCTGAAATAGAGCGTACCGAAGGCACCGTAGATAAACGAGATACCATAAAGCATCACACCACTGCTGAAGGTAGCAGTGAGGATGTACTTCGCAGCAGCCTCCGCACTGTTGTGACGGTACTTGTCGAGGGCCACCAGACAGGCCATGGGCACAGAGGCCATCTCCAACCCGAGGAAGAACATCAGGAAATGTCCTGCACTCATCATCATGTTCATACCTAACAAGGTGGAGACAACGAGCATGTAGAACTCACCCTCCTTGAAAGAGGTGTCGGGGCGACTCAGCCATTTCTTGGCCTGAATGACAACAATCAGAGTGCCGGCAGCCAGGATTGTCTTCATGACATTCACAGCCGGTGTGGCATGATACATACCTCCAAATGCCGTCACACTGCTGTCCTGCAAGAATGACACCACCACCTGTGCCACCAACAAGACACACATCAGTGGATTGAACCACTTCCGTTCTGCATTCTTGGAAGATGCGAAATCCGCAATGAATGCGATAACCAGGATGGCCATCAGCACGACCTCTGGAACCATATTTAAAAATTGTCCGTAGTTCATAATTACATTCCTGCTATTACTGAGATATTTTTAATGTTTTCAAGAATCGGGAGCACACCACTGTCAATCACATGACTTGCCCAGAGAGGGAAACAACCTAATCCGGCCACACAGGCAATCAGACAGCATACAGCGATACGCTCATCCCATGTGGCATCGGTAAGCTTCACGGTGTCACAGTGCGGATACTTCACATCACCGAAGAGGATGAAGCCCACAGTACGTAGGATATAGACTGCGGTGACCACAATCGAACAGCAAGCGATGATGGTACAGGCACGATGGAACATGTCTGCATTGGCAAAAGAGCCAACAAAGATCGTCATCTCTGCAATGAAGCCAGAGAAGCCGGGCAGACCGAGGTTTGCCAAACCGGCAATGACATATCCCACAGCCAGGAAGGGCATAATCTTCATCAGACCTCCAAGATAACGGATGTCACGGGTGTGAGCACGACCGTAGATCATACCGATGAGGGCGAAGAAGAGGGCTGTCATCAAACCATGGGAGAGCATCTGGAGAATGGCACCGGTACACGAGGTGCGGGTCATCATCAGCAAGGCAAAGAGTACCAGTCCGCAGTGAGACACCGACGAATAGGCATTGATATACTTCAGGTCGGTCTGCACACAGGCAGAGAGTGCACCATACACCACAGAAATGGTGGTGAGGATCAGGAAGATCCATGCCAACTCATTGGCAGCATCAGGCAACAGATACATAGCCACACGGAAACATCCATATCCTCCGAGCTTCATCAGCACACCGGCATGGAGCATCGACACGGCGGTAGGCGCGGAGGCATGACCGTCGGGTGACCATGTGTGGAAGGGGAACAGCGCACCCAGCACACCGAAGCCGATAAAGATAAAGGGGAAGAACAGTTTCTGGATGTTCACAGGGATGTTGTGCATGGCTGCAATCTCGTTGACATTCATTGTGGTGGCACCACTGAAGAAATAGATACCGAGGATGCCAAGGATCAGGAGGGCAGAACCGCCCATCAGCATCAGCGTAAGCTTCATGGCAGAATACTCTTTGTTACCACTACCCCATACACCGATGAGTAGGTACATCGGGATCAGAGCTACCTCGTAGAACATGAACATGGTGAACATATCCACAGAGATAAAGAAGCCATATACACCCGTTGACAACAGCGTGAACCAAAGGAAATACTCTTTGGTAAGGGGTTTCAGCTGCCAGGAGGCGAATGTTCCCGTGAAGACGATAATGCTGGAGAGCAGCAACATCACCACAGAGATACCGTCAACGCCCACAGAGTACTTGATGTTCAACGGCTTAAACCAATCAACGGCATAGGTAAGCAGCATAATATCCTGATTACCAGCAGCACGCTGTTGGATGAAATATACAGTGAGCCAGATAGAGAGGGCCAGCAGGCAGGAGGCTCCCACCACCATCACACCACGCACCTGACTGAGGTTCTTGGCCAGCCAAAGACCCAGCAGCATCAGGGCGGGGATTACTACGAATAATGTTAATATACTCATTTTCGTTATATCGTTATATCGTTATTACGTTATTACGTTATTACGTCATTATATGGCGAGCAAGATAAGTGTTAACGCCACGGTGCCCGTAAGGAACCACACAGCATACTGCCGAACGTCTCCACTCTGCCACGGACGGATACTCTCACCAGCCTCGTTGGCTCCCCATGCCATGAAATTGAAGGTGCCGTCAACGACATGACGATCAAACCAGGCAATAGGATAAGAGAAAAGACGGAACACGATCTTGTGCGTGAAATACTGCCATACCTCGTCCATGTAGAAACGCTTGTAGGCGGCACGATGCAATTTGGGGAACTTCGCTGCCAGCATATCGGCAACGGGGGTCTCCTCGTTCTTGTACATATAAGTGGCAAGACCAATACCCAGCAATGCCAGTACGGTACTTGAGATAGCCACCGGCCAGTTGATATGCGTATGGAAACCGATGCCGTTGGCAGAAACGAACTGTCCGAATGGCAGCCATCCGCAAAGAACCGTGATTGCAGCAAGTACAATCAGTGGGATATACATCGATGCCGGAGCCTCATGTGGTGCATGGGGCTCATGTCCAACAGGATTGGCCTTGAACTTGTCAAGTTCTGTCTCATAGTAGCTCTTGCCCCAGAAAATCACGTAGTAAAGACGGAACATGTAGAAAGCCGTCATGGTGGCAATACCACTCATGATCACGCCCATCACCGGTGAGAAATTATAACAGGCCACCAGGATCTCATCCTTGGAGAAGAATCCGCTGAAGGGCCAGATACCAGCAATGGCCAGACAGGATATGAGGAACGTGATATGGGTGATCGGCATATACTTGCGAAGTCCACCCATGTATTTCTTCTCATTGCTGTGTACGGCATGGATAATACATCCCGCACCGAGGAAGAGACAGGCCTTGAACATAGCATGGGTGAAGAGATGGAACATTCCTGCCATATAACCCAACCCGTTCACATCGGCATACTCCTCGGTCATCGGCAGTGCATTCACACCTTCCTCTGGCAGACATACGCCCAGTGCCACGAGCATGAAACCGATCTGTGAGATGGTAGAGAACGCCAGCACACGTTTGATGTCGCTCTGCGCACAAGCCACACTGGCAGCATAGAAAGCAGTGAAGGCAGCAATATAGGCCACCCAGTGCAAGGTCTCCGGTGCATATTCCACCCAGATGGGGAACAGACATGCCACCTGATAAACACCGGCCACCACCATGGTAGCAGCATGGATCAGGGCAGAGACAGGTGTCGGACCTTCCATGGCATCGGGCAACCAAATGTGCAAGGGGAACATCGCACTCTTACCGGCACCACCGATAAACATCATGAAGAGGGCCATCGGCAGAATCCAGTAGCATCCGTCGAGACGGGCAGAGAGCTCAGGCATCGCATTCAGGTCGAAGCTGAACGTTCCCACATAGTAGCTGTAGAACAGGATACCGATGAGGAAGAACAGGTCGGCAAAACGCGTCACGATGAACGCTTTCTTCGAAGCGGCAACGGCAGCATGCAGAGGATAGTAGAAACCGATGAGCAGGTAGGAGCTCACACCCACCAACTCCCAGAACAGGTACATCTGGAAGATGTTGGTAGCCACCACCAAGCCCAGCATCGACATGGAGAAAAGACTCAGGAAAGCATAGTAACGCTGGAATCCTTTCTCACCATGCATATAACCGAAAGAATAGATGTGTACCATCAGACTCACCGTAGAGATGACGATAAGCATCATCACCGAAATCGGTGTCAGACGGAAGCCCAAGGTGAACACCAGCTGTAAGTCATTGATCGTACCAAAGTCAAGCCAGGTGAAATCAAACGGTGTCAAAACGGGATACACCTCTCCTACCTTGTCCTGGATCAGGAAATACTCAATGGCAGTGTAGTAGCTGAGGATTGTCACAATAGCCAGCGAAGTGGTACCGATGATACCCGCCACCTTATGTGACATCTTCATACCCGCAAGTCCCAGACAGAGGAATGAGAGCAGCGGCAGAAGAAGAATTAAAAACACATAACTGTAATCCATGTTGTCAATTTTTTAATTTTTCATTTCCTGGATGCTGTTCACGCTATCACTGTGGAAATTGCGATATACATTAATAATAATAGCCACGGCCACGGCAGTCTCGGCGGCAGCCACTCCAATAGCGAACAGGGTGAAGAAGAATCCTTCCAACTGTCCGGGGAAGAGCAGGCGGTTGAAGGCCGCGAAGTTGATATCCACCGAATTGAGGATCAGCTCCGTGGAGATGAGCATGGCCAGCAGGTTACGACGTGTGATGAATCCGAACACGCCAATGAAAAACAACAGTGCACTCAGCACAAAGAAACATTCTACGGGTACCATGCGCTTACTCCTTTCTTGAAATAACGATTCCACCGATGATACATGCCAGAAGGAAGACGGAGATGAACTCGAAGGGGAGCACATAACCGAACTTATCTGAACTTACCAGCGAACGACCGATGGCTTCCATGGAAACCTCAGTGTCAGCCATTTCGGCAAACCTGTTCACGACCTGATTCTTTAAGAATACTACCACTACGGTGGCAAGACCAATGAGAGTGACGAGCGCACCGAAAGCCACACGGCTTCCCTTCATACGCTCTACAAGACCCTGCAGGGTACGCTTGTTCACCAGCTGGATGGCAAAGATGTAGATCATCGTTACGCCACCGGCATAGACACTGAGCTGAGCGGCCCCAAGGAAGGTATAGTCGAGCAGGAAATAGATTCCTGCGATACCAAACAACACGAACAGCAGGAACGTGGCTGCCCGCATGATTCGCTTTGTTGTCACACACATCACTGCAGAGGCGAGGATGACAACGGCGAGGATTGCAAAAACTATGATATTAGCCATGATCCTATTATTTTGTCTTGGTGTTAAACTTTCCGATGGTGAGAGGAGCGCCACCATCGAGCAAGTTGGGCAGGGAGCCCCCGGCATACACTTCCTTGTCGAGGTGCAGCACCAGCTTGTCGCGGTCGAATACGGCATTCTCAAAATCGTTTGTGAACTCTATCGCAACAAAATTACAGACGTTGGTACAGAGCTGGCAGAACATGCAGTCGCCCAGATCATACCGATAGTCATCAAGCACCTTCTTTTTCTTACCGGTCTCGGGGTTCTCCTCCATGTGGGCTGTAATCTTGATCGTTCCGTTAGGACATGTCTTCTCGCAAAGCGTACAGGCGGTACACTTATAGCTGCCGTCATCGTTACGCTTGAACACCAGACGTCCGCGGTGACGTTGTGCAACGTGAAGCGTTGTCTTACGGTTCTCGGGATACTGCTCTGTTGACTTGTTGGTGAAGAAGTCCTTGAAGTATTCCTTCCAGGTGACCTTCATACCTGTTGCCAAAGTCTTCAGACCGTGCCCGATTTCTCCGAAATATGTTTTGTTTTCTTCCATATCTATTGCTTTAATTCTAGTTTTGCTAGTTCAACTAGTCATACTAGTTTTTAAAAAAACCATCCCAAAGCCACTACAATTGTCATCAAGACGAGATTGATGAGCGAGGCTGGCATCAGATATTTCCACTCAAGCTTCAAGATCTGATCGATACGCAGACGCGGGAATGTCCACTTGATCCACATCAGCAGCCATACCAGGGCAAAGGCCTTACCCATGAACCAGACGATTCCGGGGATGTAGTTCATCACTGTATCGAAAGCTTCGATACCGATATTTACCGGCGCCCAGCCACCCAGGAATACCATGGCAGCCACACCGGCAATGATGAAGAGGTTCAGGAACTCTGCAAGGTAGAAGAAGCCGAAGCCCATACCGCTGTACTCCGTATGATGACCGGCGGTGAGCTCACTCTCAGCCTCTGCCATGTCGAACGGACCACGGTTAGCCTCAGCATTACCAGCGACCAGGAAGATCAGGAACGCGATGATGGCAGGGATATGTCCTTTGAAGATCAACCAGTTCCAAGGACCGGTCTGATACTCCACGATTTCCGACACCTGCATCGTTCCTGTCAGGATCACGGCGGTAATCAGACAGAGACAAAGGGAAATCTCATAGGAGATCATCTGCACGGCACCACGCATGGCGGATACCACAGAATACTTGTTGTTGGAGCCCCATCCTGCAAGGAAGATACCCACCACGCCAATCGAGGAGATAGCAGTGAGCAGGAACACGCCCACGTTGAAGTCGAGGATGGTGGCACCGTTGTTCCAAGGGAGGAAGCAGAAGGCTCCTACCGATCCGATGATCACCAGCAGAGGAGCGACGATATATAAGAACTTGTCGGCCTTGTCAACGAAGAAGATCTCCTTGATGAGCATCTTCAGCACGTCGGCAAACACCTGTAGCAAGCCCCAGTAGCCCACTCGCATCGGACCAAGACGGCACTGGAAGTAGGCACAAACCTTTCGCTCCATGAAGATCAAAGCGATGGCAATCAGCGCGTAGGCGGTGAGGATGATGACACCCACCACGACACACTCTATCAATATCGACCAGAAATCCCCCAGTCCCAATGTAAACCGGAGCAGGTGGTCGAACCATTGTGTTACTATACTAAAATCGAACATAATAACTTCAATTTTTCAATTCTTCAATTTTTCGACTATCTGTCGATATCAGGAATGACGAAATCGATGGCAGCACCTGTAGCCACAAGGTCGGCAATCTTCTGACCGCGCAACATCGGGTCAAGGGCACCTGTCAAAGAAAGACCCATCGGGCGCATCTTCAGACGGTATGGGCTCTTGTCACCGCGGGAATCGAGATAGACACCGAACTCACCACTTGCACCTTCCACAGAGAAATACCACTGTCCTTCAGGTACCTTGATGATCGGCTTCTGCTTCACATAGAAATCACCCTCGGGGATGTTGTCGATCAGCTGTTCGATGATACGCAGACTCTGGTACATCTCATTGATATGACAGGTGTAGCGATCCATCGTGTCACAGCCAGTCATGGTGATCTGCTCCCATTCCACCTTGTCGTACATCACATAGGGATGATTCTTACGCACATCGTTCTTCCAGCCGGAAGCACGACCGGCAGGACCAGTCACAGCATACGAGATACAGTCTTCCATACTCATCGGTCCCACCTTCTCAAAGCGGTTGTGGGTGATGATATTGTCTCCGAACACATCTACGTATTCCTGAATCATCGGCTTCAGATACTTCACCAGATCCTTCACGTTCTTCACGAAATTAGGATCGATGTCATCCTGCAAGCCACCTATTCTATAATAGTTCTGAATCAGACGACCACCGGTGGTCTCCTCCATACAGTTCAGCACATGCTCGCGGTCGCGCATAGAATAGAGGAATGCCGTCAGGGCTCCCATGTCCTGTGCGCAGCAGCCTACATAAAGGAGGTGCGAATCAAGTCGCTGCAATTCGTCCATAATGGTACGAATGTACTTGATACGATCGGTCAGCTCCACGCCCATGCCTTCTTCAATCACACCAACCAGTGCATGACGATGCATCATGGCACTCAGGTAGTTAAGACGATCGGTTAAAGCAAGAGTCTGCGGATAGGTCATCGTTTCACACATCTTCTCGATACCGCGGTGGATATAGCCTAAATGCGGATAGACACGCTTCACGGTCTCACCGTCGAGAACGGTCTGTAAGCGGAGCACACCGTGTGTTGACGGGTGCTGCGGACCGATGTTGATCACGTAGTCATCAGGACCGAACAATTTGTTTTGCTTCGACTGCAGGTTACCGTCCTTGTCGAGGTAATACTCCAAACCATAGTCGGGTTCCACATCATCTTCGAGGGTATAGTCATCATTGAACTTCCAGTCCTTACGGAAAGGATAGCCTTTGAAGTCAGAACGCAGGAACAGTCGACGCATATCAGGATGTCCTAAGAACACGATGCCGTAGAAGTCATAGACTTCCCGCTCCAACAGATCGGCAACGCGCCAGATTCCCGACACTGTCGGGATAAACGGGACGAGTTGTCCATCGGTCTCGCCTGTCCCGTTCGATGACATGCCATCACCGCATACCTGACATTTGGCCAGCATCTTCACAGAACAGCGCTCATGGGTTTCAGTATTCTCAAGAATATAGATACAACCGAGGCCCTGCTCAGCACCGAAATCCTCACCGACAATGGTTACGAGGTAATCAAAATGCTTGCTGTCTTTCAAGTTCTGCATCTCTGCAGCGAACTTGTCAAAATCAAATGATAAGAATTCTAATTTCATGCCTGGCCCTCCTGAGATTTACTAGTTTCCTTCAATTCTTCAATCCTTGAATTCTTCAATTCTTCCACAACCTCCTTGGGCACATCCGTTACCACGATGGGCTTTTCCCGACGATGATCACCAAACTTATTACGGAACGTCAGTTCCTCGTTAGATACGCCAAGCTCACGTTCTTCCTTATTCTGCTTGTGATTAGCGCCGCCGAAGAACTTCTCAATCTTCACCTTGCGCTGGAGCTGCATCATACCATACATGATGGCTTCCGGACGGGGAGGACAACCGGGAATAAACACATCCACGGGGACAATCTCTTCGATGCCTTTCACTACATGATAGCTCGATTTGAACGGACCGCCACTAATAGCACAGCCACCCACAGCAATCACATACTTCGGTTCAGCCATCTCATCGTACAGACGCTTCAAGGCGGGCGCCATCTTATGAGTAATGGTACCGGCACACATGATCAGGTCAGCCTGACGAGGAGAGTTACGGGTCACCTCGAAACCGAAGCGGGCAAAGTCGTAACGGGAACAGCCGCAGGCCATGAACTCAATACCACAGCATGAGGTGGCGAACGTCAGCGACCACAGTGAATTGGCACGTCCCCAGTTGATCAGTTTGTCCAAAGAGCCGGTGATCACATTCACACCACCCTCATGGAGCTCGTCAACGATCTTCTGCAACGACTCATTGTCATTCCACTCTTCGTAGGGAATACTCTTGATCTTTGGCTTCATTTCCATTCCAACGCTCCTTTCCGCCAAGCGTATGCCAGGCCAAATACCAGTACTAACAAAAAGAATCCGATGCTGGCGATAGCCATGACACCGAACTCCTTAACAACCACTGCCCATGGATACAGAAATACTGTTTCTACATCAAACATGAGGAAAAGGATGGCAAATAGGTAGAAGCCCACACTGACAGGCAACCAGGAAGTACCACGGGTGGGAATACCGCACTCGTAGGGCTCGCCTTTCACCTTGTTGTATGAGCGTGGACCTATCAGCTTAGCAATCACGTAAGCTGCCACCACTAATGTAATGGCCGTTAAGATAACGGTAATTAACAAAGTAAAATACATATATGTGTAATTGTTTGATTTGAATGCTCAGCAAAAGCACCTTGTTTTAAAACGGTGCAAAGTTAACAATAATTTTGCAAATAAAAATAATAAAT
This sequence comes from uncultured Prevotellaceae bacterium, assembly GCA_902768785.1. Taxonomy (GTDB): domain Bacteria; phylum Bacteroidota; class Bacteroidia; order Bacteroidales; family Bacteroidaceae; genus Prevotella. Next base: position 277,922 of record CACXMM010000001.1, read on the forward strand.
ATGGGAAATTATTGTGTGGATCGGTTTTTTTTCCGTATTTTTGCAAAACCAATTCATGAAATAGATTTTTCTGCGATATGAATATGAAAACAAGAATCCTGATGGTGGTTGTTGCAATGCTCTGTTGCTCAGCCTCGGAGATCAGCGCGAGGACGCCCTCCAAACTTTTCAAGAAAGCCGAGAAGGCTATTGTAGATGGCATCAACTACTCACTCGATGCCAAGAACAACAAGGCAAAGGTTCTGGCAGGAAAGAACCTCTACACAGGCGACCTGGTGATTCCGGAGAAGTTCACCGAGGACAGTGTCACCTATTATGTGGAGGAGATCGACGGTGGAGCCTTCAAGGACTGCCCCACCCTCACCTCCGTGGTGATCCCCACCACGGTGACGAAGATCGGATCCAGTGCCTTCGAGAACTGCTCGGGTATTGAGACGATCGATATTCCTGAGAGCATCGTAGAGCTACCAGGCGAGATCTTCGAAGGCTGTACGGCCCTGAAGGAAGTGAAGCTTCACGACGGCATCGTTAGCATCGGTCATGGCGCATTCAAGAAATGTACTGCCTTGGAGACGATCACCCTGCCAAAGAGTGTCACATCCATCGCCTATGACGTATTCGAGGGATGTACCAGTCTGAAAGAAGTGAACCTGCCACGGTCTTTGGAGAAGATTGGCTACTCTGCCTTCCAGGACTGTTCTGCCCTGGAGGAGATCGAGATTCCTAACGGCGTGAAGGCCATCGGCTGGATAGCCTTCAAGAACTGCACTTCCCTGAAGAAGTTTTCGTTCACCACGAGCATGGATAACATTGCCAACAGCATCTTTGAGGGATGCACCAGTCTGCAGGAGGTAAATATCCCCACCTCTATCAAGAGCATTGCCCACGATGCATTCAAGGGTTGTTCTTCCCTCGACTCTATCTATATTCCGAATTCAGTGAAGACCTTGGGAACCAGTGTCTTTGAGGACTGCTCCAACCTGAAGCATGTGAATATCCCCAACGGCATCAAGGAGATCCCCTCCTACTGTTTCAAAAACTGCGGAAGTCTGGCCGCCATCACCATCCCTACTTCGGTGAAGGAGATCAACAACCAGGCATTCCACGGCTGTTCCTCCATGGAGCGCATCGACATCCCCAGCAGCGTGAAAGAGATGGGTGGTGATGTGTTTGAGAACTGTTCCAGTCTGATGACCGTCATCATGCGCAGCGGCACACCGGCGAAGATCAAGAAGGATACGTTCCCCAAGTCGTTTATCAAGGATGGCTCTTTGTACGTTCCCAATATCACCCCCTATCGGGCTGATCTCAAGAGCGCATGGGCACAGTTCCGCGATATCAAAGTGATCCCTCCACAGTTTTAGAGAACTTCTGTTTTTAACACAGAGACACAGAGACTCAGAGAAAAGGGAAAGAAATCTCTGAGCCTCTGTGTCTCTGTGTTAATAAAAAATGAACTTTCTTTTATAGTTAAGAGAGTTCCCTCTCCATCACTTCCAGGCACATCCTGCTGTTGTGATACGGACATTTCCAGAAGCCGGCATGATCATCGACGGTATTCAACGTTCCATCGGGATGCCGGCTCCAGAACCACTCCCCGTTCTCATAGTCGATCAGATTGTCCTTGATGTACTGCCAACAGTGCTGTGCTTTCTCCAGGGCATCCTCATCACCGAAATACTGGTAGATATTGATCCATCCCACCACATTCTCGGCCTGCACCCACCAGTGAAGATCATCATCCACATGTCCTGTATCAAGGTTTGCCTCATGGATCATCGATCCATCGGGACGCAGTCCTTTCTCAGAGGCCTTAGCTACCATCTGCACAATCGGCTCCACCTTCGCCAGCACATCCTTGTCACCTAACACCAACGCAGCCTCATGCAACAGCCATGAGCACTCGATGTCATGACCGTAGCTCTCCAGTTGTCCTGCCTGACGAGTCCAGTCCATATCGAAGAAAAGATCAAGATGGTGGGTCTCTGGATTCAGGATCCGGTCTGTGAAGATATCGATCAGATTTCGCAAAGAAGCTTCGAGTTTCGGGAGTGAGGAGTCTTTTCGAGGAGTGTGGAGTGAGGAGTGAGGAGTGAGATTAGTACTATGTGCTTGGTCTTGGGTCATTTCTCCCTCCACGCTCCACGCTCCACGCTCCACACATTCGCGTATCGCGCGAACCAAATTGGTATAAGGTTCGATGATATGCAGGTGGGTGTTCTGCGACTTGGGGTAGTTGGCATCAAGTTCAGAGAGTCGCATATCGGCAATCTCTCCCCATTCTCGTGTGCACGCCTCGATATAACCGTTGTTCTCCTTGTCGAGCGAATGCTCCTCGATGCAATCGAAGAGTTTCAAAGCATATTGCAGAGCCTCCTCATCACCAGTGGCACGGAAATACTCACTGAGTCCGTAGATCATAAAGCCGATGGCATAGAACTGCTTCTTCGTGTCCTTCAGTCTGCCAAAGTAGTCCACCGACCAATAGGTACCGCCGAACTCCTCATCGTAGAAATGCTCCAAGATATAGTCCTTCATACGGGTAGCAGCCATCAGATACTCTGGTTTCTTCAGCACCCGGTAGGCAGCAGAGAACGACCATAGGATACGGGCAGAGAGGATACCACCCTTGTCAGCATCCTTCACCAGACGACCGTCACCTGTCATCTGACCATAGAAGCCACGGTGCTCCCTGTCCTGCATTTTGTCAAGCCAGAAACGCAGGATATTGTTCTCCAACACATCCTGCATTTCCTGTTTCATTTTCTTAATCTTTTCGTTCATTGGGTTATTTTGTTTGTTTTTTATCGAGGAAGGAGGATGGAGGATGGAGGAAGGAGAATACCTTTGTGATTTCGTAATTTCGTTATCTCGTAACATCGATATTACGTTATTACGATACTACGTTATTACGACAACCGGTTGACTGTATCTCAGAACATTTCTCCTTCCTCCTTCGTCCTTCCTCCTTCCTCGAGACATCCCCCTGCGGGGGGATAACTACTTCTTAATTGGATACTTGTAAAGCAACCAGATCATAATGATGATGATGACTGCCGGGAAGAGAGAGAACAGGGCCCATGTCATCTCACGGACAGCCTCCATATTGGTAATGTTGACAACCGTCTGACCATTGGCATCAGTACCTGAATAGAAACCGGCGATGCCTAACAGCAAAGCCACGAGTGAACCGGAGATAGCTGTTCCGAACTTCTGTGCCATCGTACCTGAAGAGAAGATAAGACCCGTGGATGATGTTCCGTTCTTCTCCGTGGCATAGTCAGCCACATCGGCATACATCGACCACAATAGCGGAGAATAAAGGCCCACGCCCACAGAGGTGAGCACTACCAAGGCGACAAGCACCCAGATGTAAGCAGGATCCATCGGCACGAAGAAGAAGGCGATGGAGAACACCATACAGATGATGCCTGCCACAATAAAGGCTTTCTTCTTGCTGCCCATCCACTGGGTGAACTTCGGAGACAGACCGCCGAAGATCATACAGGTCACCTCACCGAAGGTCATGAATACCGTGTAGTTGATAATCAGACCAGAAACCGTGACATCACCATGCAGGCAATACTCCATCAGATAGCCGGCCACGGCATAGCGGAAGCCATTGAAGAAGTTCGTGCAGATACCGATGAGCGTCAGGTAAATCCAAGGCTTGTTCTTAAACAAATCGGCAAAGGGCTTGAAGGAGAATTTCTCAGCGCGGACGGGCTTCAGACGTTCTTTCGTGAGCAAGCCGCAAGCTAATGTCATGATCGTAGCCAAGCCACCAAGACAAGCACCTAACACCGCATACTGATGAGCAGGCGTGCCGCCAACCATCTTCTGTAGATAAGGGAACGAGAGCAGGGTGATGAAACCCATGGCGTAGGCACCTACCATTCGGAACGAGGAGAACTGGTTCTTCTCATTGTCATCCTCAGTCATCACACCAAGCAATGATCCGTAGGGCACATTGACAGCGGTATAGCAAGCCATCATAAGAAGGTAAAGCGTGTAGGCGTAGATGCGCTTACCCACAGGACCAAAGTCGGGGGTGTAGAGCAACAGAGCAAAAATCACACCCAAGGGCACAGCACCAAAGAGGAGCCAAGGCCGATAGGTGCCCCAACGGCTCTGGGTACGGTCTGCCAACGAACCCATCAGCGGGTCGGTCACCACATCAAACATACGCGCTATCAGCATCAGCGTTGCCGTGTCAGCCACTGTTAATCCGAAGACATTGGTGAAGAAAAGCGGGAAAGCAATCGACATCACCTTCCAAGTAATACCACCGGCCGCCGCATCACCGAGGGCGTAACCGATTTTTTCTTTTAGACTTGCCATATTCTTGACTATTATTATTGTTGTTTCTTGACTGTAGAGTTTTTGACTATAGGGTAAAGACTATAGGCTATGGACTATAGACTATAGACTGTAGACTATTTTGACTATTGTGACTATTTTAACTATTGTGACTATTTTAACTATTGTGACTATTTTAACTATTGTGCCATACCATTAACTGTTATATTAACGGGAAAAAGTTACAATTATTGTTTTCTTTTATACAGACGTGTTCTATGTCTAATCTCCAACCGCTCAGAACCGAAATTGATGAGCATTCCATCATCGATACCTGTAGCCACAAGATAGTTTACCAACTGCACCTCATTCACAGGTAAGAGCGCATTGACAGCCTTAAGTTCTACGATAACACGGCGGTCAACGATGATGTCCGCCCGATAGTCACCTACAACATGCTGTTTATAAAACACTTTGAAGGGCACTTCAGTTTCCACAGTAAGTCCATGATCACGCAATTCAATGAACATTGCATTCTTATATACCTTCTCCTCGAAACCAGGTGTTAGCAATCTCCTCACTTCCTTAGCGCAATCGGCAATGATATTAATCATCTCTTCAGTGCCCATAACTTCGTTCATGATTTACCTAAACCCTTTTTAAAAGTCTAACCTCATTCTTAAAGCCTATTTTCCTATTCCTCATCTATAGTCCTTCTATAGTCTAGTCTATAGTCTATAGTCTACAGTCCTTCTATAGTCTACAGTCCTTCTATAGTCTACAGTCCTTCTATAGTCCCTCCTTATTTTTGCGAATGAGTTTTTTGATGGTTTCCACACTGGCTGCTGTCGTCAGTCCGTCCTCAGGTGTATTCATACAGTAGTCGATGAGTCGGTCGATCGTTGAGGTAGCCACATGCATCCGTGTATCAGCCGATGCATAGTAGATGAACACCTTCCCGTCCTCATCGGCGATCCAGCCGTTGGCGAAAGCGACATTCATCACATCACCCAGGTACTCGTCGCCTGTTGGTACGAGGAAGTAACCGCCCGGCTGAGCTATCACCTTGGTAGGGTCTTCCAGAGAGGTCATATACATATAGAGTACATATCTCAGACCGTCGGCAGTAGCCCGTACGCCGTGGGCCAGGTGCAGCCATCCCTTCGGCGTCTTGATGGGATGTGGTCCCTCACCATTCTTCACCTCAGTGATCGTATGGTAATGCCGTGCATTGATGATCTTCTCCTCCTTCACCTCCGCATGGGTGATATCATCCACGAGTGCCCAGCCGATGCCACCACCCGACCCAGTATCGATGAAGCCATCCTGCGGACGGGTATAGAATGCATACTTACCATCCACGAACTCAGGATGCAGCACCACATTACGCTGCTGACTCCTCGTCTTCAGGTCTGGCAAACGCTCCCATGTCTTCAGGTCCTTAGTACGGGCGATACCTGCCGTTGCTGTAGCCGCACTCAGGTTTCCCGGCTGTGAGTCATCATGACGTTCAGCGCAGAACACACCATAGATCCAGCCATCCTCATGGGCAGTGATACGCATGTCATAGATATTAGTGGCAGGATCCTCTCCCCCATTGGGAGAATCGGAAGGAGCTTCCGGCATCGTGACCGGCTCCTCCCAGAAGCGGAAGTGATCGATACCGTTCGGGCTCTCTGCCACTGCGAAGAACGACTTTCGGTCAGCACCCTCTACACGAACCACCAGGCAATATTTCCCATTCCACTTGATAGCACCGCTGTTCAGGGTGGCATTCATCATGATGCGCTGCATCAGATAGGGATTATCCTGCTCATTGAAGTCATAACGCCACTCCAGCGGGGTATGCTCTGCTGTCAGGATCGGGTTCTTATATTTCTCATAGATGCCGTTGCCCCACTCTAAAGGTTCATTTTTCCTTGTTAGCAGCTCCTCGTGGTGCTGACGGAGGGCTGCCACTTTTTCTTTGAAATTCATAGTTTACGTTTCGTTATATCGTTGTTTTGATGGTTCAAATTTCGATGTTTCACTTTTCGTTATATCGATATAACGGTATATCGATATTTCGATGTTACGGTATTTCGGTATGTCGGTATATCGGTATGTCGGTATTTCGTTATTTCGATATATCGTTAACAAAAAGAGTTTTATCATTGGCATAGAATTCCTTGAAGAAGGGAGCATCCGCTTTTGAGGGAGCTGGACCGAACCACTCCTCCTTATAGTTACGCCATGTCAGCAGGTAGCTGATGGGGAAATCCTGCACGGCAGGCAGCAGAGTTGATGACCACCAGTCAGGCTGTGTCATGTTCTTCATACCCGTTTCTGTCAGGGCAGGAATCAGGTTGTGTTCCTTTGCCACCTCACAGAGCACCTGGAGGTTCTGCTTAGTACGGGAGATAAAGGCATCTTTCTCCTCGGGCACCCACTGATAGCCGTCCAGACCTATCATACTCACGCGGTCATCACCCGGATAGCGGTCAAGCAGTCGTTCTGCCGTCAGGTTGTCCTGACAACCAGGGGAATATGACCATACCAAGTTATCGTAGCCATCAGCGTTGAGCTTGTCCTGCAGCATATTCCATAGCGCTTTATATTCCTCCACGGTACAGAGTTTCTCACCCCACCAGAACCAAGAGCCTGAGTTCTCATGCCAAGGACGGAAGATGATGGGGATTTTTTTGCCGTTATCATCTGTCAGGGTAGCGAGGAAGTCAGACACGCGCTGCATCCAGCCCTCGAATTTCTCATGGAACTCCCCACCGGGCAGAATCTTCTTCACGACGGCAGAGTCGCTGACATCCCAGGCCGTTCCTTCAGGGAATTTCTGTCCTGCCCAGCCACCACCATCGATGGTAGTCACGGGATTCCGCGGATGCCAGCTCAGAGTGATGATACCCCCGCGACGGTAATGGTTCTGAATCTCCTCTGTCATACGAGTAAAGGGCACACTGTCGAGGTTCTTCTTGTCACCCATCTCAATACCACCGAGGTCGAATCCCATGATGGCGGGATAGTCGCCACATACATTCTTCACATCACTGGAGTCCTGGTCGTACTCCCAAGTCAGACCGTACATCGGGTCATCCTGGTGTCCGTACATGACACCCTTCTGTCGGAGGGTGTCCAGTCGTTCCATCAACTGCTGAGCTCCAGTCTTCTGTGGCTCAGTCTGATTTGTAGTGCATGCAGCTACTGCTGCAACAGTCACAACTGCCATCAATACTTTCTTCATATTCTTTAATTTTTCAATTCTTCACCTCTTCAATTCTTCAATTCTTCAATCCTTCAATCCTTCAATTCTTCAATTCTTCAATCCTTCAATTCTTCAATTCTTCACCTCTTCAATTCTTTCAACAGCCATGCTTCCCACTCATCCCACTGCTCCTGGTACCAGAAATGCCAAGTCTGCTGGTAGGGAGAGATGGTCTTGGGACCTGTCACAATGTTGTAGGTCTCCCACGCAGTCGTCGGAGGTACCACATCGTCGTTGTAGCCAAAGGAGAACCATCCGTTCTGTTTGTCGGTGATCAGCCGTGCGAAGTTGATCCCGTCATAATACCTACTCACCTCTATCTTATTTTTCATCTCTCCTCTCTCATCTTTCATCTTTCCACTTTCATCCCTGCTGTCTCCACTGTAGAAATAATGTGGCCATCCGCAGGCAATGCCTTTCAGGGAATTGGTATGGTCGCAGAGTGCGGCATGCACGGGAGCATAGAACGTGATACGTTTGTCAAGCCCCGCCGTAGCCAGGGTGAGGAAACCGCCCTGTGAAGAGCCCGTCACCCCGCACTGTTTCCCGTTCCAAGGTGTGTATTGCTCGATGTAGTCAAGAGCACGGATGCAGCCCAGAACCACCCGTTTATAGTAATGCTTGTCACGATTATCCATATTGAACTCCCAATAACCCATCAGTGCTCCGTTGAACACATCATCATACACCTTCTGTTCCATCGTCACGGGGATACCATGGATGCCGATCTCTAAGGTGATAGCACCTTGTGAGGCCGTATAGACATCCCCACCGTATGGACGCACACCGGCACCGGGCACACGCAGCAGCGCTGGGTACTTCCCTTCTTTTACAGGGACACAAAGGATGCCATAGGTACGGTAGTTAGGTTGAATATTCTGGAACGACACCTCATAGACATTCACATCCTTTGTACACCGCTCAGGCAACAGTCGTTTGGTGGGGTTGAGGTCGGTTTTTCGGGCTTCAGCTATCGCATTCTGCCAGAATGAGGAGAAATCCTCCGGCATCACGGTTGAAGGCTGTAGCTTCTCAGGAGAGAAGGCTGCGGTACAAGCCTGCTGATAATCTTTTCCTCCCACATGGGCAACCACCTTCAGACGGTAGAACCCAGGCTGTTTCATCGTTCCCGTCCAGGTCATCGTACCATCCTTTAAGGTCACTCCCGTCTTTTTCACCTCGGGATACATCTCTGGTCCTGCTTCAAAATCCACTTGAGCATTCTCAATCAAAGTACTTGACCGTAAGACGTTTACCACGAACTTACACTTCTCACCTACCCGATATGTCCAATCCTTATGGTCGGGAGTGACGGTAACTACGATATTGTTCCCTCTAATCTGTGCATGCAAGGGCATCAAGGCCATCAGGGCCAACAGCAAAGCGAGCGTTTTCTTCTTCATATAGGTTATAATAGATATCAATTCAAACACGCTACAAAATTAACACTTTTTTTGCAAAAGAGACAATACTATTTTACCATTTATCAACACTTTACCCGAAATGACCGTTAATAATCTTTAAACCACACAAAAGAAAAGGGGCCGCCCGCAGGCAGCCCCCAATGATTCAGATGTTTGAGTTAATTTTGTGACTATTATTTTACCACATACTTCTTACCATTACGGATCACGATTCCCTTGTAGTTAGCGGAAACCTTCTGACCAGCCACGTTGTATGCAGGAGCACTCTCTGTCTTCTCGGCTACAGCGGCATTGATACCGGTGGTGATCTTGATCAGCTCTACGTTCTTAATGGTAAAGCCTAAGCCCTGGAAACGGAGACCGCTCGACTGGAGTTCAGCAAGAGCCTCAGCAGGTATTGGAGCCTCGAAATAGGTGTCGCCATCCTTCTTCTGACTCTGGAGTTCTGTAAAGTCAGACCAGTCAGAAACATGCTTATAGATAGGATTATAATCAGAACCCTTATCGATAAAGTTCACACGGATGATATCACCAACAGCAGCATCAGCAAACTTATCAGCCTCGATGACGATGGTGGAACCCCAGCTGTTGAAGACTTCCTCACCCGACCAGATGACTACAGCACCATCCTCAGAAGGAGCAAGTTCCTTCGACAGGTACATAGCAGTGATGACCATCTTGGTTTCCACGGCAGTCTTTTCTTTCGTGCTCCAGTCCTCTATGGTAGGATCAGGGAAGTTGAAGTTCTGGAATGCCATCTGACTGATGTTCTCCCAACCTGTCAGGTCAACATAGTAGGTCTTCGGTGTCTCAGAAGCAGTGATCATCAAAGAGTTCTGCACACCAGTGTCCGGTGTACCCTGCAACACGAGCTGTACATCACCAGTCGTAGAAGCAACCTCAATAACCAGAGAATTGAAGCCAGCAGGATTCAGCTCACCGAACCACTTGCTGTGCCAACCAGCACCACCAGCAGCGAGGACGAAAGCATCGTCTGCAGCCACATAGCTGGCAAAATCCTTGTAGTTGATCACCATAGTACTCGGACCTTCACCCTTGGCTTCCTCATATTCGGCGATGGTTCCGGCATACACACCCAATACTGTGGCAGCACCTACACCTTTTGCCTGAAGCCACACCTGAGCAACAACAGCTTTGTCAGCATCGTTGGAAATGTCAACACCTACAGCCTGAGCACCTGGAGAGCAGGATGCAGTGATCGCTTTCTTGCTATCATCGGTAACCTTTACCTCTCCTTCCTCAATCACGCCATGCTCCAGACAGAAGTTCAAGTCAGCTGTCACATCAGCCAGTTCCACCCATATACACTCATAGTTTGAGAAATCGGGAGTAGTACCCAGCCAAAAACCAGCTCCGCTCCATGCGGTACTAAAGTTAATGGTTCCGTTATCAATGGTAACGGCATCGCTCCAGGGATTCCAAGACCCCTCTAACTGGGTCTTTGCATTCATACTCACTGCCAAGAAAGCAGCTGCAATCAGCGTAAATAATTTTTTCATAAGCTTTTTGTTTTAAATGGTTATTCTATATACTTTGAACTTTGAACTTTGAACATTGATCTTTGAACTTTGAACTTTATGATTAGAAGATGTATCGAGAGAACGAGGGCACCCCTATTCTCTATTCAACTTCTTCACCATCTCCTTGATCACTGCAATCGTGGAGAGATCTGTTGAGAACACGGAATTGAGACCCTGAGCCTCCTGGGCGGGATCACCTGTATAGTCATCCCCCACCATCCACTGGTCATGAACGGGAACGGCTTCACCGCCCCATCCCCAGAAGTTACATCCGGCGAAGTGTCCGCCACTCAGGGCATTGTCGGCCACCAACGAGAACACAAAGCGGTAATAGTCATCGCGCACCGTAGTGGTGCTCTCTTGCGAGAAAGAGAAGCCATCGCGTGGGAAGCCGAACTCCTCCATCACTACCGGTTTGTTCAACCGGTCAGCCACAACCAGGTGCTCATCAATATACCTTTTGGTGTTCTCACAGCTCCGCTGCAAGTCCTTCCTCAAGGTACGCTGATGTGCCCAGCTCCAGTTATAGGGCCACAGGTGGATATTCATATAGTCGATGTTCCGGTCGGCACAAATCTGCTCATACAACTTCATATCGTTTTCGCAGCCCCATGAGCCCTCACTGCCGATAGAGATCAGATGGTTCTTATCCAATGAGCGAATCAAGGAAGAGGTCTCCGCCAACCATTGAGCAAACGGCTGCTTGGCCTCCTCACTGAACGCACGCGGCTCATTACCGATCTGCCACGACATGATAGCAGGATCATCGGTGTATTTCTTTCCAGTATAGCGATTGGTGCGGGTAACCACATCCCTCACGTAGTTGTAGAACAGCTCATGCGCCTTTGTGTTCGAGGCATATTTGCTCATGGCGTTCATGAAAGCGGTATAGCCTGCCTCGTCGGGACGCGGCTGTCTGCCGGCACCGGCATGCTCCAAGTAGAAGCCATAGCCCCCACTCCATTCCCAGGAGTTGTTCAGGTAGAGCACTGCCACCATCTGTCGCTTCCCCATTTCCATGAGCAGGTAGTCAAGACCGGCGAAGATGGTGTCATTATAGACGCCTGGGGCAATTTGCAAGGTGGGCTCCACCTTGGTCTTCACTCCCCGCTCGCCATCGCTACCCACAAGGATACGCAGGTTATCGATGCCCATGGCTTTGAGGTTGTCCAGTTCACGGATCAGTCGTTCACGGTTTCCGCCCTGTCCCTCACTGCCGAGGATGGCACCATACCAGAAGTTGGTGCCGACATAATAATATGGCTGTCCGCCACGGAGGAACCTGCCGTCTTTCACTTGTACAAATGGGGACGACTCCCCTTTGGCAAAAGCAGATGTCATGATCGTAACGATGAGTAACAGTACCGTTATTCTTTTCATATGTTGACTTGTTATGTTGTTGTCGGGTGCAAAATTAATCATAATCTTTGAAAAACAATGATACTTTATTGTCAAATGCTAATATTTTATTATTTTGTTTGCATAGAAACCTCTTCTTCACTCTTTTCTTTGGCACAAAAAAAACTTCTTCTTCACTCTTTTCTTTGGCGCAAAGAAAACCTCTTCTTCACTCTTTTCTTTGGCGCAAAGAAAAGAGACAAAAGAAACATCCACCCTAACCCGTCCTTCCCCTATATGGGAAGGCTCAACCGCATTCCCGAGCTCGCTCGCCTACCCGTAGCCTTTCCTCTCGTCGCTCTTAAACTTAGGTAAGCTCGCCCCATCAAAGGGGCGGCTTGTCTTTCTTTTCGGCTGGCGCACTGTCCTTTGATCTTTGAACTTTGATCTTTGAACTTTATGATTACCTCTGTGGTCGTACAGACTCATCCGTGCGATTCGTGCAATCCGTGTTCCGTTCATCATCAGCCGTACAGGCTGATTATATTTCTGCGATTTCCGTGATATCTGTGTGACCCAACCTCAGCCGTACAGGCTGAAAATATTTCTGCAATTTCTGCAATTTCTGCGGGACCTTTTATAACCCTCAGAATTTCAGGGACCATCAGCCGTACAGGCTGAAAATATTTCTGCAATTTCTGCCATTTCTGCGGGACCCTTAAAACAGCCGTACAGGCTGAAACCGCAACCCGTGATATCTATGACCTTAACTATTATCCCTTTGGGATTCTCCGCTAACTCTGTTTACTCTGCGTGAGATAAAAATGTCAATTCAAGCAACCCTTCCATCGGACTCTTGGCAATCGTTCCCATCTGGAAGCCCTCTTCCGCTGCCACCTCCCTCAGGATGTCCTGATAATGGTAAGCGATGCTACCAATGGCCCCCACGGGGAGGTCAGGACGTCCGTAACGAACGATATTCTTTCTGAAGAAATCACGGAAATTCTGCTTCACCAGATCACGTAAAGGCTCCACGTCCAGATGCTGACCAATATATAAAGAGGTGGAGGCCAGGAAACGGTTGGCCATGGGCTCACGATACACCTTATTAATAATTATGGGATAGGTAAGACCTGTTGTCTGGAGGAAATCGTCCTTCATCCACAACGGCAGTGCCCCCTTGAACAGCGCGTTCATGAACAACTTGCCCAGCACGGCACCACTGCCCTCATCGCCAAGGACATACCCTAATGGCGGAATGTTCGCCACGATGTCGTGCCCATCGTACAGACAAGAGTTAGAGCCAGTACCTAAGATACAGGCGATACCCTCACTGTGCTGGCACACCGCCCGAGTCGCTCCCAACAGGTCACTGGCTACTTCGATAGTCTCTGTCTGAGGAAACACCTCTCGCAGCACCTTCTCCACCAACCCTTTTTTCTCAGGGATGCAACCGGCGCCGTAAAAAAAAATTTTCGAGGAAGGAGGAAGGAGGAGGGAGGAAGGAGATATGCTTTGAGTTTCGGTGGCGCGAGATATGTACCCCCGTATATCTGTACTATTCCCCTTCGTCCTTCGTCCCTCGTCCTTCCTCGGGAAAAGTTGTTCTACAACTTTTCCAATCTCCTCCGCCGTCTGATGCACCGGATTGATGCCTTGCGTTTCCACCCTGTGCACGATGGTGCCATTCTCCACCCATGCCCAATCGGTCTTCGTACTCCCTGAGTCAGCTATCAGTATCATAGATCTTCTTCTGATGTTCAATTGATAAATTATTAAAAATTACAGTGCAAATATACATATAATGCGGGAAAAATACGTATTTTTGCAAGCAAAACGAAGAAAAAGATGATGAAATTCCACAAAATAGCAGGGGGACTGCTGCTGATAGTCTGCCTATTCCTGTACGCCCTGCCCACCCAAGCGGTGCTGAAGGAGAAAGATATCAATGCCACCCTGACCATCCTCCGACAGGAGTTGATGGATAAGCATGATGAGCTGGAGAAGCGTAACAAGATTTCCGTGATCAGGAATGAGCAGATCATGAAACAGTTCCGGGAGACCTACCAACGGAGTAACCAGAACTCACTGATGTTGTATTCCCAACGACCGGAGTATGTGTTCGACCTGACCTATGCCTGTCATGAGGCTACGAACCAGTTCCGTGAGTTCACCCGCCGGTCGATGCCCTTGCGTAAGTTCATCGAGAAGAACGATGCCGAGATTGCCCGCTACGACAGTCTGATCGGCAGTCTGGAGAAGATGATGCGCTTCTCCCAACTGGACGAACGGGCACGTACCGACTGTAATGTCTGTCTGACCATGGCGACGAATATCCGGAACTCGATGAAGGGGAACCGGGAAGACATCGCCGACTATGAACGGCTGTTTAAGACAACGGAGCAACGTCTGAAGTACTTGAACGACTACGCGAACAAACGGTACAATGAGATCCAGAGCAGTATCTTCAAGAACGGCGGCGAGAGTTATTTCAGTATCCTGTCGTCATTTCAGCAGAACCTGCTGGCCACAGCCGAGACGGTAAGCGACAAATACCGTCCTGTGAAGAAAGTCCAGTCGCAGTGGAACAGCAAGATTATCCTCGACCTGTTCCTCGGCATCTTCGTCTTCGCCATCGTATCCATCCTGCTGAACCTGCTGGCCATCCGCGTACTGCTGCCGAGGCGTTTCCAGAACGAGACCTTCCTGAAGAAACGCGCCTGTATCATCTTAGCCACCACGACGATCACCTTCGCCATCATCGTCGGACTGCTCCGCACTTTCTCTGATCAGAACTTCCTCATCATGGCCAGTAACCTTTTGGTGGAATACGCATGGCTGCTGGGCGTGATTCTGATTTCCCTGCTTCTCCGCGTGGAGGGCGACCAGATCAAGAGTGCATTCCGCATCTATGCTCCACTGATCTTCATGGGTTTTGTGGTCATCACCTTCCGCATCGTACTGATACCGAACGATCTGGTGAACCTCATCTTCCCCCCTATCCTGTTGTTGTGCACCGTATGGCAGTGGAGCGTGATCCGCCGTCACGGAAAGAGGATACCGCGCAGCGACGTCTTCTACAGCTATATCTCACTGGTCATCTTCATGGTGAGCACGGTAAGCTCATGGGTAGGCTATACCCTGCTCAGCGTACAGCTGCTCATCTGGTGGATCATGCAGTTAGCGTGCATCCTCACCATCACCTGCTTCACCAGTTGGATGAAGAACTACAGTCAGCGTCATCAGATAGCCAGTAAGCCTGTCACCAAGACCTGGTTCTTCCACCTGGTGTATGAAGTGCTGCTACCAGTCATGGCCCTGCTGTCCATCCCCTTGAGCATCTATATGGCTGCCGACGTGTTCAACCTGAGCGAGCTCACGTGGCAGATCTTCACCCGTCCGTTTGTGAACCTGAAGAACCTTCGTGTGAGCTTGTTCAGCATCATCCAGGTCCTGGAACTGTATTTCTTCTTCAAATACCTGAACAAGATTTGCTTAGACCTGCTGCATGTCCATTTCCGCAGGAAGAACCTCGACAATGTCGGTTCTCGCGAGGTGATGGGAAAGAACGTCACCCAGGTACTGGTATGGGGTATGTGGCTGCTGATCAGTCTGACGATCCTCCATGTGGGCGGCACCTGGTTAGGCTATATCGCCGGCGGTCTCTCCACTGGTGTCGGTTTCGCCTCGAAAGATATTCTGGAGAACCTCTACTATGGCATCAACCTCATGGCAGGCCGCATCAAGGTGGGTGACTGGATAGAATGTGACGGTGTGAAGGGAAAGGTGGCGAGCATCAGTTATACGAGTACGATGCTGGAGGCCATCGACGGCTCCGTCATCGCCTTCACCAACTCGCAGTTGTTCACGAAGAACTACAAGAACCTGACGAAGAACCACGGTTACGTACTCTCACTG
The DNA here is from genome assembly GCA_902768785.1 of uncultured Prevotellaceae bacterium. Classification (GTDB taxonomy): domain Bacteria; phylum Bacteroidota; class Bacteroidia; order Bacteroidales; family Bacteroidaceae; genus Prevotella. Next base: position 293,698 of record CACXMM010000001.1, read on the forward strand.
ATTCCCTTCGGTGTGGCGTACGGATCAAAGATGAAAGACGTAATGGCCCTGATTGAGGAGGCAGTGATGTCCATGCATCATCCCTATCTCGATCCCTACAAACAAGTGAAAGTAGTATTCACGGAGTTTGGTGACAGCAGTATCAACTTCAAACTACTCTGCTGGGTGGATGCCATCAAGCAGATCTACGCTGTCTCCGATGTGATGAAATGTATTTATGACACGCTGAACACGAACGGCATCGAAATCCCGTTCCCGCAGAGGGATGTTTATGTGAAGGAAGTTCTGCAGAAAAAGATAAACTAGATAGAACTAGAAGAACTAGTATAAACTAGATAGAACTAGAAGAACTAGTATAAACTAGTGAAACTATGTATCTAGTGAAACTAGGTAGAACTAAAAAAGCAGGCCTCCTGTTAAACTATCTATGTTCTTTATAGCTTCTGGCTTGCGCCAGAAGCACTTCCAAATGACGTTTCTCGCTGAGAAGCTGTTCTATTTGTTGCCTAAGAATGGGCACTTCCTGACGCAGTTGTTTGTTCTTTTCGTGTAAAAGTCTGTTTTCTTCCTGAAGACTCTTGTTATTGTCTTGGAGTTGTCTGTTCATTTCTTGAAGGTCTCTGTTGTTGCCTGTTAGACGCAGTAACTCTTCTTCCTGTCCTTTTCGATAGCCTGTTCTGGCAGCATACATACGTTCCTTGATTCCGCCTTGCGTAACAAACTGCTTGTCGAGACCTTCCAAATAGGTTTTCATCATTTTGTCAATGATATGAAGCAAAGAAAGAGCGATGTTACACAGTTCTTCGTCATTCCACTTGTGGAAATACGGTTCATAGTCGGCTACAAGATTATGGTATCTGCAAAAATGGAGCATCTCATTGTAACGCGGATGCTGCTTGTTCCAAATGAAAAGATGACGTGTCTGTAAATAATCCTCGTAGTCAGCACGTAGTTCCTTGAAAGACGAACGCGCCACGTTGAGAAGCTTCAATTGCAGTTCTGCAGAAGCGACACCTTCTGCCATACCTTCTATGATATTTTGCTTACCTGAGCGGGCAGCCTGTAACATCTGATCCACCGTACGGTCGCCTTTACTCGGCAGGAAGCGATTCACGAAGTGAAACGTCATGACATACAACACTTCTGATTTCTGGTAAAAGAAAAGATTGTTCACCTGCACCTCATTCTGTAGGACTTTGGGAAGTTCATTCTTTTTCATAGCATCGGCGTTGTTTGCGCCTTCACGATTGTTGTTGAGATTCTCGTTATCTCCGCTGTTTTTGTTGTCAATGTTTTTCATATTTATTATGTTTTTTCAATAATATTATAGAGGAACTAGTTAACTAGATCAACTAGAGGAACTAGGGAAACTAGTTTCCCTAGTTAAACTATTATGCTGTGCAAAATAATCAATCGAGTGCCTCATACACCGAGTGGTTGCTCTTGAACTCGGGCACGATAGCTTTCATTTCCTTTACGGTGTTCATCACATCATACTGGTAGCTATGTGTGATCAGGTCGTTGATGTTGTGTTTCACCTCTTCGAAATCATATTCGCGCACCTGGGCGATCTTGATCTTTTCGTTGAACGTAGGCTTGGTCACCTCCTTGTCGTTCAACACCTCCTCGTAGAGTTTCTCGCCATCACGCAAACCCGTATAGACAATCTTTACGTTCTGTGCCCCGCTCAACTTAATCATCCGCTGAGCCAGGTCGGCAATTTTCACGGGAGCCCCCATGTCAAACACAAAGATCTCACCGCCCTTGCCCATCGTTCCTGCCTCTAATACCAGCTTACAGGCTTCAGGAATGAGCATGAAATAACGGAAGATATTCGGGTGGGTGACAGTTACCGGACCGCCATTCTTGATCTGTTCCCTGAAGAGCGGGATCACCGATCCGTTTGATCCCAGCACATTGCCGAAACGGGTTGTCACGAACTGTGTCACTCCCTGAACCTTACCTTCCTTGATAGCCCGGTCTAAGCTTTGCACATAGATCTCACAGATACGCTTGGAGCAGCCCATCACGTTGGTTGGGTTCACCGCCTTGTCGGTAGAGACCATCACGAATTTCTTCACACCATATTTCACGGAGAGGTCGGCAATCACCTTCGTACCATTGATATTGTTCTGCACCGCCTCACAGGGGTTGTCCTCCATCATCGGCACATGCTTATAGGCAGCCGCATGGAACACATAGTCAGGTCTGAACATCTTAAAGATAGCCTCCATGCGGGTCTTGTTACAGATGGAGGTAACTATGGCCTCCGCCTTCACATGGGGATAATTCTTGGCCATCATCAGTCGGATGTCATGCTGCGGGGTTTCGGCCTGATCGATCAATACCATCTTATCCGGGTCGAACTTCGCAATCTGGCGCACCATCTCACTACCGATACTACCAGCTGATCCCGTGATCAGCACCCGTTTCCCTTTCAACAAGTTCTCCACCGCATTCAGATCGACCTGAATCTCGTCACGGGGCAGCAGATCCTCGATCTCCACCTCACGCAGCTGGGCAGAAGTGATATCACTCTTTCCATCCCATTGAACGGCTGGGTTCATCGTGAATATTTTCACGCCAGCCTCCATCAGGCGGTCAACCATCACGGGATTCTGTGTGAACCGCTCCTGTTTCAAGGGTGACACCAGCAGGGTTTTCACCCCATTCAGTCGCATAATGGCAGGCAGTTTGGCATCGTTTTTATAAACCCTGACACCCATCAGCACCTTTCCAGCCATATCGCTGCCATCACTCACGAAACCCTTCAGTCTGAAACGTTGGGGAGTATCGTTAATAATGGAACGGGCCAATCCCATGCCACCGTTCTTCACACCATATATAAATACAGGTTTGGACAACTCGTCACGCTTTCCGAAATCATACACCCACTTCAGGATCATACGGACACCGCACATCACCACAGTGGAAAGGATGAACATCAGCACCAGTTCCTTGAACCGTAAGTTCACCAAGAAGGAATCGTCAGAAACCAATGCACGACAGATCAGCACACCAATGGCACCAATGAGATTGGCCACGACAATCCGGTGAAGATCCGCGAACGAGGTATAGCGCATCACACCCTGATAGGTTTTCATCACACGGAAACCAATCAGGAAGAAGATCAGATAAAAGCACAAGGTACCTATCAAAGGCCAGAAGATTCGGGTGGTTTGGGTAACACCATGATCGAGGGTATAACTGATTACACCTGATATAACTACGACCAAGCAGTCAAATAAGAGAACACCCCAATAGGGTACCGCTCTCTTTGTGAAATACCAGTTGGCTAATCTATCAATCAATCTCATAAAGTCTAATCTTAGAACTAAATTTTTCTCATTCGAGCGCACAAAAGTACAAAAAAATCCAATGCCATCCAAATTATTATCTCAAAAACGTTTGATTACGTCTCATTTTTATATTTAGTTCCATCATGGTGTAACCGCAGTTCCAAAAAAATACCGACCTTTGCAGCCCAATAACCTAATTTTAAATATTTAATTCTAATGTAGCATGAAGCAAAATTATTTAAACCAATTCATTATGGAATTCGCTAAGAGCATTCACAAAGAGATTTTAAAACAAGAAGGCCGCTTGACTATCATAGCATTAGCTGGCCATGTACACAAGAGAGTGTTTCAATCTGTATCGTACCTGAAAATGCAGTTCCGCACCTGGTTCTATTCCATCTTATGCATTGCCATGGTGACCTCACGCGAAGAATTCCTGAGGCATTGGATGGTACTCGGAGAGTACATCTACTATGTGGCAGAAGAGTACAGTGACGAACTGATAGAAGAGCACTGCAGAAAGAAGAAAGGCTGTGTAGTTTCACCAAAACGTGAGAATGATGAACAAGGAAGCCGCTAAGTTGATCATCCTGGAGATGAGCCATGCCGGCATCACGGCCGACATGGAGAAGATGCTGGACCGGTTGGAGAACCGTCGCATCACTCCCGAGAAAGAGTTGCCGAAGATGGAGTTCCTCTTCACCCTGTTCCAGAAGCCCTGCTTCCCCCGTGGGGAGCTGGTGGCGATTTCGGGAAAGGCCAAGAGTGGCAAGACCTTCATCAGCAGTATCCTGATGGCGCTCTGTTTCCGCAGTGAGGTACTCTCAGTGAAACGCAACAGTCCTGGAATGCTCCGTGTACTTTGGTACGATACCGAGCAAAGCGAGGAATCCACCCAGGATATCCTCCGCCACCGAATCATTCCCATGACCGGAATGGACGAGCAGTCCTTCCCCATGGAGTTGTTCGACATCTTCAATGTCAGGGCCGACATGTACAACGACCGCCTTCCCATGCTGGAGGCGGCCGTCAACCACTATCATCCCGACCTGGTGATTCTCGATGGTATCCGCGACCTGATAACAGACATCAACGACGGCGTGGTGGCACAGGACTGTATCGAACGACTCATGCACCTGGCTTCCGCCAACCGTTGTTGCATCGTCTGCATCCTCCATCAGAACAAGTCAGCCGAAGACAAGAACCTGAGGGGCTGGATAGGAACAGAGCTGAAGAACAAAGGCTTCGAGGTTTACGAGTGCTATAAGTCGTCAGAGCGTATCTTCTCGTGGGCACAGACCGATACCCGTAAATACGATATCCTGGACAAACTGCAGTTTGCCGTAAACGAAGAGGGTATCCCCTATCTCTGTACACAGGAGCAGCTGACCGAGGCACTCTACAAAGCCCAGCGAAACCTCTACGAAGAGCATAAGCCCATGGACCAGAAAAATGGCAGGATGCCCAGATTGAATCCACGGTATGTATTAGGCAGTGAGAACGGAGTTCCTGTTCTCGATCTCAAGAAGCTGTTCTGCGACTGCATGGAAGTGAATCGTTCCTACACGGAATATGAACTCAACAAGAGAGCCTGCGAAACGGCCAATATTATGAGTAACTCATTTTATAACAATATATTACATAATGCCATTAAACAAAATGTTATTATTGAAAACATCGGAAAGGATGGTAAAAAGGCCTTTTCACGCCCAATCATACAGTCAATACTGGAGTTTTCGTAGGTCTTTCCATCCCCTTCCGAGGTGAAGGCTTCAAGCCCCCATACGTAACTCCCCCCTTGGGGGGGGAGTAGTATGAGGGGGCTGTATGAAGCAACTTCACCGAGGAAAACACCCCACCCCTCAAAATAACCTAAAACCAAAATAACATGAAACTGTATTTCAAATCATTATCAGATCAACTGATCAACCAGCCGCAAGACGGCAAGACCTTAGTAGAACGTTACGCCAGCAACCAGTCTGACTTCTGTCAGGCAGTCGTTACCGCCGGCTATCTCTCGCAACAGCAGATGGAACACGCTGCGCTGCAGTATCATTTAGGGAAGTCAACCACCGGAGGGGTTATCTTCTGGGAGATTGACGAGGAACAGAGGATCCGCGATGGTAAGGTGATGACCTACCTCTCCAACTGTCATCGGAACAAGGAGAAGCCACCCACCTGGGTAAGTTTCCTGCTGAAGAAACAAAATGCCATCCCTCATGTCTTTGATGCGAAACAGTGTCTGTTCGGACAACACCTGCTACCGAAAGAAGACTCATCCATCATCGCTGTCGTAGAAGCAGAGAAGACCGCCGTGATCTGCTCTGAGTTGTTCCCCGAGTACTGTTGGATGGCCACCGGTGGACAGTCGATGCTCAATGTCGCCAAGCTCTATCCCCTGAGAGAGCACCGGATAGTACTGTTCCCCGATACCGACGAAACCGGCCAGACCTACACACAATGGAAGGATGTGACACTGGCAGCACAAGATATGTTCCACTACCCCATCCGGGTAAGCAGAGTCCTCGAAGAGCACGCTACAGCCGATCAGAAACGGCGGAAGATCGACATCGTTGACTTTCTCTTTGAAGGTTATGCCTCCTAACTACTATCTTTTCACTTCAAAAGTACTATAAAAAACTGATAAAAACACTATCTTTATGAGCACAATCAAAAGCTATGGCAAATCCGAACTGGCCATGATGTATTTCCCCCATGCTGAGACCAAGAGAGGGGCCTTGAATAACCTCAATAATTGGATCCGAGGCAACAGCGACCTCAATGAATCCCTCCAGCAGTGTGGTATGCCACAGAAATCGAAGTTCTTCACCCCGAAGGAAGTCTCCCTCATCTTCCATTTCCTGGGAGAACCGTAATGAATGTCACACAGAACCAACGGTCACTCAAAGCGTAGCGGGGATTATGTCACACAGAAACCACGGATATCACAGATATTTATCAGCCTATACGGCTGATGGTTTCTAAAAGACCTTGAAGTCAGTAGGGTTTTAAAGGTCCCGCAGAAATCGCAGAAATGGCAGAAATATTATATTTGATATATTACTTTGAACTCATATCACTATAGTGTTTTTAAATTTCTGTCATTTCCGCCATTTCTGCGGGACTCTTTAAATATCAAAAACACTTGGATTATAGGAACAATCAGCCGAATAGGCTGATATCTTTCCGTGTTTTCGGTGATTTCTGTGTGACCCCACCTCAGCCGTACAGGCTGAAAAATCTACGTGATAAAAATCTGTGGGAAATAAGCATTTTATGGATAAAAGAGTCAGGATGTGTCACGATGTTCCCAATGCCCCCTAAGGAAATTCGTACCTTTGCATTGTCAGAGAAACACTCTGATGAACAACAGCTTTCGGCCCAGCGCGCAGCCAAAGTACAATGTTCAAAGTCCAATGTACAAAGAATAACATGATTCGTTACGTACTAAAGAAAAATGCGAACAAAAAAAGCAGTGTGTTCCAGAAGTGGTTCGCCTACCCCGTGATCGAGGAGACCCTCTGTCTCGACGACCTGGCCACCCACATGTCGCAACACAACACCCCTTTCTCCAAGGGTGTGATCAAGGGCTTGCTCACCGATATGGTGATCTGTATCAAGGAGCTGCTCTTAGAAGGTAAGAACGTGAAGATCGACGACCTCGCCATCTTCTCCGTAGGTATCAAGAACACAAAAGGAGGAGCTGACAACGAAGACGACTTCAGCGTGGCAAAGAACATCTCGAATGTGAAGCTGCGTTCACGAGCCACCGGAGAACTGGGTCTGAAGGCACTTAACCTCAAGGCAACCCTGAAGCGGGCCCTTTCGCTCAACGGCACGCAGTCGGCTGACACCCCCGACAACAACCCGGATCCCTCACCTAATGATCCAGATACTGGGGACCAGGGCGAATAGCCACTGACTCCTAAGAGGATCATCTGACTGCTGTCCGGGGCAAAGCCATGGGGACAAGACGGACAAGGCAACGCTAATAATTGACAATTGATAATGGACAATTGACAATTAAAGTCCAAAGGTCAATGTTCAAAGTTCAATGTTCAAAGATCAAAGTTCAAAGATCAAAGTTCAAAGTTCAAAGTAAAAATACCCCCATGTAGGCAGCCTGCAGCACCAGGTGCTCCTCTTTTTGTCCCGCAGAAATCGCAGAATTGAAAATCGGCGCCTTCGGGGAAAGCCAAATGGCAGAAATAATTAATGTTCTAAAGGCCATTGACAATCCTATGGATGCTATCATGAAGGATATTGGCTGTATTGAAGTTTACCAACAGACCCACTTTCAAGTCCAAGAGTCTCAAATAAGTACGCGTCTGTTTAAAAAACACATCCTGTAGTTCTTTGACACTCTTCAACTCCACAACTACCCTGTCTTCTACAAGTAGATCCAGTCTGAGGGATGATTTCAGAATATGACCGTCATAAAGGATTGGGACATCTTTTTGCCATTCCACCTTAAGGCCTTGTTTTTGGAGTTCATAATAAAGAGCCTCCTCATAAACACTTTCAAGAAGTCCTGGTCCTAAAGCAACATACACATTATATATTGCTCCACGTACTTTGTAAGTGATTTCGTTGTCTGTCATAATATAGATAAAACATATAGTATTAAAATTTCTGTCATTTCCGCAATTTCTGCGAGACCTTTATAAAAACGTAATATTAACTATAAAATTGTATTTCACATGAAAATCTTCAAGAAACCCAGCTCCGATAAAATCGGCAACCTGCTCATCACGATCTTCACCGCAATCATCAGCACGCTCTTCATGCAAAGCTGCCAGTAGAAGATGGATGATGGATGAAGGATGAAGGATGAAAGATGAAAGATGAAAGATTAGAGATTAGAGATAAAGATATGAGAAGAATTGATTTGATTGTCATTCACTGCAGCGCAACTCGCTGCAATCGCGATTTCCCATTAGAGGAATTAGAGGCATGCCACCGTGCCAAAGGGTACAACGGCATTGGTTACCACTACTACATCACCCGTGATGGCAGGATCCATCCCTGCAGAAGCGAGGATGCCATTGGTGCTCATGCCAGGAAATATAACAAGCACAGTATTGGTATCTGCTACGAGGGCGGTCTCAACGAAAAGGGACAGTCTGACGACACCCGTACCCCGGCACAGAAAACCTCTTTGCTGACAGTCCTGTACAGTCTGAAGGCCGACTATCCCAATGCCCTGATCCTCGGTCATCGCGACCTGCCTAATGTCCACAAGAACTGTCCTTGTTTCGATGCCCGCAGTGAATACAAGGACATCTGAGAATTAGGCACGCAGAACTGAGGTTAAGGTCACACAGAAAGCACGGAAATCACAGATATTTATCAGCCTATACGGCTGATGGTCCTTAGTGTCCGTAGATTTTATGAGTCCCGCAGAAATGGCAGAATTGGAAATCGGCGCCTTCGGGGAAAGCCAAATGGCAGAAATAGATCATTGGCAAGCCAATGATATCCGCAAGATTAGTTGAATCCGCATAAGTATTTGATGATTCTATCGCTGTACAGGCTGATAAAATTTCTGCCATTTCTGCCATTTCTGCGGGACTCTTTAAATATTTTATAGTTACTTGGTTTTTAGGATCCATCAGCCGTACAGGCTGATAAATATCTGTGATATCCGTGGTTTCTGTGCGACCTTACCTCAGCCGTATAGGCAGATAAAATATCTGCTTTTTTTCTCTCCGCTACGCTTTGAGTGACCGTTGGTTCAGTGGGACTTTACACTTAATTCACGACGAATTTCTTTCCATTCCGGATATACACCCCTCGTGGCAGCCTCCGGCTATTTAGCCGTTGGCCGGAAACAGAATAGATGCGACCATCCGCCTGTCGGTGCATCTCTATTTGCACGATGCCGTCATCAGGATCATCATAGTGGTCGTAGCTAAAGGCAACATCCTTTTTACTCCCCCACACCAGCTGTTCCACACCCGGATAGTCGATGAAAGGGTTCCTGTTCTGCTGGATGCCCCACACTGCCTCGTTACGGTTCAGTTCCTTCTCACTGACAGGATCTTCGGCCGACCATCGCAGCAACATCTCCACAGCCCAATCGCTCAAAGCGGGATACACATTCCGTGCCAGCATCGTACTGTTCCAGCTGGAAACACTTTTATGGTTACCATCAGCATCCACATAGCTCTCGTAGCTGGTCACCATATAGAAATACGTCCTCGCGAAATCCCCCTTATACTCATCGGCAGGCTCAAACACAGTACCCTCGTAGCCCAGTCCGTCGCGGGCTGGTCCCAGTTTGGAGAATCCTCCCTCGGAGCTGTAGGTAGGAGCATCCGTCTCTCCAAACGGCTCATTCCCCCTTTTGTTGTTGATCCAGCTATCTGTAGGATACATGTGATGTAGATCGGTGTACATCGGGTATTCCTTGTTGAACCAGCTGTTCGGCATGGAATGTTCCCGGTTATAGTTATCCCCCTCCTTTTTTGCCGTACCGTTGTTCTGATCCTCCCCGGGAATGTAGTTGGTAACGCCCGAATACATATCCCAGATCTTCCCGTCGGGACGCACATCCGTGGTTTTGAAATCCTCCCACAGGTCTTTATAGCTACGCTGCACGTGCGGCTGAATGATCTCTCCCAGTGCTGTCTTCAGCGCTGCCCCTCTTTTCCCGTTCGCATGTTCGTAGTAGGTTCCCGTGTCATGAGGTCCCTGCGCCCACATCATGGTAGGGAAACACAAACCCACGCTCAAGACAAGCATTGTCAATTGCCAAACGCTGTTCAACTTTTCAACACACCGACACCCCTCACGGATTATCCGTGAGAACACTTGCATTCCTATGGAATCTTTCCTAATCATCATCTATAGCTATTAACATATCGTACTCATGTTGTTGAGTCATCATACATATATGTCACAAAGATAAACATTTGTTTTCATTTCGCCAAGAAAAGTTTAATAAAAAACGTCGTTCTTCAACATGAGTACCAAAACATAAAAACAAAAAAAACGACTATTTTTAGCGGAAATACAAAGAAATATGCATATTTCCGCTGGTTATCCAATATTTTTTACTATATTTGCAGCGGAAATCAAATTATTGCTTTATGATTATAGGACGTGAGAAAGAACAACGCGAATTGCTGAATCTCCTTGAAAAAGAGGAGTCGCAGTTCTGTGCCGTCTATGGCAGACGGCGTGTAGGCAAGACGTACCTCATCCGTGAGACTTTTAACTACCAGTTCTGTTTTCAGCATACAGGGGTTGCCAAAGGAACGTTACGCCAGCAGCTGACGGCATTCCGCAACTCCTTAGTCGCAGCAGGAATGAATACGCCGAACGGAGGCATTGCCAAGATTCCTGTTCCTAAGACCTGGATTGATGCCTTCGAATTGCTGAAACAGCATATCAATAACGCCCCCGCAGGTAAGAAGGTACTCTTTATCGACGAACTTCCATGGATGGATACGCCCAAGGGTAACTTGATTGGGGCTCTGGAAAATTTTTGGAACGGATGGGTTACAGCACGCAGTGAGAAGGACATCGTACTCATAGTATGTGGCAGTGCCACTTCATGGATCAGCAATAAACTCATGAAGGATAAAGGTGGTCTTCGCGGAAGACTGACCAACCGTATCAAACTCGTTCCTTTCACACTTCACGAATGCGAACTCTTTGCCCAAAGTTCCAACCTTGCCATTGGAAGGAAGGACGTCCTGGAGCTCTACATGATTCTCGGCGGCATACCCTACTACTGGAGTTTTCTAAAGAAAGGATTAAGTGTAGCACAGAACGTTGACCAACTGTTCTTTGCTGAGACGGCACAACTTCGAGACGAATTTGACGCACTTTATTCTATTCTGTTCAAACGTCCAGAGAATTACCTTAAGGTCATCGAATGTATGAGTGATGGCAAACAGTCAGGTATGACAAGGGAAGACATTCTGAACAAAAGTAAGCTCTCCGATGGAGGCACATTCTCCATCATACTGGAAGAACTTGAAGAATGTGGGTTTATCCGCCGATTTGCTTCTGCTGATACTACAGGAACAAACGCCATGTATCAGTTGATAGACAACTACACCCTCTTCTATTACCTCTGCATCAAGAAAAATGCATTCAGTGATGAGCATTATTGGTCGAACACTTTCACATCCACAGCCCATAACACATGGAAAGGACATGCTTTTGAGCGTGTCTGCCTTCAGCACATACCACAGATAAAAAGCGCCCTTGGTATCTCTGGCGTACAAACCAACGTGTGTTCTTGGTTCTCACATGGAACGGGCAGAGCAGCGAGAGCCATCCCAACTGGTCCGGAGATGAACGGGGCGCAACAAACGAAGGCAAGGCCAACAAACAAGCGACGTGGAGCACAAATTGACCTGGTGATTCAACGCGCCGACGGCTTTACAGACATCTGTGAAATGAAGCATTCAACACACGCTTTCACCATAGACAACGATTATGCAAAGAACCTTCAGAACAAACTTGATACATACCAGGAGATATCGAAGGACAAACGTACCCTTCACCTTGTCATGGTAACAACGTATGGTGTGGTACATAACAGCAACTACAACATGGTCCAGAACGAAATAACCATGGACGATTTGTTCCAGCCATAAAACCAACAGCAGCTGCAACTATGTGAAGTTGCAGCTGCTTTTGGTAATAGAATGAGGTATAAGCACTAAGGCAATAGCAAACATTTATTTCAATGCTAAAAAATAACGACTCTGACCGAAGAATATCCTGCCCAGCTTATCCTTAATAGAAATCACTAATCCTACAAAAGGATTTTGCTCTACATCGATAACCTCTCCTTCCACCCAGTCAGGTTGGGCTGTCAACTGAGGACTTGCCTTCATCCTATCTCCTATTTTCGGTTTCATAACTTCCTAATGCCAAATTGGTTTAACGCTGCAAAGATACGGAAAAGTGAGAACAAAACCAAATTAAACCTGATTTATTTTGTTTCTCCAGCGGAAAAAGCATCAATCAGATCAAAGCATTAGTTCCATTTGTCTGCCACTTGATAAGAGAACAATTCAATGGGCACTTATCATCCACTTATTTCCGAACACGAATAACACGAATTGCTCGAATTATCTTATTCGTGAGATTAGTGAGATTCGTGTTCGCCCTTTCTGTCTCACTATCCGCATTCGCACCGACAAGCGGTCAAATTCCTATTGGATATAGAAAGAAGCATACCATTCAGCGAAATGTCTTAATCCCTCTCGTAACGGGATCTTCGGGGTGAAACCGTAATCACGTTCAAGGGCTGTGGCATCCGCATACGTAGTAGGCACATCACCTGGTTGCATGGGGACCAATTTCTTGTGCGCCTCAAAATCGAAGTCCTCTGGTAAGACGCCGGCACGTACCAGTTCTTCTTGCAGGATCTGTACGAAATCCAGCAGACTCTCCGGCTGGCCGCCACCAATATTATATACAGCATATGGAGGGATGGGCAATCCATCCTCACCCTTCTTACGCTCTGGAGCCCCTTGCATCACACGAACCACACCCTCCACGATGTCGTCAACATAAGTGAAATCACGACGACAGTTACCGTAGTTGAATATCTGGATCGTCTCACCCCTCAGCAGTTTGTTGGTAAACCCGAAATACGCCATATCAGGACGACCGGCAGGACCATATACCGTGAAGAAGCGGAGACCTGTTGTGGGTATATCATAAAGCTTTGAATAGCAGTGAGCAAAAAGTTCATTGCTCTTCTTCGTGGCCGCATACAGACTCACCGGGTTATCCACCCTATCCTCCGTGCTGAATGGCACCTTTTTGTTGCCGCCATATACGGAACTGGAGCTAGCATAAACTAAATGCTCGACAGGATAGTGGCGACATGCCTCCAAGATATTATAGAAGCCAATCATATTGCTTTGAATATAAGCATCAGGATTCTCAATAGAATACCTTACTCCTGCCTGGGCAGCTAAGTTCACTACCACATCAAAGTGATACTTCTCGAATAACCCATCAATCAACGCTTTGTTTGTAAGGTCACCCTTGACAAACTCATAGTTCAGTGTGGAGGGTTTTGCTTTCTCAATTACACTGAGGCGGTAATCCTTCAATGTTGGATCATAATAATCATTCATATTATCCAATCCAACAATAGTGCCTTCGCTCATCTCCTTAAACAAGCGTAACACCAAATTTGAGCCTATAAAGCCAGCACTTCCAGTAACTAATATCGTCTTCATCTTCTAATCCCGCTTAAATATATCTCTTGTATATACCTTCTCCTGCACATCATCCAGTACCTCGTCATAGCGATTGGCAATAATGGCATCGCTCTGCTTCTTAAACTCATCGAGGTTGTTCACAATCCTCGATCCGAAGAACGTCTCACCATCCTTCAGCGTCGGCTCATAGATGATGACATTGGCACCCTTAGCCTTCACGCGTTTCATGATACCTTGGATAGCACTCTGTCGGAAATTGTCGCTGTTGCTCTTCATCGTAAGACGGAACACACCAATCGTCACTATTTTCTCAGCATTCTGACTCCAGTCGCTATTAGCGGTATAGTACCCGGCCTTTCGCAGCACCTCGTCAGCTATAAAGTCCTTACGGGTACGGTTACTTTCCACGATAGCCGTCATCATGTTCTGGGGCACATCCGCATAGTTGGCCAGCAACTGCTTAGTGTCCTTAGGCAGACAGTAACCCCCATAGCCAAACGAAGGATTATTGTAATGCGTTCCGATACGTGGATCAAGACCTACACCAGATATGATAGCCTGACTATCGAGGCCCTTCACCTCTGCATACGTATCCAACTCATTAAAGTAACTCACTCTTAGAGCCAGATAAGTATTGGCAAACAGCTTCACTGCTTCTGCCTCCGTCATACCCATAAACAGTGTATCGATATTCTCCTTGATAGCACCTTCCTGCAGCAATCCAGCAAACGTCTTGGCCGTTTCCTCTGCATCAGGATTGCCAATAGCGGTAATAGCCGCATTCTCCTCATCCCATTTCCTATTCCTGTCAGCAGGCAGTATCTTCGGATAGCCTACGATGATACGACTGGGATAAAGGTTATCATACAATGCCTTACTCTCGCGCAGAAACTCAGGCGAGAACAGCAAATTAAACTTTTTTCCTTTCAGCTCTGGGTCTGTCAAGAACTTCAGTGCATACTTCACATACAGCGAACGGCAATATCCCACAGGAATCGTACTTTTAATCACCATCACAGCATCAGGATTCACGCTAATCACCAGGTTTATTACGTCCTCGATATGATGCGTATCAAAGAAGTTCTTCTGTGGGTCATAGTTCGTAGGAGCCGCTATCACCACAAAGTCTGCATCCTTATAGGCTGCCTCACCATCGAGCGTTGCCGTCAAATCAAGTTCCTTCTCCGCCAGATACTTCTCAATATACTCATCCTGAATAGGACTGATACGTTTGTTTATCTTTTCAACCTTCTCTGGTATCACGTCAACAGCTGTTACGTGATTATGCTGAGCAAGCAGTGTTGCTATGCTCATACCAACGTAACCTGTTCCTGCTACTGCAATTTTCATCGTATTATAAGTTTGTATTCGTTAGATTCGTGAAATTAGTGTTTATCCTTACATCAGTGTCATCCACTTAATCCGTGTTCGTTATTATATTCGTGTCATTCGTGAGATTCGTGTTCGTCTCCATAAAGCCTAACCGCTTCGTGGTAAGTATCAAGGCTTCCAATGTCGAATCGTCCCGCGCTCATAGGCCAGGCATGCATCGTGGTATGCTCCACCATATAATGAGCCAGGTTCCCCGGCGCATCCTTCCCACACCCGTTCTCTACAGAGTGTCTGACGAGATCAAGATCTTTTTTCAAGTAGATATAGAACGGCGGAACAGCCCAATGGCTCTTCGGCACCTGAGGCTTCTCCTCCATACCTAACACCTTATTGTTGGCATCCAGTTCCACCACACCAGTTCTTTGCAGCTTCTCTATCGATGGCTGCTCATGGCACATGATGCAACTCGTCTGCTTCTCCTTAGCGAAGTCCACAAACTCCTGGAACGAGAAGAACAACAGGTTATCCGCTGCTACCACCAACAAGTCATCATCGATGGCAAGCTTATCCATTGCAAACAGCAAATCACACACCGCCCCCAGACGAGTCTCGTTGGTCTCTGTGCCATCATCAACAATGGTAATAGGTTTGCTATAATGCATGTCCTTCTTCCAATTCTCAAAGATACTAGCAAACTTATGGTTGGTGATGATGATATGTTCATCAATCTCAGGAATCCTGTCGATATCATCCAACATTCTCCCTAAGATAGTATTCTCTCCAATCTTCAACAACGGCTTCGGGAAGTTCCTAGTCAACTCCCCCAACCGTGTCGCATACCCCGCAGCTATTACAATATTTTTCATACAAACCTCGCTCCATCATCACTCTTACAGAAATACACCTTGAACGTATCCTTATATTGTGGATATTGCTCCAAATAATTCTGCGTTATTTTTTTTTCGATGCTCTCCTTCTTGGCTGGGTCAACAATGGCAATACAAGCACCTTTGAATCCTGCGCCACTAAATCGACCACCATAAATACCATCAGTGGTAAGCATCGCATTATAAATAGCTATCAGCTCCGGACTTCCACATTCGTAATTGTGGATAGAGCTCTCACACGACGCTTTACTCAGCGATCCGAACCACTCCAAGTTTCCTGTTTCCCATGCAGTGACACCCTCTCTCACCCTCTTATGCTCCGAAAAGAAATGCTCCGCACGTCTGGCAAATCGTGGTGGCATTTTATCCCTGTGTATTTTGTACATGTTTTCACTCACATCCCTCAGAAACGTCTTGCTCTGCTCCTTCAACGGAATATTCTCATACGCCTGCACCAGCCAAGCAGCGGTCTTACATTCCGCTACGCGCAGGTTATAATCACTGCTCATCAAAGAGCGCGTCAATCCACTAAAGAATATCCCCAGTTCAAATTCCGGCATGTTGGCAGCCTTGGGTATCAGACGGTACTCATTGCTATCGCAATCAAGCATCAGCAGATGGTCTTTTTTACCTAAGGCTATGCAAGCCTGGTCAAGCAATCCGTTATTCAGCCCAATATACTCCCGCTCTGCCTCCGAAGCAATCTTCATCACCTCAAAAGCCTCCATCTGTATGCTGTTTGCCTTCGCAAACGCCATCACATAAGCTATCAAAACAGCCGCAGAAGAACTCAATCCACCTACAGGAATAGACCCTTTGATAGTTCCCGTAATACCTTTCAGAAGCTTAAAACGCTTTTGCAGTGCAAACTTAGCACCTCGGGCGTAATCGCCCCAATCCCCTTGCTTCACCAAAGCTGGAGTAGCAATGTCAAACTCCACATGGCCAGTGAACGTTTCACTGTCCAGAACAACTCTGCTGTCTTCACGAATATCAAAGCATAGATCCACCCCTTTGTCAATCGCGAATCCAGTGACCAAGCCATGCTGATGGTCAACATGCGCTCCCAACGTACATACCCTGTACGGGCTAAAAATATGATAATGATATCCTCCCATAATACTATTACTTACAAAACATTCTCCTTGATCATATCCACGATATACTTCACGTCCTCATCGCTAACATACGGTCCAGCAGGTAAGCACATACCGATCTTAAAGAGTGCCTCACTAACACCATTAATATAAGACACACTAGTGTCCGAGGTCTGGCAGATTATGCCGTTAGGTAATTTCTCAATTATCAATTGTCCATTGTCCATTGTACGACAGTACACAGGTTGCTTGTGCATTGGCTTCCAAAGTGGACGCGCCTCAATCTGCGCTTTGTCAAGAGCTACACGCATGGCTTCTACATTAGCTTTCGGTTCACAATCGGTATGAGCAGACTCTGCAGCATGGATGACTCCAGCTGCACCACCTACAGCACCTGTCACGATAGTCTTATAAGCATCCTCCTGACCCTTAACTTTCACATTCTCATCAATAGTGATGGTGCAAAGCCAGTAGTTTGAGTCATAATCGCCGTTATTAGGCTGAGAGTGTACATGTACTCCAGGGACATCAGCCAATAGTTCCTCATACATCTTTTGTACATGCTTATGATGGGCCAGGTGATCATTGATCACCGTCATCTGCCCGCGGCCGATACCAGCACAGATATTCGACATTCGATAGTTATACCCTATCTTCTCATGCTGATAGTACGGATAACTCTCACGATACTGTGTGGCATACATCATAATCTCACGCCACTCCTCCTCGTTGGCTGTTATCAACGCGCCGCCCCCAGAGGTCGTAATCATCTTATTGCCATTGAACGACAGCACGCCGTACTTACCAAACGTACCCAGCACCTGACCTTTGTATTTTGAACCAAAACCCTCAGCAGCATCCTCAACCACAGGAATCTCGTACTTATTCGCAATCTCCATGATACGGTCAGCCTTATAGGGCATACCATACAGAGCCACAGGTACGATAGCAGCAGGTTTTTTCCCTGTCTTGGCTATACGATCTATAATTGCCTCCTCCAACAAATCTGGATCCATGTTCCACGTGTCCTCCTCCGAGTCCACCATGATTGGCTTTGCCCCCAAATAGGTAATCGGGTGCGTTGAAGCACAGAACGTAAAGCTCTGCACCAACACCTCATCCCCTGGCCCTACACCTGCAGAAAGCAGGCCTAGATGTACTGCGGCCGTACCAGAACTCAGTGCCACCACCCTTTTATTAAGGTTAGGGTTAGCGTTATCGTTGACAAACTCTTCGAGGTCTTTCTCAAACCCATTCACATTCGGTCCAAGTGGCACCACCCAGTTCGTATCAAAAGCCTCTTTCACATAATGCTGTTCAGCACCATCTTCTGACATGTGCGCCAGGCACAAATAGATTCTCTTTCTATCAGACATAATATACTTGTTTACTAATTACTTCACTATTGTTATCTTTCTTTCAACCATTTTGCTGAGTTGAGGTATCATCGCTTCTATCTTCCGGAACTTCGCTTTGTTGTAATAGAAGTCTATATCATCAAAAAAAGCTCATTCACTTGTCACACAACTCGAATAAGATGTCTGAACCACCTATCCCTTTCACCACCATGTATCCCAATATACAGAAGGTATTATGTATCACATCATCCACCTCCGAGAAGCCTTTAATAATGCAAAGCTGTAGTATCCCTATGATGACAGAGAAACTACAGCTGTTTACCGTTTACGAGGTGGATTACTACTAAAAAAAATTTTGACGGATTGCTAAAGTATTCCCAGCATTTTTCTTATAGCCGACCACACGTACATAAAAAACAACCTTGTATAGGATTCATCTGGATACACAATTCGATGTTTCCACCTGTTAGCGAAGAAAGTCTTGGTCTCAAAAATATAATACTTCAAGCAGAACTTCTTGTATGGGTCTTGCTTAGGAGGATAGATAATACTATTCCAGACTTTTTCTGTCAGTTCTTCAGTACAAGGCATAATAGGGCAAGCCCCACATTCGAAATCCAAGTGTGTAAGGAGCAAATTCTGGATAATGCATGCGAATTTTGACATACCAGACTGTTCGTATAGCTTAGTCACAACACCCCAGTTTACATCCCTGGCATATTTCTGTAAGAATAAAGCCCAGTCGTATAGCATTCTAAGGGGTATCGTCTCACTCACGAAATGTGCAGACATATGACGCATTAAGAATATGGCGTTCATCGTCGGAGTCATCACGTATGCATTGCATATGTCATTACCAAGGAAATCAGCTTTATAGTTCTTTCCCTCTTTCTCTGCTAATGCCTTAAGAGCATCATCCAGAATAATGTCACAATCATGATTCACCCGTTCTACAAAGTCGTAATGGTTCTCCAATAGCACCCCATTCATTGTTGCCTGAGTATGATGATGATAGTATGCAGAATTTTCAATACCATTTTCAGCCATCAACTTTATACCTTCTTCTGACCTTCCGAAAAGATAAAAGTCAATGTCGCTAAACATACGCCATTCAGGCTGTGGATAAAGTTGAGCCAAAGATGCTCCTTTCATGAACATGATATCAATATGCCCAGATGCGAGGAGTTTTGACAAGTCCCGCATGTTGCTAAGCCGCAATTGGTATTGAATAGCATTTTCCTGCGCTATGACATACCATTGTACAATATTCATACGAACATCCTCATCTTCTATTATCAAATCAGGAAGTGATTGTGAGATAACAGGAAGTAGCCCTTGTATGGAAGCTATGGAGAGCATCTTGTCCCAATCCTTATCTGACAAATCAGGAAAAGGAACAAAATTGTTCTTCAATAGAATATTGTTACATTGTGAAAGTAGGAATGATACCGGTTCTGTTTTGTTCATTGATTATTCCCTGTATAAGAGCCATTGTGTTTAGACACTATATAATGTATCAGGACATTTTTCCAAAAAGACTATTGGGTCTTGAATATATTTCCCTATTTCAGACAATTTTTTTTCGTCCATATCCCACCATTTGGAGCGTAGTAACTCCTTAATAATATTCTCTGAGAACCTAAATCTTATTATTTTGGCAGGACATCCACCGACTATAGCATAGGGAGGAACATCTTTAGTAACGACTGCACCTGCGGCAAGGACAGCCCCATCACCAACTACCACTCCCGATTTCACTATTACCCCATGCCCTATCCAGACATCACTTCCAATAAAAGTTCTCTTATTTGATTGAAAGGGGAATAAAGCAAACTTTTTTGTTGGGCCGCTATGTTTCACCTTTTGAAAAACAGGAGAAGTAGAAACCCAATCCATAGGGTGTTCTGCACCACCAATAAAGACATTATCAGAAATGCTACAGAAAGAGCCTATTTCACAATTAACACATTGTCCATCGTTGCCATAATACGAATACTTTCCCATTTTGACATTTGCCATATTTACACCAGTTCCTATGACACACGATTTATCTATCTCACAATTCCTTAAAGCTTTACCCAATAAGTATTTTCTAACTAATTTAGCATAATAAAAAGAAAAAGAAAACATAAATATTAAAATAAGTATTCAATAATAAAGCCAATGAAATGTCAAAGGACACATTGGCATTGTTCTTTTAGCTATTTTGTTGTGATTCCAATAGTATCATATAAAATGATTCATGAGAACTTTATACGTATGATCCACAAGATAATTCTCTTTCAAGAACTGATAACCTCGTTCTCCCATTGCCTGACAATCTGACTTCAAAATCCGATCTACCAATTCCGTAAAATCTTCAGGTCTCACACTTTCACACCAAAATCCATACCCATTTTCCTCAGCAATTATTCCAACATCTGTATTTCCATCTGTGGCACAAATGACAGGCATCTTATACTCCAGATAGGACAGAAGCCGAGATGGGTAATTGGGAATAGTAAAACGATGGTCAAGGAAAATCAAGCCAACATCACAATACCTTACTAACAAATCATAATCTTGTTTTGGTAATCGTTCCATTAGCCTAACACATGAATTCTCATTTTTCAAATACCATTCATTCAACTTCTTGTATTCTGTTCCATTGCCAATAATCACAAAGTAACAATCATTTCGATGCTTATTAGCATCCAGACATTTTATCAAATAATCAATGCCTTGAGGTTTCCCCAAGTTACCACCATAGATAAATATTGGGACATTTGTTGGAAGATTATACTTTTTGCGAATATAATATCGTTCCGCTTTATATTGTCCTTCCTCCATCGTCTTCTCTACAAGTTCAATAGAATTAGGTGCAACTTCTATATGGTCTTCAGGATAAAACGGATTGTGTTTCTTTAGGTAATTAACATTAGCGGGACTCATGCAACCAATGAAGTCTGAGTTTTTATAGAGAGCCATTTCCTTTATACGGAAGTACCAGTTAAATAAGCTTTTATTTCCAAACATCCCAATATCTACAGCATTCTGTGGAAAAATATCCTTTAGCAGAAGATAAGCGACAGCCTTGGGATTCTCTCTTTTTAGGTAACGTACTATATTCGTAAACGTAATAGGTGGAGTAGAATAAAGTATTAACTCGAACTTAACGCCATGCAGATATTTTTTTATTGCAGCCTTGAACTGTTTCTCTATTAGCAATGTACCCAATCCTTTTTCCATCATATTACTCTTCTGTACATTCAAGGTCTTTACATGCAGTATCTTAACACCGTTAGTCTCTACAACTGAAGTGCTAACACCCATACGTCTTTCTGTAGCCGAAACAATATAGACTTGATGTCCTTCATTTCTGAACTTACGCATCAAGTCTTTATAAATACCCCTCTCCTCAATATTCGGTATATAGGATAATGTTAAAAAAATAACATTCATCGTGTTTCCTTTGTATTCTTTTTGATTATATTATTGTATTATCGCTAGTGTAGAGATTTAATTGTTACCAGTAAACGGTTCCATCGTTGCAGATTGTCCACTTTCTGTATTGACATCTGCCCGCTTTAAGACTTTCAAAATTGTAATCCAGATAACTTTTAGGTCAACCCACAGTGATAGATGATCGACATACCACACATCTAACTTGAATTTCTCTGTCCATGAGATATTATTTCGGCCATGGCACTGTGCCCAACCACTAATACCTGGTCTTACCTCATGCCGGCGTGCTTGTTCTGGCGAATACAAAGGTAGGTATTTAACCAATAGAGGCCTCGGACCAATCAACGCCATATCGCCTTTCAAAACATTGATGAGTTGAGGTAATTCGTCAATGCTAGTCGAACGGACGAACTTCCCCACCCTTGTCAGTCTCTCTGAATCAGGCAGAAGCTCTCCGTCTGGCCCCCTGTCATCAGTCATGGTCTTGAACTTGATAACTTTGAAAATTTTACCATCTTTACCAGGTCGTTCCTGATAGAAAAATGCGCCAGCTCCATTATTTGCAAAATGCAACAAAATGGCCACAACAATTATCAGCCAACCTACAAAAAACAAAGCAATAAAGGCTATTGAAAATCCCAATAGCCTTTTTATATAATTCCTATAAATCACCTTTCAAAAACAATATTATATTTACAATCTATAAAAGAGTTTCTGTTTATCTTCGCCAAAGATAATTCAGACTTCTCTATTAGTCCGAACTCACAATTTTTATATTGCAAATGCCTACAATTTTGGCTACACGACAAATTATTGTAACTGTTGCTTAATCTTGGTATAATACAGTTCTCAAAAACAATCCAATATGTGGCTTGCAAATGAACCGTAGAAGAGAACTTACATTCAACAATCTTTGTTGCAACCTTTCCATACTTCGATAAATTATTCATATAAGATGCCAAATCTCTAAAATTACTATTAAAAGTACAGTTTTCAATTAAGACATTCTCATTTCCTATCTCTGGGTAAACCTTGATATTGTCTGGTTCTAAATCTATCGCGCTTCGAGGTGGAGTACCTTTCACCTTTTCACTTCCACATCCCTCAAAATGACAATTCCTTATTATTACGTTTCTACTACCGAGTGTGAGACCATTTCTCCTGGCATTGACAATCTTGACATTTTCCATATGAAAGCCATCTGCAAAGCGTTCACCTTTCTCGTTGCTTTTAAATGATCCGTAGAATGTTACAGCATCACCAAACGCATTCTCAAATGTGACGTCACGAATGTTGAAGTTTTTGCATTTCATACAATGCAGCAACATACCCAATTCTCCGAAATAATTACTATTAGGTCCTTTGAATGGAGTCTCATACCTATGGTTTAAAGCATCACCGGAAACGACACCTTTCCCGTCAATTGTCACATTCTGTTTACCATATTCCCAAAACACGAAATAAGCACCTTGGTTTGTAGGAATCATCTGTAACCGACTGTTGATAGTTAGATGAGTATTCGAAGGTATTGTAAAAATACGCAGAAAGGAGAATCTGTCATCATATAATTCATGCCAATGTCGAATTTTCTTCCCATCTTTCATCTCGTATGAAATTCTCTCACCCAAATCTGTTGGTCCTTTATAAGGCAGTTCATAATAATAGGTTCGAGGCTCATTAAAATGAATGTGACAGAACACATCATCACAAGTCAATGATAAGACATTTTCTATCAGCCTATTTGCGATATACTGTGGCGATTCATCAAATTCGAACCAAGAATCATAGACGTCATGATTTAGCCAAGAACCCTTTATACGAATGTCTTTCCGGAATCCTGGCTTATTATCCTTGAACACGACATATGAATTGTTGCCCTCAATCTCTCCATTCTCCAAACTACCTCCTTCAAAAACTAGTTTAAAGTTATTGGGAAGACGAATTGTCTCTCCCTTGAGAGAATAATTTTGGGCAACAACAAATTCTCCAGAACTTTTTTGTATCATTTCTTGGGTAAGATCTTCAACATTTGATGCATCAATAATGTTGAAAGCCCCTCCCAAAAGAATCAATGACAAGAAAAGCCCCCATCGCATAGTGTTCCAATTACTCAATTGATATTTCATATTTCTTCAGAATCTCCTTGGCATTCTCGTAGGAGGTAAAGCCAAGAATATCTTCTGCATCAAGCATGATGTCAAATTCATCCTCTACACCACTAGTCAGGCTAAGTTGATGAATGCTGTCCCATAAATCAACATTGTCTTTATTAAAATCCGCATTTAGTAATGAAACATCTACTGAAAACACTTCTGAAAAAATGTTGTTTAACTTTTCTAAATTTGTCATATCTTAAATATTTATTGATTAATCACTTTACCAGCTTCGTTTCTTAAAATAGCATCAACAACCTGAACCTCTATATTCTTATGGAAAAGATGTGTCTTCTCTTCAATGAAAGATAGTACGTCATTCGTTAATTCTGGTCTTGTAATCAGAACAATTAACTTCTCATCATTCCCTTTGCAATAGCAGTCGATGTCATACTTTTCTTTTATGAGACCTTCCATTTCATCTAATCCAATACGCAGGCCAAAAATCTTCAGGAATCTTTTCAATCTTCCAACGATATAATAGCAGCCATCTTCATCACGTTTGGCAAGGTCACCAGTATGCATGACACCATGGTTCTCATCTCCTTTCTGTAAATCATCTAGATTATAGGCATAGCCAAGAGTGACATTTTCTCCCCTATAAACCATTTCGCCAGTTGCCTCACCCTCAAAAGTCTCATTACCTTCATTGTCAATGATAGATAATTGCCCACCAGGCTCTGCCATACCAATACTACATGTCTTAGTCATGGACAACTCGGAGGGCAGATAGGCCATTCGGGCTGTGCATTCAGACTGGCCATAGGTAGGTATAAATTGTTTACCTTTTTCATGCGCATATACAGCAAGAGCATGGAACATCTCTGGTGTAAGTTTGCCACCACCCTGTGTTACAATCCTAAGATTCGGCAAGTCCATACGCGTAAAACGCATCTTCATCAAGATGTCAAAACTATATGGAACCCCAGTGAAACTGGTTGCCTCTTTTAGCATCTCCCAAAAGCCCTTATCAAGCAAGGAACGGCCAGATAACAGAAGCGTTGCACCAGCCAGTAAATGGGATGCTATCACCGATAATCCCATCGTGTAGTGCATAGGCAATATTGCCATAGCTTTCTCCTGATCTGTCAGTTTAAACATCCTAAGGACATTATAGGCATTTGCCTCAATATTCCGATAAGAATGACGAACTAATTTCGGACTACCTGTAGATCCTGAAGTAGGGAGTAAAAGTGAAAGATCCTGATACATCAATTTAGGCTGGTAGCCTGTCTTTACCAAAGTATATCCATAGTTCGAAAAAACAGTTTCGTAGTTCAAACTTTCAACCATCTCGTCAGGAACCCACATATACTCAGGCTTGTACATATCACGAAGATTCTCATATAAGCCCTTTTCGGTCTTTGCGCTGATGATTAAGGGAACTATCTTATTGATGAGCGATGATGTATAGCCTAACAAAGAGCCAATCCTATTCTCAGAGAGAATAAATATCAGCGAACGTGTAGGCAGGTGTTCTGCAAAATACACTGAGAAATCACAGATGTCACCGTAAGAGATAGACATGCCACTGTCGTCAATGACAGCTATAGCATCTCTTTTCTTTTTATCTAAATCAAGGAACATGGTATTCACTATTCTTCTACATGATAAACAGCCAACTCAGGCACGAAAAGATTTTCTGTCTGGAACAGCATGGTTCCCCATGACAATCCCAATCCAAATGCCGATGCCATCAAATGGAGTTTCTTGCTCTTCAAATCTTCAGATATCTCCGATACCATCAGCATAGGTATAGATGCACCGCCAAGATTAGCAAAATCCTTAATATTTGAAGGTGTCTTATTGATATCCAATCCTGATTTCTTCACGACCTTGTCGATAATCATCTTATTAGCCTGATGAATCAAGAAGTAGTCAATGTCCTTTTCCTTATCAATGCCGAATTTCTCTATAAGTGCCTTAATAGATTTTGGTGGACGGGTAATTGCAAAAGCAAATACATCCATACCTTGAATCAGCGAATGAACAGGTGCGCGTACGACTCCATTACCAAAGTCCTCATACTCGAACGACTCTGGTGTCACCTGATGGCGGAAGCCACTATGTGGCGTTATCAGTGCCTGATAGCCCTTCCCATAGGAGTTCATATCGATGATGATATCTTCAGCAGTTTCGTCATACTCTAATGCGACTGCAGTACCACAGTCACCAAACAAAGGAAGCCGGCTTTTATCTTTAGGAGAACCCATCCTTGTAATAGTATCTCCTATCAGAAGGATTGCCCGTTTCACATCACCAGTCTGCATCATCTTACCTACGATACACACAGAATAAATGAACCCACAACACCCCATCGGAAGGTCAAAAGACATACAACTTGTAGATAGTCCCAATCGGTCCTGTAGAATACACGACGTCGGTGGTGTTCGATAGTCAGCAGTAACTGACTCAAAAGAGAGGATACCAATACTTTCTCTATCCCACCCCAAACCATCAATCAGTTTATCTGCCGCTAACTTGCACAAATCGGAAGCACATTCACCATGTTCCGCCACATACCTATTCTCAATACCTACCGTTTTGATGAATGTCTCAGCATCTTCACGACTGAAGAAGTCATAATCGTAAGTAGATACTTTCGTCTCTGGCACTGATGCCGAGACACCTTTGATTTTTACATTCTTAATTGTAAATAAAGCCATAGTTAATTATCTAAATAATTGCAGCACCGTCAACACCAAGCACCTGGCCTGTCACGTACGAAGACATATCAGAAGCCAGATAAAGGGCCGCATTAGCAATATCATCTGGATCTGCCAGCCTGCCAAAAGGAATGTCATTTATCTTTTGGCTGAACTTGTCTTGAAGAACTGCCTTAAATCGTTCTGTTCCTACCATACCTGGGGCAATCGCATTTACACGAATATGGTTCTGGGCCAATTCCTTAGCCGCAGACTTGGTTGCCGATATGACAGCACCTTTGGTGGCTGCATACGAAAGTTGACCAGCAGCCCCCTTCACCGCCACCATACTGGCCATATTAATGATTGAGCCAGCTTGTTGACGTCCCATTACACGAGCAACCAACTGCATAATATGAATCAAAGCCACCACATTGACCTCTATCATCTTTCGGAACTTGTCATAATCAATCATGCTCATCATCTCGTAAGAGATAAGACCAGCATTATTGACTAACGCATCTATCCTACCATGTTCTTTCTTGACTGTCATAACTACATTCTTGACAGCTGCGAAATCACAGATATCGACCATCATACCATGAACCGAAGCATAATCATCAGCCCATTTCAAGTCTTCTTCCCTAATATCCAAGGCATAGACAATAGCTCCTTCCTGTGCAAAGGTCTCAGCAATGGTTCGCCCAATGCCCCTTCCTGCGCCAGTGACTATACATACCTTATCTTTAAGTAATTTTTTCATTAGTTTAATCTGTTACTTTCAAAAGCGGTAGTAAATTCTTCACTCTTCACTCTTCATTCTTCACTCATAATTTTAATATAGTGTCTTTCCTCCATCAATTATCAACGAATGACCAGTTATCCATGAAGAGGCATCCGACAGAAGGAAGGTAATGGCAAGTGCGATGTCACGTGGTTCGCCATACCGTTTCAATGGATATGTTTCCATATCCCGCTGCTTGTCCTCATCAGAATAAGTCCCGTTCTTCACCAAGCCCGTATTGACCATGCCAGGATTCACACTGTTACAACGAACCTTAGGCGCTAGTTCCAAGGCGACATTCTTTACAAATACTTGTAAAGCACCTTTTGAGGCACCGTACATAGCATTGCCTGGAGCCGTAGTATAAACACCGCCTATTGACACTGTGAAAACTAATGAACCGCCGACATTAATTTTCTTCTTCTTGATAAGTTTTTGTGTCAAGCAGATTGGAGCGAAAGTGTTTATCTGCATGATACGCTCTATATCATCTTTCTTGATAAACTTAACGGGCGACGGCTTAGTAACACCTGCATTACTCACCATACCGTCTAACATTGGGAGGCTCGAGACCATTTCGTCGAGTGCTTCTTGACTGGTCATATCAGCGACAAGGAAAGAATGGCCTTCACCTTCCAGCCCTTCCAAAGTTGTTTTCAGTCCATCCTCATTGATATCTGTAAGAATCAACTTTGCACCAAGCCTTGCACATTCAACAGATGTTGCCCTACCGATACCTCCAGCAGCCCCTGTCACCAAGATGGTCTTCCCTTCCAAAGAATATGGATTATAACCTGTCATCCGAGTTTCTTTTCTACAATGTGGAACAGATCTGCGATGGTTACTGCAGATTTCATTTCGTTGCCCGACAAGGTAACATCATATTCATCATCCACCATACCGATAATCGACAAGGCTATCAATGATGAATACTCGTCTAACTCATGAAAAACAGTCTCAGGAGTAAACTCACTCAGTTCGGTGTCATCAAACTGATCTGCAAAATTCTGAATAAACTCTTTAATGTCCATAATTATTAAAATAAAATTATTAATACTCTATTTTCTTTGCAGGATTGCCCATTACCGTGGTTCCTGGCTTCACTTTTCTGATTACAAAACTTAATGCCCCTACATGCGCACCAGTTCCAACAGTCACGCCATGACTTATGACAGCAGAAGTGTGTATGTTGACTTCATCTTCTACCACTATCCCACCTACACAAGTCACATGAGTGTCTATCCGATTCCAACTTCCTATCTTTGCGTCATGACCAATGACTGTATAGGCCTGAATCATGTTATAGTCACCAACCACTGCGTCGTTTCCTATCACAGAATAAGCACCGATGAAATTTCCTTTGCCAAGTTTAGCATTATTGTATATGCGTGCTGTTTTATGGATCAAAGCCATAAAATCCCCTCCACGACTGATAATGTCTTCCATGCAAGCACGGCGCGAAGCACCTCCTATACTGGAGACGAACACATCATTCTCTTGAGGCTGATAGTTTTTTATAGTATCTAAGATGGGGGGATAATTGGGATAACCATCCAAGGCATTCAGATTGTCATCTATAAACCCTTTTATTATATATCTCTCGCCATATCCAACACCTTCCAAAGCATTACTATATATAGTACGCCCCATGCCTCCGGCTCCTATTATAACTAATTCTTTCATTTCGAGATGTTTATCATTCTTTTTAGTGATTCACAAATATTATTAACAGCTGTTTCCTGCGAATAGCCACACATTGTTTGATATCCTTGATAATGATATGCC
This sequence comes from uncultured Prevotellaceae bacterium, assembly GCA_902768785.1. Taxonomy (GTDB): domain Bacteria; phylum Bacteroidota; class Bacteroidia; order Bacteroidales; family Bacteroidaceae; genus Prevotella. The sequence continues at coordinate 322,681 of CACXMM010000001.1, forward strand.
AAAACCGAATGTTTGGAGAACGTATAAAGATAGGTTAGGATGGAATGCTCATCATATTTATAATTAACGATAAAATCATTAATCTTTGAGGCTGATTCATCATCGAAAACACGTAAAATCCCTTTCATTCGTTCATACCAAATTAGGCCAAATACTATAACTGGCTTTTTTCTTACTGCTGCCTCCCACCCTACAGTACCTGTGACAGTTGATACCGCCAAAGCATTTGAAATCAAAGAAAAGGAGTCTTTCTCGAAAGGAACAAGTTTCACTCTGGGATTTTTAATCAAATCATCATAAAACTCCTTAATTCTCTTAGTATGCCCTAACATGTGTGACATAAACTGATTCGGGTGTTCCTTCACATAGATAAAAACGTCTTTCGGTGTTTGTTTAAGAAGGGTTTCGATACAAAGGAACTGATTTACAAAAATATCCCCATTGGGAGAGGTCGTTGCCTCAGGTTGGTAGTGTAAGAAAAACACAATATACGGTACATCCATAGGAACATCATTTGCATGACTACAATAATAATCATGCAGATACTTATTATATCGTAAAGTTTCTTTTCTTTTTTTGTACCATTCCCAAACTGTAAATTTAGAGTATTCTAAGCTGTGATTCTTTTTTTTATAGATTGTTCTTGTCTGCCCCACTAAGAACATGCTGTCCTTACCGAATAGTTTATGAGTCTTCATAAAGCGCTTAGTCAAGAAGAGCATACTGCGGCTTTTCACATCATTAACATCATGAGCAGCCATATATTTAGGTCTGGCTGTTTTGTAGTCAGACAATAATTTTGCATAGTTCAACCTTATATCTTCAGGTAATTCCAAATCATTAGCATTCTTAAGATTAAATTCATAATCACTATCTAACAATCGCCCCATTGCATCCTTATCAGAAAAGTAATTCAAGGGAAATATACGACCAGCAACCATCGAATTCTGGAATGATATGTATTGAATATTCTTATGCTTACACAGAAGATACAAGACATAATCAAAAACTCTATGTGGATTTACTGCACTAATGACAAGATCCGGTTTATACAATTCTATGCAGGCTAACCATTTTTTTACTAAACTGATATAATAACGCTCCCGCTCCATATAAATAAAGCTATGGCGATCGTAATCTTGTCTGTCCATCATAGATAGCGCTTGTAATTCCTCTGAAGAAAAATGCCTTAAAAAATCAATTTCAAGATATGACTCAGCCGCTTTCTTCTCTATTTCTTCTGGGAAAACACCTCTCCATGCATCCAAATAAGGTTGGAATTGCAATGTAGGGAAAGTGTCTTTGATTAATTCCTCATCTGAAGAAGAAGAATCAGAAGACGAAATGTCTCCTACCCAATATACTGGTTTTAAATTAGATTCCGACTCAAGTCTTTGTGCTACCTTCAAAAACGGATCAGCAATGCAACAGGAATAAAGGACGTTCATTTATTAACTGTTATTTAACTATTAATTGTTGTATCTTGGGTCTCTGCTCCACAAGCCTAGACCTTTATCGTCTTATCATACATGTCACAGAATTCACGCTCCATACGTTCAAAGGTGAACTCATTCTCAAAACGTTTCATTGAATTACGGCCCATCTGTTCCCAGTCATAACATGGAAGTTTTTTCAACAAATCAACCAGTTCATCTACATCTGGTTTCAAGAGAAAGCCATTGTGTCCCTCATCCACAAGTTCAGGAATACCTGAAACGCGAGTAGAGATGATAGGCAATCCAACTCTCATTGCCTCTATAATAGATATCGGGAGACCCTCATTCTTACTCATCAGTACAAAAATACTATTCTCAGCCAAATACTTATAGACCTCCTGGTTGGGAATACTTCCTAAGAAATGAATTTGACTGGCAATACCAAGATTGACCGACAGATTCTCTAATATTGGTCTCTCCGGTCCATCACCTATAAAATCTACACTAATCTGATTACGCAACTCTTCAGGTAACTTGCCAATTGCCTCGATGATAATCCTCTGGCCTTTCCTATAACTTATTGTCCCTGTACAGCAAAGACGGTACTTGTACTTATAGTCTTTATTTTTAATTTTTATCACTTCTGAGGTTTGATCGGATGTTAAATCATCGATGCCGTTGATGATGACAGACGTATCATCAAGTGTCCTCTGAGGATAGTGCTTTAAAAAATTAGTTTGTCCGATTTTAGCAATGAAAACCAGCCTTTCTACTCGGTCCACAATAGTGTCAAGCCCCTTTTTTAAGCCATCCAAATAATTAGAATCCTTTAAACCAGGCAAGGCCTCTATCAACATTCTAAAAGGAATTCCATCTGTATGTTGAAAAAGCACAATTTTAGGCAACGTACCTTTGTGTTTTTTTATATATAGATAGCACTCTGTATCTGAGTGAAACTGCACAATATCGGGGGTGCGATTCAAAGATAAATAATAATCTATTAAAACTTCTGCTCGCCTTCGATTGTTTTTATCAACCAACTTTGCAGCCCAAAGGTCTTTTCTGGCTCTAGATCGAATCCATTGAGATATTTTCAAACGTATTCCACTTGGATTATTGCTGTTGACTTGAGAAGAGAAATCAGGCACTTCTGTGAAAGCGCCCTGCTGCAATGACTCATTAACAAAAAGTGTTACTTCATATCCACGAGAGTTGAAGTAATCTTTATTCTTCAAAATCCTCTTAAGTGTTCCTATTGGCCCATTTATTGCTTTAATTGAGCTGGGCCGAATAATATCTACTTGCTTCATATTTCGATAATTATCAATGATTACTATGGTTTTCTTATGTTGTTTACTTTACATGTCAAACAGGCTTTCTTATAATTCTGATGACACTTGAAGATTGTTATACTTTTTTTCTTCCAAATCCAAAATAGCAAATACTAACAGAATCAAAAATTGTAAGTCAGGAGTATAGTATCCAACCTGTGCTGTATCTGCAAATATTAATACTAACAATAATGCTCCCACCATTTTATAAGGCAAATCCCTATGTCCCCAAAATCTTTTTATGACGGGAACTAAATATGAATAATAAACTAATATGCCTATGATGCCGCCTCCAACCATTATCTCAATGTAGTTATTATGTGCATACCAGTTTTTACCCCAAAAAAGGATATGGTTGTTTGAAAGGACCCTAAAACAGTTCATGCCATATCCCAAAATCGGTTTTTGGAGAAACCATTCCCACCCTGCTTGAATCAATAACACCCTTGAGTTATCTTGTGTATGATCACTATCCCCTGAAACGATATCGACTGTTTCCGCTAATCGCGCCCCCATTAAATCATATAAAAAGGAAATGTTCATCATTGCATATATAATTGCTATACCAACTGCAATCAATCCTACCGCATAATAAAAATGTCCCTTTAATTCATAAAAGGAAAAAACGACTAATGGGATGATTAAGAATCCAAAACCTTTTCTGCTGCCTGTTATAAGAATAACAAATAACATTGCAAAAGATACTATTAGCCATAAAAGCCTTAGATTCTTTTTATTTGTTTTCCAAAACAAAAAGAAACCTACATATATTGCAATGGCAAATTCCATTGCTACAGAATTAATATTCCAATCATGGCTATAATCTTCGCCAACGGAAAGCCGCTCATCACCGACAGTACTTACGTTAACAAAAGAAATGAAAAACAGCAATAGTATAACACTGGCTATATAAAAAAGCCGAAGAATACGGAAGAGATCGGTATAACTTGTAATATACTTTGTTAATGTAAAAACAAAACAAAATAAGGGGAAGACCCGAAAAATTAACACAAACAATGTCATTTTAGGTGATATAGACCAAAATGAAGAAATGAAGATAAAAACCATAAAGGTTAAATACCACCTCGTCAACTGCCTATCTGCTGGATAAAAATCCCCTCTTGGTGAAAATAAAAGAAGAAAGAGACCTAATACGAAATTAACATAATCCGAAATTATGACAATAGGTATCATATTCTGCAAAAAGAATATGAAAACAAAAAACAAATATATGCTATTTCGTTGCATCTATATTGCAAGTTTAAGACCGATAAAAATCATTCTGGAAATGCTCTATTCAATAAAAAAAAACACAACTGAAAGTAACGGCTACACAACAAGTTAAAACAGAGTGTTCTATTCTCAGAATAGATGTGTTGCCAAATTCTCTGTGAAATAAAAAGAAAACAAGGACAACACATCTACTGATAAACATCTAATGATTTAATGGGAAAATAGGCATAGTAGTTTGATCTATATTCTCCTTTACAATTTTTGCGGGGTTACCTGCGGCTACAGCATTATCAGGCACACTCTTAGTCAATACCGAGTTGGCGGCAATAATCGCATTATTACCTATCGTTACGCCTTTACAGATACGAACATTTGATCCTATCCAGACATTTTCACCGATAATAATAGGGGCATTGGCTGAGTGCCATGGTTGTCGTTCTTCAGAACCATGAGGAGTTCGACGCATATAACGTCGGTCTGCAGGGCATAAAGGATGAGTGTTGTTATCAATAATTAAAGCATTATTTGCAATAGCTGTGTCTTTCCCTATTTCAATTTTGTTTACACAATTTATAACAGTACCAGGCCCTATTTTTGACCATGGCCCCATTATAATTTTCCCATGATGGTATGATTTAAGTTGGCCGTACAAATCAACATGTTCATGCAAGACGACATCATCCTTTGTCGAGCCTCCATATAAGCTAATAGTTGCATCTGGAGTGCAGCTGTGTCCTGTTCCAACAAATGTTGCCCTTGAATGCAAAAGTTTTAATCTCACAGATGCCTTTAGTTGTCTTTTCTTTCTTTGATAAAATCTGAAACATTTTGAAATAATCATAATCTTTTTATTTTTTTTAAAATTAATCTTTTTACTGTACATTGCTCTGACCTAGTGAGGCCAATAAAATAGGCAAATACGACAGAGAGCACAAAAATAATAAAAGTTGCCACAAACTGTTGTATAAGACTATCAACAAATCGGTATAGGATGAAGGCTGTTGCTAGAGTCAATATTATTGAAATTAATATTGGTAATAGCACTTTCTTGATATAACCCATAACTGAAAACGTGTCCACTTCTAACTTTGTATATATTAGTCGAAGAATAACCATAAATGCATTAAGAAACACTTTCACCACCATAGCTGTCGTTGGCGGAAACCCCAACATGAATAGTATATATATTACTGCAATCTCCGTAAAATAGGCCAAAGATAATGCAATCTGGTAATTACGAATATTACCCGTTGCAAAAATACTTATCCATAATGGAGTTGCAAGGGCATTTAGAATGGATGCAATAATATATAGTACACAAAAAGAACCAGAATATTCAGGAACTTCAGTCAGCCAAATACTTAACACCCAATTAATATTAAGCATAAATGGCAATGAAACTATGAACAACAAGAAAAAAGAAACTTTAGAGGCATTACAAATCAAAGAATTCATATATTCATAATCTCCTGCTGCATAAGACTTTGTAATCTGGGGCTGAAATGCTGTCTGGAAACTGGATGTTAAACTGACCAATGCAGAATTGACCTGATGAGCAACCCCCATAGCCGCATTTGCAGACACAGAATAAAAAATATTGACAAGAATGTTCTTACCTTGTGCAGAGCCCACAACGGCAAGTTGCCCCCATAAGGTCCAACCTGAAAAGCTGAAAATACTCTTTATCATTTCTCTATTCCAGTAAAAACTATATTTTGTCTCGCTGAAGTATTTTCTATCATATAACCAATAAAGCCAAAGATTAATTAAACTAGTTAGCATCATAAGGAAACCATAAAGAATAAGTCTATCTGATGATGTCAACATAAGTGCAAAAGCAAATCCTAACTTCAAAACAGCATCTAAAATACTAACCCATGCAAAAAAGCTCATTTTTTCATGCGAAATAGTACATGCATGGTAGGGAACAGTTATTACACTGACAGCTAATGATAAGACAGAAAAATGATATACCCAGTTTGCAGCAACAAGTCTATTGTCTGGTATGTTAATCTTTGAATTAAGAAACCATAGACCAATAGTTTCAGCAAGAACAATTAATATAACAGCAATAGCTATATGGGTAGAAAGGCACACAGAAAACGTTTCTTTTAAACGGCATTCATTATTTTGCCCCATCTCATATGAGAGAAACCTCTGTGTCGCATTGGTTAATGACGATTTCAAAAAGCCGAGCATCAAGACCACTCCACCTACGACATTATAAAGGCCATAATCATCAATGCCTAATGCTTGTAAAATGACACGTGAAGAATATAGGGTTACAATCATTATTACAATCATTCTAGCATAAAGAATGATTGTGTTCTTGAATATTCTTTTATTATTACTATTATTATCAGACATTATTAATTTACTTTACAGAATCCACTATAAAAGGAGTGGTTTTTACATAAGCAATAATGATCTATATAAACATTCTATGAAATAATTGGAATATAGAATAATAACATCCCTCAGAGGTTCATCCCCACACATCTACTTCATGCATGGATTCGATGCTAGTCACCCCTGCATGGGCTTTGCCATTGCGGATATGGAAACGATGTAGGACAAATGGATGAACCAGAATTTTCTGGAATCACACATATAATCCATTATTTCAAGATCTTCTCAACTATTATCCTTTACAATTTGCTCTAAAGAAAACCTTTCCCCTCTCTGACAGTCCCTCACAAACTTCTTCCCGAACACCTCGGGCAGGAACTTCGGGTGCAAGCCATATCCGGGACGTACCGAACGGACATTCTTCTCTGTCACCACTTCACCAGCCTTTACATCATCTGCAAGATACAAAGATCGGCAGAATTCACGGCCTTTGATCTTTGACGGATCAGTAGGATAATTAACAGTGCCCAATGCCTTTTCCACATTCCGAATAGACTTCACCATTGCAGCAAATTCACCAATCTCCATTGAGAATGCTGCGTCTGGCCCACCAATACTACGGTCAAGTATAAAATGCTTTTCAACCAATGTGGCACCAAGTGCAACAGCGGCAACGGCTACATCATAACCCATTGTATGGTCACTCAGTCCCACTTTCACCCCATACCGATGCTTCATATCCACCATCGTCATCAGGTTGGCATCTTCTATAGGTGCGGGATAAGAAGAAGTACATTTGAGAAGTGTAATGTCATTATTACCTGCATCCTTACAGGTCTTTACAGCCAATTCAATATCCTCTGGCATAGCAATACCAGTAGAAATCACCATCGGTCTGCCCTTCTTAGCAGCATATTCAATCAAAGGAATGTCAGTTATCTCAAAACTGGCAATCTTCATAATCGGACTACTTAACTCCTCAAGGAAATCCACTGCTGTCTTGTCAAAGGGAGTTGAGAAACAGATAAGTCCGCATTTCTTTGCCTCATCAAAGATAGCCTGATGCCACTCCCAAGGCGTATAAGCTTCTTGATATAGGTCATAAAGCGTGCGACCATCCCACAACGTTCCTTTAACTCGGAAATCTTCAGCATCACAATTCAATGTGATGGTGTCAGCCGTGTATGTCTGTATCTTCACGGCATCAGCTCCGGCTTCTTTTGCTGCCCTTACCGATTCAAGAGCCACCTCCAACTTGTGACCGTGGTTGGCGGACAGTTCCGCCACTATGAATGTCTTGCTCATTGTAGTCTCAATATATAATATATGTACTCGTTGTCTCTCGTTTGTTCCTGATATCCCAGTT
>CACXMM010000002.1 GCA_902768785.1 uncultured Prevotellaceae bacterium
TTCTGACAAGCAGTGCATCAGTGCAAAACATTTCTCAAAACTGATTCGTCAGGCTTCCGGTAAGCTCCCGATGGAACACATACGGCAGCGGGTTATCATTGAGGCAAAAACCCTTCTGCGAACAACCGATATGAGTATCCGGGAGATAGCCGATGCTCTTCATTTCCCAACCGACTCTTTCTTTTGTCGGTATTTCAAACTTGACACCAGATTATCGCCTTCCGATTATCGCAAGAATTGAAATGATGGAGGAACGAGTATTTGCTCTGATCGGAACGTCCTTAGATGCTTCTATGATCATTAGTCGTGTAATCTTTATAGAAAAAAAGGACGATGAAAGGATTAATTCCCAAATCTTTTTGCCATGTCAGCGATTCTTCGTAATTTTGCAATTCAAAAAGATAACAATCTATAAAAGATAAAAGACATGAAGAAACTTTTGTTAGGTGACGAAGCGATTGCACAAGGTGCACTGGATGCCGGCTTGAGCGGTGTCTATGCCTACCCTGGCACTCCTTCGACAGAGATCACGGAGTATATACAGGATTCTCCGTTGGCGAAAGAACGGAATGTTCACCGCCGTTGGTGTACCAATGAGAAAACGGCTATGGAGACAGCATTGGGCATGTCGTTCATGGGGAAAAGAGCGCTGGTATGTATGAAACATGTGGGATTGAACGTGTGTGCCGACCCGTTTGTGAACTCTGCCATGACAGGTACGAATGGCGGTATCGTGGTGCTGGTGGCAGATGATCCTTCCATGCACTCTTCACAGGATGAGCAGGACTCGCGCTTCTATGCGAAGTTCGCCATGATTCCTACGCTGGAACCCAGTAACCAACAGGAAGCCTACGATATGATGGCCTATGCATACGACTATTCAGAACGTATTCATTTGCCGGTGCTGATGCGAGTAACCACCCGAATGGCTCATTCCCGTGCCGTTGTGGAGGTGAAGGATGAACCACGTAAGGAGAATGAGATGAACTATGATGCCGTGGCTGCCAATTGGGTACTGCTGCCCGCCAACGCCCGTCGTCGCAATGATGCGGTGACAAAGCAGCAGGCTGAACTGGAGCAGGATGCCGTAAACAGTGACTTCAACTGCTATGCCGACGGTGACGATCATTCCTTAGGCATCATCGCCAGTGGTATCGGCTATAACTACCTGATGGAGTGCTACACCGGCACCAAGTGTCCGTATCCTGTCTTGAAGATCAGTCAGTATCCTTTACCCAAGACATTGATCCGTAAGATGACAGCAGCATGCGATCGCGTATTGGTGATCGAAGAAGGACAACCGTTCATCGAGGATCAACTGTGTGGTATCATGCCTGGCGATGCTGAGATTATCGGACGACTGACAGGTGACTTACCAAGAACGGGAGAGTTGACTCCCGATGCCGTGAAGAAAGCATTGGGACTGCCGTCAGATGAGACCTTTGCACCTTGTGAAGACGTGGTATCCCGTCCACCGGCATTGTGTCAGGGATGCGGTCACCGCGATGTCTATACAGCTCTGAACAAGGTGTTGGAGGACTATCCCAATGCCCGTGTGTTTGGTGACATCGGTTGTTATACCTTGGGATTCCTGCCTCCATACAAGGCTATCCATAGCTGTGTGGATATGGGGGCTAGCATCACCATGGCAAAGGGTGCCGCTGATGCAGGACAATGGCCTGCTGTTGCCATTATCGGTGACTCTACCTTCACCCACAGCGGAATGACAGGTTTACTGGATGCCATCAACGAGAATGCCAACATCACCGTGATTATTAGTGATAACCTGACAACAGCCATGACAGGTGGTCAGGACAGTGCTGGTACCAATAAGTTTGAGGCCATCGTGCGCGGTTTAGGTCTTGACAACGAGCACCTGAAGGTAGTGGTGCCCCTGCCGAAGAACATGCCTGAGATCACACAGATCATCCGTGATGAGATCAATTATAAAGGTGTTAGCGTGATCATCCCACGTAGGGAGTGTATGCAGACTTTACAGAGACACTTGAAACAAAAGAAAGCTGCTGGGAAGAATTGAAAAATTGAAGAATTGAAGGATTGAAGTTATGAAAACAGATATCATACTATGCGGAGTAGGAGGACAGGGAATCCTCTCTATAGCAACGATCATCGGCGAGGCAGCCATGAACGAGAACTTGTATATCAAACAGGCAGAAGTACATGGAATGTCACAACGTGGCGGTGATGTACAATCGAACCTGCGCTTCTCCAGTGAACCCATCAGTAGCGACTTGATTGCAAAGGGGGGAGCAGATGTGATCATCTCCATGGAGCCGATGGAAGCACTTCGTTACCTGCCATATCTCTCAAAAGAGGGATGGATTATCACATCGAGTACTCCTTTCGTCAATATCCCTAACTATCCTGACATGGAGGTAATTAAGGGTGACTTGAATAAGCTGAAGAATGTCATTGCCATCGATATAGAGCAGATGGCAAAGGAGAATGGTGTTCCCCGTTCTGCCAATGTCATCCTGTTAGGTGCTGCCCAGAAAGCACTCGGCATTGAATACACCAAGCTCGAGGATGCTATCCGAAGGGTGTTCGGCAGAAAGGGCGAAGCCATCGTCGAAGCTAACATCAAGGCTCTTGCCCTTGGAAAAGAGGCACAGGGATAATTTGTGGAATCAATTGGAATTCGATACGATGAAACCAACCCCAATTAACAAAGAAGTAGTAGATCGCCTCGTGGCTGGTCTTGGTATTAAGGATTTTGCCAAGGCAACGATCCGTGAGGTAAAACAGGTTGCCGCCAAGGCAGAGCAGGAATCCGGTGTGGAGTTTATCAAGATGGAGATGGGTATCCCCGGACTGCCTGCCGCTCAGGTGGGCGTAGATGCGCAGATCAAAGCTCTGCAGGACGGCATCGCCCATAGCTATCCCGATATACAAGGTGCTCCCGTACTGAAAGAAGCTGCTTCGCAGTTCGTGAAGGCCTTCATCGGTGTGGATATCAAGCCCGAGGGATGTGTGCCCGTATGCGGCTCCATGCAGGGAACGTTCGCTTCGTTCCTGACATGTTCGCAGGCTGACAAGAAGAAGGACACTGTATTGTTCATCGATCCCGGCTTCCCCGTACAGAAGATGCAGTTGCAGGTGATGGGCGTGAAATACGAAACATTCGATGTCTATGACTATCGTGGTGAGAAATTACGTGACAAACTCACATCATATCTCAGTAAAGGGAATATCTGTGCCATCATCTACAGTAACCCCAATAATCCGTCATGGATCTGTTTCAATGAGGATGAACTGAAGACGATCGGTGAACTGGCCACACAATATGATGTCATTGTAATGGAGGACCTGGCCTATTTTGCCATGGATTTCCGCAAGAACCTGAGTGTGCCGTTCCAACCGCCTTATCAGGCTACCGTGGCACGCTATACGGATAACTACATCTTGTTGATCAGCGGATCAAAGGCTTTCAGCTATGCAGGAGAGCGCATCGGTGTGACCTGCATCTCTGATAAGCTGTTCCACCGGCATTATCCTGACTTGGCAGAACGTTACGAAGGACTGCCCTTCGGTTTGGTTTTCTCCACACGAATGTTGTATGCTTTGTCATCGGGAACAAGTCATAGCGCACAATTTGCCATGGCAGCTATGCTGAAAGCGGCTACCGACGGATCGTACGACTTCAGGAAGGAGATCAGTGTCTATGGCGAACGTGCGAAGAAACTCAAGGAGATCTTCACCCGTCACGGTTTCCATGTGGTCTATGACAAGGACTTAGAAGAGCCCATTGCCGACGGTTTCTATTTCACCATCGGTTATTCCGGAATGAATAGTGGTGAACTGGCTCATGAACTGATGTATTATGGCGTAAGTGCTATCTGCCTCATTACAACTGGAAGCCATCAGGAAGGATTGCGTGTTTGTACTTCTTTCATTGAGGATCATCAGTATGCGTTGTTGGAGGAGCGTATGGCCATATTCGAGGAGAACAACAAACGGTAGTACTCTCTTGAACAGAACATAAAGAGGCCAGACGATGGACGAACCATTGTCTGGCCTCTTTATATGTTAATAAAGTATAGCTATTCTTCAACTATACCTGCGGTGACCCATTGTCCTGCCAACGTCTTGGCGTCGGTAAGTGCTGTGTCACGATCAACATCATACTCTTCTAAAAGGAGATCTGCCAAGTCCTCAACGGTAAACGATTCCCGTTGCTGGACAATCTTCCATAAGTAAGCCGACGACTCGTTCATGCTGATGATATTGCTGAAATCGATGTTCTCTTTACCCTCAGCCACAATAATCTGCTCACCACAGACATTGCGAAGGTTGAATCCTTTCTTTGCTTTCATATCCTAATTCTATTATATGGGTTTAAACAGTTTAAGCCAAATACGGCGGTAGAAGGCCAACAGATAACGACGGATGGGGTAGAGGCGGGTCCAGAACCAGGAATAGATACGCCACTTCCTGCCGTCGGTACGGTCAAGCATTTCTCGTCCTTTGCGATAGAAGCCGATAACGGCACCTTTCACATCGGGGATCGTACAGTGCTCCTCACCGAGGTTACCGTCACCGCGTAGCACCACCTGATCTCCATTGATGGCGATGATACGGTGAAGGACATAGTGCTTCTCACTAACCTCCGCGAGTACGGGATCACCCACCTTCGGATCAACGGCCTTGACAAGGAGTGCCTTGTCACGCCCATCCTCCAGGAACGGACGCATGCTGAATCCTTTCAGTCGTAAAGTGACGGTATGTCCTTCGTCAAGTAACTTCACGATCTCTGGCAGTAACACCGAATTGGCGAACTGTACTTCTCTGACCTGAATCTTTCCGTTTGACATCTTCTATGGGTTTAATCGTTGTTGAGATGTTTGGCGACAGCCTGATGACAGACCTGTGCTGCCTCTTCGTTGGGTAAACAATGAAGAGTATAGATACCCACGCGCTCGACTACCTTCGTTACCGTATCGCAGATGGCATTGAAGATATCCTTGTCCCATTTCATCGTAGAACAGGAGGGAAGAAAGGAGGCAAAAGCCTCAATCGGCGGCAGCTTTTCGATGCTGTTTGCTGGGGCACGATCAATACGCGTGATGGCTCCCAAAGGAGCTTTTACCTGACGGTAGCAGGGGGTCTTTCCACTCCACGGACTACCATAGATAAACACCTCGTCACCGATCAGACGGACGATGGGGTTGTCATCATTCATCAGGTCGCAACCCTCGATATAGCGCAACCACATACTCACCTGTGTGCTCTTTCCCGTTCCGCTCTTGGCGATGAAGGCATAGCCAAAGCCATGACAGCGTACCAATGAGGCATGAATCATCAGGGTATTCTGACGACTGCCTGCAAAGGCAAAGATAAGCATCAGGGCATTGTTCAGACCGAAGCAGCGCATGTTGTAATTTCCATTCAAAGCACAACGGCAATCGCTGAAATCCTTGTTCGTGATAAGCAGGCAACAGTCTGCCCCCTTGATATCCTTGATGATATACTGATATCCACCATCATCCAGGACATCCACGACCGTGTCTCCGTTACCCGTATCAAAGGTTCGGATACGCTCCCGGTGCTCCTTCCCTATGGGACGCAGGGTGTCGTCAACGGTAAGTTGGAAAAACGGGGTCTCTTGTTGAACAGGAGAGATGCGAAAAGGTTCAAATGAAGGGAGGAGACGCATATCATTGATAGGAGATTCCTTAAAGATGATCCTTACGTAATGCTCGGCAATACTGAAGTCATTCGTGCTTTCTGCCATCAGGTGATAGTATTACTCATTAGGTACTGGCTGTGATGGAGGAGTTCCCTTGGAACTTTTTTCTCCACGCTTGTTGCTTGATTTGACAGAACGTTTGTCCTTCTTCTTCCCATTCGCTTTCGTCGCCTGCTGTTCGGAAACCTCTTCAATCTGAACAGGTTCTACGGCGTTGAAATGAAAGTCTTTCGCAGTGATATAACGCACATCGAAATCACCATTCTTGGTGTATTTGGCTTTCATCTTCACATATTTCTTCTCGATATGTTTACGATCGAAGGCATAGGTGAAGATACAGGTGCGATGAGCCTGATTCTGGTTGGTAAGGTATTCACGCAACTGATACGAATAATTGTCGCGCGAAGCCAGGAAATTTGACTTCTCACGAACCCATACGTTCTCGATCTCTTGGATGTCTGTGAAATAGACGATGGAGTCGTTAAAGGAGGCAGAAAAGCCAAAGGCATAGATCTTGGGCACTTGTTTGTCCTTTGCAGACATGCCCATGAAAAATGTCATGATGACTACTGCCAGCAGTACATATCGTTTTGTATTCATTTGATTCAAATGGGGTTATTGTCCTAAATACGATTTCAATAATTTGTTCTTGGTGTTATGACGCAGTCGCCGGATTGCCTTCTCCTTGATTTGTCGCACACGTTCACGCGTCAGGTTGAATTTCTCACCGATCTCCTCAAGGGTCATCTCCGGCTGGTTGATGCCGAAGAAGGCCTCGATGATATTCCGTTCACGCTCGTTCAGCGTTTGCAATGCACGGTTGATCTCCTCACGAAGTGACTCGAGAACCAATGCACGGTCGGCCATCGGTGCGTCATCATTCACCATGATATCCAGCAAACTGTTATCCTCTCCGTCCACGAAAGGTGCATCTACAGACACATGACGGTTGTTTACCTTCATCGCATCTTCAATCTTCTCCTGAGGCAGATCCACCTTATCGGCTATCTCATCAATACTGGGTCTGCGCTCATGTTCCTGTTCGAAACGGTTCAACACGCGGTTGATCTTATTGACACTGCCTACCTGATTCAAGGGAAGGCGAACGATACGGCTTTGTTCAGCTATCGCCTGGAGGATGCTCTGACGAATCCACCATACAGCATACGAGATGAACTTGAATCCACGGGTCTCGTCGAATTTCTCTGCAGCCTTGATCAGACCTAAGTTTCCCTCGTTGATCAGATCGGGCAGACTGAGCCCTTGGTTCTGGTATTGCTTGGCAACTGAAACCACGAAGCGGAGATTTGCCTTTGTCAGCCTTTCCAATGCCTTCCGATCACCCTTACGGATACGCTGAGCCAGTTCCACTTCCTCATCAACGGAAAGTAGGTCTTCATGGCCGATCTCCTGCAAGTACTTATCGAGTGAGGCACTCTCCCGATTGGTGATAGATTTAGTGATTTTCAGTTGTCTCATGGTTATTCTTGATTTTCGCAGATGCAAAAATACTGCTTTTATCACAAACAAACAAAAAAAATGCCAATTATTTTGATAAATCAATATATAATTGGCATTTTGTAGAGTATGTTCAGAGCTTATTCCTCATTCAGCTCCACCACGAAGTAGGCTTTCTTTCCTGTCGGATAAATTCCTTTAATATAGAGAACGGGATCCTTACTGGTGGAGGCACTCTTCACGGCTTCCTGCAGATCAGCCACGGTACGCATCGGGGCATCGTTGGCATTGAGGATGATGAAGCCGTCGGTGATCCGTGCCTTCTTCAGGGCACCGTTACCCACCTTTGCCACCTTCAGACCGTAATTGATCTCCAGCTGTTTCTTTTCCTCGGCATTCACCTCACGGATATTGGCTCCTAATACATCGAGATCAGCACTCTTGACAACCTTGGTGTTACCCTGGGCGTTCTTCAAGGTCACCGTAGCCGTCTTCTTGGATTTATTCCTCAGGTAGGTCAGGGTCACCTTGTCACCTGGACGTTTGTTGGCGAGATACTCCTGGAGCTCAGCCATAGCCTTCAGGTTCTTACCGTCGATCGATGTGATGACATCACCTTCTTTCAAACCAGCGGCAGCACCTGCTCCGTCTTCATCCACCTTGGCTACATAGATACCATTCACGACACCAAAGTCAGGAACATCCTTACCTTGATCTTTCAAACCGTCGGTATAAACATTCAGGTCAGATCCCTGAATACCGATCAGTGCACGCTGCACTGTACCATAAGTCTTCAGGTCATCTACCACCTTATTCATAATAGAAGTAGGAATGGCAAAGCCGTAGCCACTGTAGGAACCAGTCTCGGAATAGAGCATGGCATTGATACCGACGAGCTCACCGTTGATGTTCACCAGTGCACCACCTGAGTTTCCGCGGTTGATGGCAGCATCGGTTTGGATGAAGCTCTGTACCACATTGCCACCACCCATGGAACGGGCCTTGGCACTGACGATACCAGCCGTTACTGTTGTACCAATCGAGAAGGGGTTACCGATGGCCAGCACCCACTCACCAACCTTCAGCTTCTGACTGTCGGCAATGGTGATGGCAGGCAGATCCTTGCCATTTACTTTAACCAGTGCCAAATCGGTGGTGGCATCCGTACCGATTACCTTGGCAGAGAATTCACGGTTGTCTGTCAAGATGACAGTAATCTCATCTGCTCCGTCAACGACATGGTTGTTGGTGACGATATAACCGTCGGATGAGATGATGACACCAGAACCCGAACCCTGACGCTTGGGAGTCTGCTGTCTGTATTTACGGGTGTTTCCTTGTCCGTTGTTGGGGCTTCCGAAGAATCCGAAGGGATCATTGAAGAAATCCTCGAACGGGTCAATCTGACGCTCGATAATCTGTGTTTTGCTGTTCTGAACCACTTTGATGGTCACCACCGAGGGCAATGCCTTGTCGGCAGCATAGGTCAAGTCAACGGGTTGACCTGGTGCGGCAGCCGATGATGATGCCAGGGGAGTTTGATGAGCATACACTTTAACGAAAGAGCCTGCTGAGAATGCAATGGCGATGATGCACATTGCATAAACCAAATAGTTGGATAATTTTTTCATGTTCATTTTCTATTTTTTTTAATTACATTCTGATCGTTTGAAAAGACATCTGCAAAAATAGAATCAAAAAATGTAAAACTGACAAAATGTCCCATTCATTTGTTCTCTTTTAACACTCCAACGACTGTTGTTAAAAGTAATTTACGGGAAAACGGTGTATTTTTACATTCGTTTATGATACCTTTTTTTATCAGTATTTCATTAATTTTTGAGTATTGGGGCTTTATCAGTTTAAGATGAGCCACAGTTGTTCACAACATAAGCTCTAGATCTGCACACTTTGTGCAAGGGCTCTGCACAGTTTGTGCAACGGGTCTGCACAGTTTGTGCAAACGTCATGCACAAGTTGTGCAACAGTCTTGCGCAAAAAGTGGAAAAGGGAATGTGAAAAAGAAGAGTTTGTGAAACGAAGAGAGAGTGTTTGTTATGAAAGTTTCTTGAGGCGTCGTTCTGCTTCGGGATATTCAGGACAGAGCTGGAGTGCTTTTCGGTAGTTGGCGATGGCAGCCTCCTTCATGTGTTCTTTCTCACACTCTTTTCCCAGCAGCACATATTCAACAGCCAGTTTCTTGAGGAAAGCGTCGCGTTGCCGTTTCTCTTCGGAGAGCCGCCGGTTCTCTTCACGCAGTTGGTTGATGGTGTTCAGCTTTCTCCTGATCAACCGTTTCACTACAGGTTTCTCGATGTCGTATCGGCTGTGTATGGCCAGGAAGAAATTCTTCAGGAAGGTATCATAGTCACCCGAATCAAAGGCTTTGACAGCATCATGATATTCCTTGTCAGCCTTGCTCTCTGACAGGGCTGTGCCAATGATGTTACGGTCGTTGTAATGACGGGCGAAGTTCTTGACTTCAGCTCTCACAAACACATCTTCTCTTCGTATGGCTTCCTTCAAAGAGATACCTTCAAGTGAAGTGCAACGACTGAGTGCCACATAAGTCTGCCCTCCAGCAAACACCCCTCCTGTAAAGTCAATGGTGACTCTCTTGAATGTCAGTCCTTGACTCTTGTGTACCGTAATAGCCCATGCCAATCGGATGGGGAATTGTATATACACCCCGATTTCTTCTTCTTCAATTTTTTGTTCCTTTTCATTGAATGTGTAACGTACATTACTCCATCTGTCGCGTTCTACTTCGAACTCATCCCCATCTTCTGTGACCACATATAGGATTTGTGCCTCCTCATCAATGGCTTCGATAACGCCCAAGGTACCATTAACCCATCTGCGATCCATGTCATTCTTAATGAATATAATCTGAGCTCCCGGCTTCACCAGAAGATCGATGGGGGTAGGGAGGCTGCTCTCTGGGAAATCACCTTTCACCTCTCCAATGAAATGTGTGGAGGTGCCCGGTAATTGTTCGAGATGTTTTTCGTTTATATAGTCAACGGTATCTCTTCTTGTTGACAGCGTAATAGACAATTCAGAACCTTTCGTGTCAAACGATGTACCAACTCGTGCATTCAGCATGTTCAAGTCGGGCGTAGAGATTTCACTTGTTCGGATATGGTCAAGAATACTGATAAAAAGCGGATCACTTTGACGATACACTTTTCTCAGCTCAATGCTTACCAATTGAAGCTCTCGAAACACACGAGCATCAAAGAAAAAGGCAGAAGGGTAGAAAGGGCGTAAGAACTGTCTGTCTTCTTCCTTCACGACAGGTTCCAACTGGTATATGTCACCTACCAGCAAAAGCTGTTTTCCACCAAAGGGCTGCCGCATGTTCCGGTTGTAGATGCGTAACACCTTGTCGATAAAGTCGAT
Organism: uncultured Prevotellaceae bacterium; assembly: GCA_902768785.1. GTDB lineage: Bacteria > Bacteroidota > Bacteroidia > Bacteroidales > Bacteroidaceae > Prevotella. Next base: position 10,568 of record CACXMM010000002.1, read on the forward strand.
GATGTCAGCACGAACCATAGATATCTCGTCAATGATAATAAGTTCAACCTCTCTCAGCAACTTCCGTTTTTCACCATTATATTTAAGTGTGTCACGAATATTGCGGGCATTATATCTTGTGTCATTAGGGAGTAGGGGGTGAAAGGGCAGCTTAAAGAAGCTATGCAGGGTAGCGCCGCCCACATTGATAGCTGCTATACCTGTAGGTGCTAACACCACATGCTTTTTCTTGGTGTGTTCACAGATATAACGGAGGAACGTTGATTTACCCGTCCCCGCTTTTCCTGTTAGGAATAGCGAGCGACGGGTATATTGGATAATCTGAAGTGCCTGTTGCAGTTCAGTATTGTCTAAATCAATCGGTTCGTTAGAGATCATCAAACGTCACGGGTTGTTCTTTTACTTTCTCGTTCTTGTCTTCTTTCTTTTGTGCCTCTTCGTCCAGAGGATCGATGACTTCGCCTTCCACAGGTTCAAGAATGGGGTTACCGAACTCGTCAAGCATCACCTCATCTTCCATGATACCCACACTGTCGAGATCGGCATTATCATTGTTCGATGGAACATAGCCAGAGCAGTTGTAGAGACTCTCTGTGATATCTTTGTCAACAGGTTTCTTAAAGTGACCGTGATATTTCTGGAAGGTCTTGTCTGTCATCACTGACTGGAGGAAATAGCCGCAGACCGGTAGGGCCGTGCGACTGCCTTGTCCTAAAGCTCCTGTCCTGAAGTGGATACTGCGATATTCGCCGCCGACCCAGGCACCGCAAACGAGGTTAGGACTGATGCACATGAACCATGCGTCAGAATGGTTATTTGACGTTCCAGTCTTTCCACCGAAATCGGTATCCTGGGCACCGTTGATGTAGCCCCACAGACTTTGAGAGGTTCCACCGGGTTCCCGTAAGCCGCCCATCATCATCTGCTGCATCAGGAATGCACTTTTATAAGGTATCACTTGTTTCTCTTCGGTAGAGGAGGTATAGACCTCCCGACCATCCTTATCCACAATCTTAGTCACCAGTACCGGTTCCACATGCCGACCGTCATGAGAGATACAGCAATAGGCGTTGACCATCTCCAACAGAGTGACATCGGATGATCCCAACGCCAGTGAGGGCTCATCATCCAGTACACTGTGGATACCCATGTCATGGGCTGTAGCAATGATGTTCTTGATTCCCATCTCCTGTCCTAACCTGACAGCCACGGAATTGATGCTCTTCGCAAAGGCACTCTTCAAGGGGAGCGAGTCACCCGAGAAACGTCCATTGGCGTTGCCTGGCGTCCAGTTGATGATCTTGTTTTTCTTCTTGTCAAACACCTCCATGCTGATATACTCATCACGACGTTTGTCGCAGGGGGTGAGACCTTGGTTCATAGCTTCCGTATAGACGAACAGTTTAAAGGTCGAACCAGGCTGTCGCATGGCTGTCACCTTGTCGTATTTCCATGAGTTGAAATCGATGTCACCTACCCATGCTTTCACATGACCGTTCTGCGGTTCCATGGCCACAAAGGAGCAGTGCATGAAATGCACCATGTAGCGGATGGAATCCATGGTTGACATCTCTGCCTCAATCGTTCCCTTTTCATAGTCGAACAGTTTCACGGTATGCGGACGGTTCAATTCTGCGATGATGGAGTCAGGATCATGAGGATACTTTGCCTCCAATTTCTTGTAAAGAGGGAGTTTTTTGGCAATTCCTTCAATGAAGCCGGGAATCACCCGATGGTTCTCATCCTGCCAAGGCTCTTCCTTGCCCCAATGGCTGTTGAAGTTTTGTTGAACCTGGCGCATCTGCTTGGTGACCGCTGCCTCGGCATATTTCTGCATACGGGTGTCGATGGTGGTATAGATACGCAGTCCGCTACTATACAAATCATAGCCGTTCTCCGTACACCAGTCATCGAGATAATTGGACACGGCCTCCCGGAAATACTGCGCTTCCCCGTCATAATTCGTCTCCACACTGTATTCCAGCTTGATGTCCAACTTCTTCAGGGAGTCACCCTCAGCAGCAGTGATCTCGTTCTTCCTTACCAAATTGTCGATCACCACATTGCGACGTTTCTTACAGTTCTCAGGATTAGAGATCGGATTATAATAGGTAGTGGCCTTCAACATTCCCACCAGTACGGCGGCCTGCTCTGTTTTCAGCTTCGCCGGTGTGGTGTTGAAATAGGTCTTACAGGCTGTCTTGATACCAAAGGCATTGGATCCGAAATCCACGGTGTTGGCATACATTGTGAGGATATCTTCCTTACTGAAGATTGTTTCTAGCTTCGTGGCAATAATCCACTCCTTGGTCTTCACGATGAGGATCTTCAATCCCGGCACCTTTCCCAGCAAACCGGTGGAGTAGCGTGTCCTGACACGGAACATATTCTTGGCCAGCTGCTGTGTGATGGTAGAAGCACCACGGGCATCATGGTGGAACAAGGCATCCTTGGCTGCACTGAATAGGCCAATGGGGTCTATACCCTTATGCTGGTAGAAACGCTCATCCTCCGTATCGATTAACACTTTCCAGAACACGGGATTCACCTCATTGTATTTCACTGGTGTCCTGTTTTCGTTGAAATACTTACCGATTTCCTTCCCATCGGCACTGTAGATGACCGATGCCTCACTGGTTTGCGGATCCCTGATACCAGAGAAGTAACCCGGTGACTTTCCAAAGAGCCAGAGGAAATTGATGTCAACCATTCCCAGATAGATGACAAACAGTAGGATAAAGGATATCAGTCCCACAATCAGCTTGATGTACCAGGCACGACCCTTATACAAGGATTTGTACCAGGGCCAGATGGAACATAGTCTGTGCCAGAGACGGGAGAAGAATCCCCGTTTTTCCTTATGACTGGAGTGGTGATGATGTCTGTGATGATGATGTTCTTGATGCATACCTATACGGTTATTTATAGCTTATTCCATTGAAAAACAATGCAAAAATAGTAAAAAAGACGGGGATTATATCACTTCAGTGATATATTTTATGATTTCTTTAATATTATCGTCAAGGGAAGTTGTCTTTTCCGAGTGGAGTGTCGTGGAGAGGTCGAACCAACGGATACTCGTGTCGCGTTTGAACCAGGTGAGCTGCTTCCTGCAGTAGCGGCGCGTATTACCTTTGATACGCTCTACTGCTTCCTCCAAAGACCAGAGACCATCCATGTAAGCGAACAGTTCCTTGTATCCAACGGTATTCAAACTCTGGAAATCACGTCGGGCATACCATCGTCTGGCCTCGTCTAATAATCCACTGGCCATCATCTCATCCACCCGTTTGTTGATCCGCTGGTAGAGTTCCTCACGCTGTCGTGTCAACCCGATCTTCACGATCTTGAAGGGACGCTCCTTTTTCTGTCCTGTACGAAGGGATGTGAATGTCTGCCCTGTCGTATGAATGATTTCCAAAGCATGGATCACCCTGCGATAGTTGTTTTTATCTACGATCGCAAAATAGTCAGGATCCAAAGTCTGAAGCTCTTTGCACAATGCGTCAAGACCTTCTTCTTCGAGTCTGCGTTTCATCAGGGTACGTTCCTCGTCACTGACAGTGGGGAGGTCGGCCAGTCCGTCGCATACAGCATCGATGTACATCATACTGCCGCCACTCATCAATGCGATGGGGGATGATAGGAACTGCTGGTCAAGGAGTTTGAGTACCTGACTCTCGAACATCGATGCGTTGTAATAGTCACCGATGTCCAACACCTCCACCATCTCGTGTCTTACTCTCTGTCTTTGTGCAAGGGTAGGGGTGGCCGTGCCGATGGGGATCCCTTTATAGATCTGCCTGGAGTCGGCATTGATGACGGGGATATGAAAATACTCGGCCACACCGAGGCACAATTCTGTCTTGCCTACACCCGTGGGGCCGAGTATTACTACCAATGTGTTCATTGTCAGCGGATAATGCCTCTCTTTGAACTCATGACGAAATCGATGATATACTGAATCTCCGGCGTGATCGGAAGGTTCTTCTTGATCTCCTCCACTCCTTCGGCCAACACACCCTTGCTGTATAACAGACGATAGGCGTCATGGATCAGGGTGATGGTCTCATTACTGAACCCCCTGCGACGGAGTCCAATCAGGTTGACACCAGCATAACGGATAGGTTCCTTGCCTGCAATGATATACGGTGGAATATCCTGACTGGTTCGGCTGCCTCCCTGAATCATCACATAACCGCCCACACGGATGAACTGGTGGAACAGAACGGTGGCAGAGATGATGGCATTGTCATCAACAACCACCTCACCGGCAAACTTGGTACTGTTACCAATGATACATCCATTACCGATCACACAGTCGTGGGCGATATGCATGTTCTCCATCAACAAGTTGTTCGAACCGACGATTGTTGTTCCCTTACTGGCAGTACCTCTTGAGATGGTCACATTCTCACGGATACTGTTGTTGTCACCGATCTCACAGATCGAGTCCTCACCCTGGAACTTCAGATCCTGGGGTTTTGTACTGATGGAAGCACCAGGCATGAATTCATTCCCGTTGCCGATGCGTGCACCGTAATTGATCGTGACACTGTTCTGCATCACATTGTTATCACCAATCACTGTATTCCGGTCGATGTAGCAGAAGGGACCGATCACGTTGTTCTCACCAAGCTTTGCCTCGGGATGAACAAATGCTAATGGACTAATCTGGTTCATATACTTTATTTGTTCTTGACGATTTGAGCAGTAAATGTCGCCTCTGAAACGATGGAGTCACCCACGAACATGTATCCTTTCATGGAAGATACACCATGACGGACAGGTGCCAGTAGGTCAACCTTGAAGATCAGGGTGTCACCCGGTACTACCTTCTGACGGAACTTCACATCCGTGATTTTCATGAAATAGGTGCTCCAGCGCTCTGGTTCCTCTACAGTGTTCAAGACAAGGAGTCCACCGCACTGTGCCATGGCCTCGATCTGGAGGACACCCGGCATCACCGGCTCCTGGGGGAAATGTCCCTGGAAGAAGGGTTCATTGCTCGTGATGTTCTTCACACCTACGATACTGGTCGGACCAATCGAGATCACCTTGTCAACCAGCTGCATAGGATAGCGGTGGGGGAGAAGCTCACGAATGCGGTTCACGTCCATAATGGGTTCCTCGTTGGGATCATAGAACGGAGCCTGAACCTCATGCTTACGGATCTCTTTCCTCATCAGACGGGCGAACTTATTATTCACCGTATGACCCGGACGAGTGGCGATGATACGTCCCTTGATGGGTTTGCCGATCAGTGCCATGTCACCAATGATATCGAGGAGCTTATGACGCGTACATTCATTCTCCCACATCAAAGGCTTATGTTGGATGTAACCGATCTTGGTGGCATCCATGTGGGGCACCTTCAGCACATCTGCCAGGTGGTCGAGCTGTTCCTGGGTGACCTCACGCTCGTAGATGACGATGGCATTGTCCAAGTCACCACCCTTGATGAGGTTCGCCTCCAGGAGGGGCATGATATCCCTCACAAAGACAAAAGTACGGGCAGGAGCAATATCCTTTGCAAAATTCTCAATCTTATCGAGGGTCGCAAACTGACTATTGATGAACTTCGACTCAAAAGAGCACATGGCAGTGATCGAGAACTCTTCATCTGGGAGAATCGTGATGCACGAACCGGTCTCCTCATCAACAATCTCATGCTTGTGGCGAATCACATAAAAATCCTTCGGTGCATTCTGTTCCTCCAAGCCAATCTCTTTTAACTTCTTGACATACATATCGGCAGAGCCGTCGAGAATAGGGAACTCAGGACCGTTCACCTGAATCAGACAGTTGTCGATTCCCGATGCATAGAGGGCTGCCAAACCATGTTCCACGGTAGATACACGAACGTCACCTTTTCCAAGAACCGTTCCTCGGCGTGTGTCTATCACATTCTCAGCAATGGCATCGATAATGGGCTCACCCTCAAGGTCGATGCGCTGAATCTTGTATCCTGTATTTTCTGGAGCGGGGTTAAAAGTAACCGTAAGGCTTAAACCTGTATGCAATCCTTTCCCGAAAAGAGAAAAGCTGCCTTTCAGTGTTTTCTGTTTTAACATATATGATTGATTTTGATTTATTCTTCTTTTTGTAATTTCTTCAACTCATCCACCTCTTTCTGGAGAGTGTTCAGCTGCTTGTAAATATCTGGTAACTTTCTAAATAGTACGGATGACTTGAAGAAATTCTTCGGTTCCATAGCTGGACTGCCAATCAGACTCTCGTTGCCTTTCACACTGCTGTTCACACCACACTGGGCACCCACAAAGGTCTTGTCACCTACGGTGATGTGCCCAGCAAAACCGGCCTGACCGCCAAACATACACCAACTGCCGATCTTGGCACTTCCTGCGATACCCACTTGGGCCGACATCACCGTGTTCTCACCAACTTCCACATTGTGTGCAATCTGTACGAGGTTGTCGAGCTTGGCACCCTTGTGGATGATCGTACTGCCCATAGTAGAGCGATCGACACAGGTGTTGGCACCGATCTCCACATGGTCTTCAATGATTACGATACCTATCTGCGGAATCTTGTCATATCCCTCCGTACTCGGGGCGAAACCGAAGCCGTCGGCACCAATCACCGATCCGGAATGAATGGTCACGTCATTGCCCAACCGACAGTCGTGATAGATGGAGACATTGGGGTAGATCAGACAGGAGTCACCCAATGTGGCTCCGTCCTCAATCACCACATGGGGATAGATTTGTGTGTTATCACCAATCGTCACCCCTTCGCCGATAAAAGCAAAGGCACCGATATAGCAGTTCTTACCGATCTTGGCAGTGGGGGAGATAAAGGCCAGCGGGTCAATACCTGTCTTCTTGGGCTTCATGCTCTCATACAACTGCAACAGTTTGGCAACGCTCTCGTAGGCGTTCTTCACCCTGATGAGCGTAGCACTTACGGGATGTTCCAAAACCAAATCCTCGTTCACCAGAACGATGCTCGATTGGGTCTCATAGAGATAATGGGTATATTTGGGATTCGAAAGGAACGAGATTGCTCCGGCCTTACCTTCCTCTATTTTGGCAAAAGTGTTGATGGTGGTATTTTCGTCACCTTCCACACGTCCCTGTATGAACTCGGCTATTTGTTTTGCGCTAAATTCCATGTCTTTTATATTATAATTCGTGCAAAGTTACTGAAAATTTATGAGAAACGTTGATAACACAGGTAATATTTGCGAATTTTTTTAGATAATAGGCTAATATTTAAGATTTCTGAACTATCAGCAATATCCCTTATCGTACCATCCTTGTAGAGAATGCCGATCTGGTCGTCATTCACATCATACATGTCTTTCTGGATCGTATTGACACTCATCAGGTAGCTGGCATCAGCCAGGTCGATTCCCGCTTTCTGACTGATCTTCAGTCTCAGCTCTGCCAGTTGTTCTTCCCCGATGGGCTCTTCATGCACTTCCACTTGGAAGATGTTCCTGTAGATGAGGTCACGTGAGAGAATTGACAGGATCTTGTCATCACTGTCTGTCCACACCTTGATGGCACTCCAGATATCATTGTCATCCAGTAGTTCGTAATTCCTCAGGGCTTCCTCATGGTCATTAAACCACTTGCCATCGACATCATTAGACAAGAAATATTTCAGGGCGGGAGGGGCAAAGATGTCCTTTCCATTCTTTGTTAAGTGTTTAGCCCTTAACAAAGTGTTTACCAGCACTTTCTCACAGGCCACGGCAGTCTTGTGCAAATACACCTGCCAGTACATCAGCCGGCGTGAGGTGAGATAGTTCTCAATTGAATAGATTCCCTTCGAGTTGACCACCAACTGGTCATCCACCACATCGAGCATCTTGATGATTCGTGCTGATCCGATGTTTCCTTCCGTCACACCCGTGAAGAAGGAATCACGACGCAGGTAATCCAATCGATCGACATCCAACTGACTGCTGATCAGCTGATGGAGGAATTTCTTGTTGTAGTGATCTTTGAAGATCATCAAGGCCAGGTTCAGAGCCCCGTTCATCTCCTGATTGATCTGTTCCATCATCATGAGGGAGATTTCCTCGTGGGTGATGCCATGGATCAACGTGTCTTCCAGGACATGCGAGAACGGTCCATGACCAATATCGTGCATCAGGATGGCTGCCTCCACGGCCTCCGCCTCACTGTCGAAGATATAGATGCCTTTCTGTTGAAGGGAGGTGATGGCCTCACTCATTAGGTGGAAGGCACCGATGGAGTGCTGGAAACGGGTATGCTGGGCAGCAGGATACACCACGGATGCCAACCCAAGCTGCTTGATACGTGTCAGCCGTTGCATCAGCGGATGCTGCACGATGTGCAACAGGGGACCTCGGGGAATCTTGATAAAACCGAATACGGGGTCGTTGATGATCTTACTATCGTTCATATACCAGCCTTGTCCAGCTCGATGGCCATTTCCTGTTGTAGCTCACGGGCCTTGTTTCCTGCGATCTCGGCGAAATGATCATCGTTGCATGCGTAGATGATGCCACGGGAGGAGTTGACCAGTAAGCCACAGTCTTTGTTCATGCCATACCTGCATACCTCCTGCAGACTGCCACCCTGGGCTCCTACACCAGGAACCAAGAGAAAATGATCCGGGGCCACTCTGCGGATGTCCTCAAACATCCTACCTTGTGTGGCACCGACCACATACATCATGTTCTCGGGCGTTCCCCATTCCTGTGACTTCAGGATCACCTTCTCAAACAGGCGCTGACCCGTGGGGTCTTCCGTCAGCTGGAAGTCATGACTTCCCTTGTTACTGGTAAGTGCCAGCAGGATTACCCATTTGTCTGGGTAGGCCAGGAACGGGGTCACGGAGTCTTCTCCCATATAGGGGGCAACGGTCAAGGCATCCACGTTGTATTCCTCGAAGAATGTGCGGGCATACATCGTGGAGGTGTTACCGATATCCCCACGTTTTGCATCGGCGATGATCAGATGATGGGGATGGTTTTGCTGGATGTAGCTACAGGTATCGACAAAGGCTTTCATCCCTTTGAGGCCGTATGCCTCGTAGAAAGCGAGGTTCGGCTTATAGGCCACACAATAGGGGGCGGTGGCATCGATAATGGCTTTGTTAAACTCGAAGATGGGGTCATACAAATCGAAGACACACTGCGGCATCTTCTTGGGATCGGTATCCAGACCAACACAGAGAAATGATCGTTTCTGCTTGATCTGCTTGATGAGTTCTTGTCTGTTCATGGGCTATAATTTTTAAGTTCAAAGTTCAATGATCAAAGTTCAAAGAACTTATAGTTCTGCTTCTTTCATACGTTCTGCGTTTTCCGCCACGGTCAGCGCATCGATCATGTCCTGGATATTTCCGCCAAGGAAGCCCTGCAGGTCGTGTGTCGTATATCCGATGCGGTGATCCGTAACACGTCCTTGTGGGAAGTTGTATGTACGGATCTTGGCAGAGCGGTCGCCAGTAGATACCAGTGTCTTTCGCCTTGAAGCGATATCATCCATGTATTTCTGGTGCTCCTTATCATATATAAAGGTATAGAGGCGAGACAAGGCACGTTCCTTGTTCTTCGGCTGGTCGCGCGTCTCTGTACACTCGATGAGAATCTCCTCGGTCTCACCCGTATTCGGGTTCTTCCACATATAACGAAGTCGTACACCAGACTCCACCTTATTCACGTTCTGACCGCCGGCACCGGAGCTACGGAAAGTATCCCATTTGATCTCACCTTCGTTGATGTGTACCTCAAACTTATCAGCTTCAGGAAGGACGGCCACGGTGGCAGCACTGGTATGCATACGACCTTGCGTCTCGGTGGCAGGCACACGCTGTACACGATGCACACCACTTTCGTACTTGAGCGTACCATATACATCTGCGCCGCTCACGGCGAAGTCGATCTCCTTGTAACCACCCACAGCACCCTCGCTGACGCTGGTCACAGAAAGGTTCCAACCTTTGGAATCGCAGAAGCTCTTGTACATCTTGAACAGGTCGCCGGCAAACAGACAAGCTTCGTCACCACCTGTTCCAGCACGGATTTCCATCTGTACATTCTTTGCGTCCTCAGGATCCTTGGGAATCAACGCCAGTTTGATTTCCTCTTCCAATTGGGGTTGCAGATCCTCATTCAACGACAGCTCCTCGCGAGCCATCTCCTTCATCTCGGGATCGTCCTCGTTGGCCAGGATGTCCTTGGCTTCCTTGATGGCATTCAGACAAGCGATGTAACGTTTGCGGACATCCATAATGTCACCAAGGTCCTTATATTCCTTTGTTAATCGCACAAAACGATTCTGGTCGGCAATCACCTCGGGGTCGGTAATCAGTGTTGATACCTCCTCAAAGCGAGCTTCCAGACCGTCAAGTTTCTGTAATATTGAATTATTCTCCATTATATACCTTATATGTTTTCGTTGCTTCTTTCACGATGTAGAATCCTTTGGGGAGTCCGCTCAATACAGACTTGATAGTTACTCCCGTCTGCGGAATACGCTTGATCAGTGTTCCATTCAGGTTGTAGATGCACAGGTCGCCTATGGGCGAGTCAATGTCATTATCTGTAATACCTGTTGCAATGGTATTGGAAACCTCAGGCCAGAAGGTGGCGATGTAAGTAAACCCTTCAGCAGGATTTGCCAAGTCGATTGTTCTTCCCCAATGCACTGAACTGTTGAAATTGCCTTCAGCTACTGTGACTGTTGTTCCGTCAACTTCCAAAACAACAACAGAGTGACAATCATTCATTACACGAACACCATCACCAACATGTATCTTTGGCAGATTGTCGTATGAACCTTCAATTTTCCGGATGGGATACTCATAGTTTGAGGCATATTCCATCATGTCCATCATAAAGGCGAAACAGGCACGTCCTTTATAACAGCCATAGCTATACCCGTCAAATACGACGGTATTGAAGTAAGTATTCGAGTCGTCCCATGGTGTTCCCTCTTGATAGCCCTCCATATACTGACGATACATCAATCGTTCGTACACTTCCTGCTCATTCAGCGGTGTCTGTGCTAATGATGGCAGAAAAGCTGTTACAACGATGAGTGAGATGATTATCCTGTGCAATCCTTTGATGCTATGCCAAGCGTATTGATTCTTCATATTGTAGTGCATTAGTAGTTGAACGTGCCGAATTCACTTTGGATGGTGAGCGATCGTGCTCCTTCTTCTATATGACCGATGATCTGGGCATCGATGTTGAACGACTTGGAAATCTCGATGACACGTTCTGCAATCTCCGGCTGTACATAGATCTCCATGCGGTGTCCCATGTTGAACACCTGGTACATCTCTCGCCAATCAGTACCACTCTGCTCTTTGATCAAGCGGAAGAGTGGGGGAACGGGGAACATATTGTCCTTTACCACACGACAGTTGTCGCCCACGAAGTGAAGCACCTTGGTCTGGGCACCACCAGTACAGTGAACCATACCATGAATCTGTGGTCGCATCTCGTCTAAGAGTTTCTTGATCACAGGAGCATAAGTTCTTGTGGGAGAAAGAACTAACTCACCTGCCGTAACGGTTCTTCCGTCATCTGTCTGTACAGGAGTATCCAATTTGCACCCACCACTATACACCAGCTCTTCAGGCACCTGATGGTCGTAACTCTCAGGGTACTTCTCAGCCAGGTATTTGCTAAACACATCATGGCGGGCGGAGGTAAGACCGTTACTTCCCATACCGCCATTATATCGCTTCTCGTAGGTAGCCTGTCCGGTGCTGCTCAATCCCACGATGACATCCCCAGGACGGATCTTCGCGTTGTCGATGACATCACTACGTTTCATGCGGCAGGTTACGGTGGAGTCAACGATGACGGTGCGTACGAGGTCACCCACATCAGCTGTCTCACCTCCCGTCGGATAGATACCGATCCCCATTTCGCGCAGTTCGGCAAGCAACTCGTCTGTTCCGTTGATAATCGCCGAGATAACCTCACCGGGAATGAGCATTTTGTTTCGTCCGATGGTTGAGGAGACCAGGATATTATCCACGGCACCTACGCACAGCAGATCATCGGTGTTCATCACGATGGCATCCTGAGCGATGCCCTTCCATACCGTGAGGTCTCCCGTCTCTTTCCAGTACATATAGGCCAGACTCGACTTGGTGCCTGCTCCGTCGGCATGCATGATGTTACAATACTCAGGATCACCACCGAGGATATCGGGAATGATCTTACAGAAGGCCTGTGGGAAGACCCCTTTGTCAATGTTTTTAATAGCGTTGTGCACATCTTCTTTCGCTGCACTCACGCCACGCATCATATATCTGTTGTTCACTTTTCAACTATCAACTAAAATTTCACTTCAGGAGCTTTCTGGGCAGCGGCATCAGCCTCGAACTTATCCATGCGACTGAAGCCGAACAATCCTGCAAAGATGTTATTGGGGAAGGAACGGATGCCCGTATTGTACTCCTGAACAGCATCATTGAATTTGTTACGAGCTTCGTTAATTCGGTTTTCTGTACCCTCTAACTGTACCTGCAGGTCTTTGAAATTTTCGTTTGCTTTCAAGTCAGGATAGGCCTCACCCACAGCAATCAGTCTGCCAAGAGCAGAAGTAAGCTCACCCTGTGCAGCCTGGAATTCTTGAAGCTTCTCGGGAGTGAGATTGGTCGGATCCACTGTAATCTGAGTAGCCTTTGCCCGAGCCTCCACCACATTCTCGAAAGTCTCCTGCTCATGCTTGGCATAACCCTTCACGGTTTCAACCAGATTAGGAATCAGATCAGCACGACGCTGATAAGCGCTCTGCACATTTGCCCACGCCTTGGTAGCCGCTTCCTGATTACTTACCATGCCATTATATGCACCTTTTGCCCATAAACAACAGAGAATAATCAATACGATAATTCCTAAGATTCCATAACTCTTTTTCATAAACGTTTTTATTTAATAGTTATACATATTATCTTTTTGTTTATTACGATGACATAGATAGCTTACCAGCCACCACCAGCACCGCCACCGCCGAAGCTGCCTCCGCCGTATCCACCACCGAAGCCTCCGCCTCCGAAGCCACCTCCCCAAGTGGAGCCCCAGCTACTGCTGCCACCTCCCATGCGGGAGCGGCCATAGCCAGTATAGCCAGTACCTCCGGATGGCAGTTTGACCCAATCATATTTCTCATTCAAGATGACATAGATCACGAACAAAAACGCTAACATGAACATGGATGCGTTCATGGGTAAGTCAACATTGTCTTCTGCTTTCCCCACCAACAAATCATCCTCGGTTGGACCGTTAAGCTCACGTTTCTCAACGGCCAACGCATAGAGGCCCTTGGAAAGTGACAGCATGGCACCATCGGGATTCGACTCACGCATAAAGGGAGTGAGGAATTTACGTGCCAATCGGGAACAGTCGGCATCGGTGAGATCACCTTCAAGTCCTCTGCCAGGTGCGATGAAATATTTCCGGTCCTCGTAGGCCACCACGATCACCAGACCGCGGTTCGTCTCTTTCCTGCCCACACCATAATTGTTTCCGATGTCCTGGGCCATGCGGAAAGGATCCTGGTTCTCGATATGATTGACGATGACCACCGCCGATTCGATACCCACATTCCGTTCCAGATCCTGGAACACAAGATTCAGAGAGTCCACGGTAGCCTGGCGGATCACCGAATCGGGATTCGACACATACTGACTTCCGTCTCTCAGATGGGGCAAGGGAATGTTCTGGGCGTTCCAGACAGTGGCTGTGCCTGTCGGTTCGTCAGAATCCCTATAAATAGAATAATTACACGATGTGACTATACTGATCAACAATGCCCAGAACAGGGCACCATAGAAAAGCTTGTTGAATTGGAAAGAAGGCAGATTCGATTGTTTCTGTGCGGCTTTCTGTTTTTTCTTGCTATCAGAAGCTTTCGCCTTGTTGATATACAGCTGATCTTGCGTGGCAAGACTCGGATTCTTCAGCCGATGGCCATAGAAATACCAAGAGCCGAAGATAACTGCCACCGTACCGAGAAGGAGCAGAGCCAGCTTGCCATATGTGAGACTCTCACCGAAGATCTTGAGAAGATACTCTGGCAAGAACAGCACGGTGATCAGGGCAAAGAGCGCCAACAGATAGATAAGACAGCCGTCTTTGTTCGTCATACACAAAAACAGGAAGAAGGTTAATCTTTTCCGTTCCAGAACTCCCAACTGGCAAAGGCTTGCAAGAGCAGCATCTCCAAACCGTTCTTGACGGTAGCCCCCTGCTGACGACCTTTATACATAAACAATGTTTCGTCGGGATTATAAATCAAGTCATAGAGGATATTGTTCTCGTCCATCGCCTCGTAGGGAAGGAGAGGACAGGAGTCACTATGGGGATACATCCCCAGGGGGGTGCAGTTCACAATGACATTATATTCCTTCACCACTTCGGGTGTGATGCGTTCATACTGAATCGTTCCCGGACGTTCATAACGACTCACGAAGACAGTTTCCAAGCCCAATGACTTCAGTCCGAAGTCGATGGCTTTCGAGGCACCGCCCGTTCCCAGGATCAACGCTTTCTTATGCACTTTCTCCAGCATGGGCTCGATGCTCTTCGTGAAACCGATCACGTCGCTGTTGAATCCTTTCAGCTTCACATCCTTACCTTTGTGGTCGATACGTATCACATTCACGGCACCGATGGCACGTGCCTCGGGACTCACCGCGTCGAGGTAATCGAAGACTTTTTCCTTGTAGGGGATCGTCACGTTTAGTCCACGCAGCTCAGGGTTCGTTGTGAGGACCTCTGGTAAATCCTCAATCGTAGGTATCTCGAAGTTGATATACTTCGCATCGATTCCCTCGTTCTGAAACTTCTCATTGAAATAGCTAATGGAGAACGAGTGACCTAAAGGGTATCCAATCAGTCCGTATTTGTCCATTTTTATCGTTGTTTAATGATCACTATTATTTCGTTGCCACATACAGGGTACATACACCAAAGGTGAGTCGTTGAAAACGAGCCTCACGGAATCCGGCGTTTTTGAGAATCTTCACCATCTGCTCTCCCTGTGGAAAAGCCTCGATGGTTGCAATCAGGTATTTGTAGGCGTGCTTGTCCTTAGAAATGATCTTCCCATAGAGAGGCAACAGAGTATGACTATACAGCCAGAACAGCTGCTTCATAGGGAAACGATGAGGTTGCGATAATTCAACGATACACAGATGACCATCGTCTTTCAGCACCCTACACATTTCTTGCAGTCCTTTATCCAGATCCTGAAAGTTACGAATGCCGAAGGCTGCCGTCACCGCATCAAAGCATCCGTCTGGAAACGAAAGGGCCAGACAGTCCTCCTTCCTAAACGAGATCACCTCGTCAAGGCCCTCGTTCTTCACTTTCTCCCTACCAATCTGCATCATCCCTTCAGAGATATCTGCGCCGATCAACTCCTGAGGATGTAGCATCTTGGCGGCCAGGATAGCGAAGTCACCGGTACCGGTGGCGATGTCGAGGATGCGCTGGGGCTGATAGGGCACCAGCTGCTTGAGGGCTTTGCGCCGCCATCCCCGGTCGATGTCCCACGACAGACGGTGGTTCAAGGTGTCGTAGGTAGGTGCGATGTTGTTGAACATCTGTTCCACCTGCTTGTCCTTCTCCTGACCGTCCTGATAAGGTGTGATCGCTTCCTGTTTGTACATGATCTGTCGTTTATGGATACTATAGATGCTATAGATACTATAGTTTCTATAGATGCTATAGATTATAAAGTCTTCAAATATTCGCTCACATTCTTCTCGATACGTGCAGCGATATCTCCTTCTTCCGTTGCCTTGTCGAACCGTTCACCGACAATATGCTCATACAGCTCGATGTATCGCTCGGAAACGCTCTCGGCATAAGCATCGGTAATCTCTGGCATCACCTGTCCAGGCTCGTTCATGAAGTTATGCTCAATGAGCCACTGGCGTACGAACTCCTTGGAGAGCTGTCGCTGTGGCTCACCCTTGGCCAGTTTCTCCTCGTAGCCATCGGCATAGAAATACCTGCTGGAATCAGGCGTATGGATCTCGTCAATCAGATACACCTTACCGTCGCGTTTGCCGAACTCATATTTGGTGTCAACAAGGATCAGTCCCTGCTTGGCAGCAATCTCCTGACCGCGTGCAAATATCTTGCGGGTGTAGTCCTCCATCACCTCATAGTCTTCTTTGCTCACGATGCCCTGGGCAATGATCTCCTCTTTCGAGATATTCATGTCGTGCCCCTCATCGGCTTTTGTCGTTGGTGTAATGATGGGTTCCGGGAAACGCTCATTCTCGCGCATGCCATCTGGGAGCTTCACCCCGCAGAGCTCACGACAGCCGTTCTTATATTCACGCCAGGCAGAACCTGTAAGAATTGAACGGATGATCATCTCCACACGGAATCCCTCACATTTCAAGCCAACGGTGACCATGGGGTCGGGGGTAGCCAGTTTCCAGTTCGGACAGATATCGGTTGTGGTATCCAGGAACTTGGCAGCAATCTGATTGAGCACCTGCCCCTTGAAGGGTATTCCTTTGGGCAACACCACGTCAAAGGCGGAAATTCTGTCGGTGGCCACCATGACCAGGATATCGTCATTGATATTATACACATCACGAACTTTACCGTGATACACACTTTTCTGTCCATCAAAATGGAAATCAGTTCTTGTTAATGCCTTCATTGTTATTATCTTTATTTTGATTTTCTTTCTTCACCCTTTCATAAGCCTCAAACGCATTGACAATGCGGGTAACGAGTTTATGCCGAACAATATCTTTCTTCGTCATCTCCACAAACGAAATACCTTCCACTCCCTTCAGGATCCGCATGGCCTCACGAAGACCGCTCTGAGTTTCGCGTGGAAGGTCAACCTGCGTCATGTCTCCCGTAATAATCATCTTGGTGTTCCATCCCATACGGGTAAGGAACATTTTGATCTGTGCCGATGTCGTGTTCTGTGCTTCGTCTAAGATCACCACGGCATCACTCAGGGTACGTCCGCGCATAAAGGCGAGGGGAGCGATCTGGATAATGTGCTTATCCATCATATCCTGAAGCTTGGCAGCGGGGATCATATCCTCCAAGGCATCGTAGAGCGGCTGCAGGTAAGGATCGATCTTGTCCTTCATGTCACCTGGGAGGAACCCCAATTTCTCACCAGCCTCTACAGCGGGACGGCTCAGGATGATCTTCTTTGCTTGTTTCTCCTTCATGGCCTTCACGGCCAGAGCGATACTGAGGTATGTCTTACCCGTTCCTGCTGGTCCTACGGCAAAGATCATATCGTCTTTCTCGAATGCATCGATCAGCTTCTGTTGGTTTTCGCTGCGGCTCTTGATGGCACGTCCGGAGACGCTGTAGGCCACCACGCCCTTCACCGCCTCATCCTTGGTCTTGCGACCGTTGATGATGTCCAATATATCTTCTTCGCTGATTCGATTGAATTTCAGCACATGTTTGCGCATGGCTTCCACCTGTTCTTCGAAAATACTCATCTGCTCGTCATCCCCAATTACACGCAGGACATTGTCGCGGGCAACGATACGCAGTTTGGGATACAGTGCTTTAATCATCTGCAAATGACTGTTCCCAACACCGTAGAACACCACGGGATCTATATCTTCAAGAACGATATGCTTCTCTGTCACTGATACGAATTTTTGTGCAAAAATACAAAATAATGATGAAACAGCGAAGCGATTTGTGAGAAAATTGAGTTATATCATAATCTTATACCAAAGAATGTGCGGACACGCCACTTGATGTTGTGCACGGCCAAACGCTCTTCATTGCCGATATTGGTGAAGTTAAAGACCATCGACAATCCCAGGAACTTGTTGCGCCATTGCCGTACCACGGCTCCACGTCCTGTGATGATCACCTCAGGGAAATGATAGCTCAGAGGTACTCGATTGTCTCCGAAGGTCATGGAAGTGTTGCTATAGACGATGAATGTGGGTAGGGCAGAGATATGCAGCAGCCATCCCTCACCTGGCACGAAGTTATACCCATATCCCATACCGAGACCGATGTTTGTCATCTTCATGTCGGTCTTTTGCGTGTAATCGAGGGTGGCATGCTGTCCCTGTCCCGACGCTGCCAGCAGGATACTTCCAGCTGAACGTCGCTGTATATAGCTCTGTGTGAAGGCAGCGGGGTAGGAGAAACGGCGGCTGTTGAAGACGTAGAACGCATTCACGTTCAACGTCTTCACCTTTAGCATGCCGTCTGGTAACTCGATACGGTCCATCCCTTCATGGTCGTGCCATCCTTTAAAATTATGGGCATCCTGATAGATGATGTCGAAACCGAATCGTTTGCCATAGGAGTTGAAGTTCAGTTCATAGTCACGGTATCTGCCCAACAGTTTGGCGGGATTGAGTGCAGCGTTAAGCGAGAAACCCAAATAACTCACTCCAACACTTAGAGTGGATTTGTAGTCGGCTTTCATTTCCGACTTAAAAGGAATGCCGTTGTCCATTCCTTCTGTCTCTATTTTCGCTCCCGACACATTCATTCGTGCCACGATGGTCCACTTGGTTGTCGGACGTGTGATATAATTCGTGTCGATATTGCCACTACGGTAACGAACAGTCATCAGACTGTCGTTATGCCGAAGCATCCGCTGCAGCTTCTGTGTCTGGGCATCAGCACCAATCATCACCATCATGATACCGATGGCTATTGATAGAAACCTCTTCATTTCAACATTACTTCACACCACCGCCGAGAGCAATGTAAAGGGCGATCACTGCCTGTGAGCCGTTATACATATTCATGGCTTCACTCAACTGGGCGTTGAGAAGACTCTCCTGGGCTGTCAGCACTTCGAGATAGTTGGATTTTCCATTGTCCATCAGTTCGTGGGTTCCCACATAGGCTTCGCGCAGCACCTCCACCTGACGATGGTAATAGGCATGCTTCTCGCGGGCTGCCTGACAGTCGGCCAAAGCATCGTTCACCTGATTGCCTGCATCAATAACAGTCTGAACATATTTCCGTTGCAGATCCTCTTGGGTGAGTTTGGCGATCTTATAGTTAGACAACAATCTGCCACGGGCAAAGATAGGTTGTGTGAGTGAACCGACGGCATTGAGCAAGAGTTTACCTGGGTTCACAACTACACTACCTGCACTGTTGGTCCATCCGGCAACACCCTGTAATGAGATACTGGGGAAGAATGCCGAACGGGCTGCCTGCGTGTTGTAGAACGCCTCTTCCATGGCATGGTTAGCCATGCGGATGTCTGGGCGTTGTTCAAGCATGGCGGCAGGAACGCCAACCTTCAGGAACTGGGTGTCGAACATGCGCTGACCGGTGTCCCCCTCAGCTTGAGGATGATGCAAGGCAGAACTGCCCCATTTGTTCCGCTCGATGTGCTGTGGTGAGATGGCGAGAAGACGACAGATGGCATTCTCCACGCCACGGATATTGCGGCGAACATCCACAATTTGTGTCTTCACGTTGAGATATGAAGACTCCATCTGGTTGACAGCAGTGGAATAGATCTTGCCATTTTCCCACAACGTCTTTTCCGTTTCCAGCGAGGCATTCCACAGACTGTCGGTCTGTGTGAGAATCTCAAGCTGTTGATCGAGTACCTGCAGCATATAGTATTGCTGTGCAGTGGTGGAGATGAGGTTGGCACGAATGGCCTCCTCTCGCACTTGAGCCTGCAGCAGCACGGCCTTGGCAGCACGTTTCTTATTGGTGATGCTGCCGAACACATCGACATCCATCTGCATCTGCAGTGGAAGGTTGTAGGTCTTTGACCACGGATTGTCGTCGAACTTAGCCAGCGTGCCCTGCGGTGAGAAATAGAGCGAGGGCAGATAGGCCATCTTGGCGGCTTTGAGCGAAGCCTCACTCTTCTCCACGGCGATACGCGCCGAGTTCAGGTCGGTGTTGTTGGCCAGCACCTGCTCGATGAGCTGTTGCAGCAACGGATCGATGAAGAACTCACGCCATGTCATCTGGGAAAGTGACGTACCACCCTGAGCCGCCTGAACGTCCTGCGATGTACCCATGACATCGGCAGGTATCTCATTTTTCTGCTCGTACTTGTTGTATATGCCACAGCCCGTGAGCAGGAAGCTCACGGCTGCAGCAATAAAGAAAACACTTAGTCTTTTCATATTCAATGACGGCGATAACGCCTAAATGACTTAATTAATCCAGATCATCGTGGAATGAGAACGATTTTTCATTTCTCTCACTTAACCACGATTTTTTTTCCGTTCACGATGTACAGACCCTTCTTGACCTGTCCCTTCGTTACTGATACGCGACGACCTTGGAGGTCGTATGCCTTGTCTGTTGTTCCCTTACCATTTACTTCATTAATACCTGTTGCAATTCCTGGGAAAGGATTATCATTAACAATGAAGGGGATAAACTCCTGACCAGCTCCAAGTTCCGAAGGCAGATATACATAACCAGCTGCTAAGATTTCATTCTTTTTATAGAAACCTATATCGTTCGTATTAGCCAATACATAGACCACTTCGGCTGTTTCATCACTAATCTTCAGCTTGTTTACACGAGGTTTAGCAACTCCTTCTCCAGAAACGGTCAGTTTAACCGCACCACCATTCTCTTTATGGAGCAGATAAGGCTCACCACCCTTCAAAGCCGCTACATGAGAAATGACAGCTTCCTTTTCGCCTTCGACTTCTTCAACCTTTGCAACGATGAATGCCTCAAGTCCATCGGGCATTTTTACATCAGTATAGGGAACGATGGTGCTCCATCCTGATTCGTCAATGGTCACATCGAACGTTGAAGGATGTACCAAGCGATATAAACGTGGCAAGGTTGCCTTGGTTGACTCTGCCTCATAACCGCCAAACGAAGATGACATCATGCTCTTGCCGTAGCGGATGACATTCTTCGCAACGGTTGTATTGCCGTCTTTCTCGCGGTCGGCAAAGTTGAACTTAATCTGCACGCTGTCGTTCTTTCCAGCAGGGAAGGTAAATGTTACCTGACAGCTGTCGTTGATATTCTCCAGTTTACCTGTCTTCAGTTTGGCTCCGCCTCCCATACCAGGTATGCTGCCACCACCGAAGCCACCGCCATCAGTGTCGGAAATGTAAAGATAGGTCATCTTGTAGTCGGCGGTTCTACCGGTCTGTAAGCTCCACTTGCCATTGGTCTGCTCCAAATTAAGAATCATAGCATCGTCGGGCACCTCGGTAATCTTACCATCTTCACCAATGGTGATGTTACTGCTATTGCTGCTACCACCGAACATCGACATGATGCCACTGCCACCGCTGCCGCCAACCTTACGGTTGAGCACCTTGGGCTTATCGTCGATGGTTGCCACGATGAGCAGTTTGTCATCCTTTTTCAGCTGACTGGCATTCGTCACCAGTTCGTAAACACCTTCCATGGCTCCTGCAGGGAGTACGCGGCGGTCTCTTACGTCAAGGTTGAACTTACGCTTCATCTTAATGGTATCACCTTTCTCGTTTTCAGTAGTAGGCTTTTTTAATAGAACGGGAGCATTTACAGTTACGGTAATGATGCCCTCCATCTTGGGAACCAATACACTGTCGGTTTCGCTGCTGTGTACCCATTCGGCAAAGTCGGTATCACTGAGCTTCAGTGATGTCATAGGATACTTTTTGTTATCTGCGTTAGTGGGTGTAACCAGTGTTCCACCGAACTTATCCGTTATCTTGAAAAGCTCATCAGCTTGCTTCGTCTCACCATAATAGAGGATGACGGTCTCGGTGATGAGGTTGCGGGTGTGCTCCTGCATGTAGTTGACACGCGGCATCTTGACAGTTCTCTTGTCCTCCTGGTTTTCATTCTGGTTGTTATTGCCACCTGTGCCAATGCCGAGACCGCTGAACATCGACATCATGTCCTGGTCCTCGGAATACTCCAGCGGACCATATACTGTTACCCAATCGCCTACACTGAGACTGTCGGCTGTGATGTCGGCCAACTTCAGTCCGCGACCGTTAATGACAGACAGTGAATCGCGGTCCACGCCATTGTCGCTGATAGCATAGGTAACGGTTCCTTCCTCCTGTTCGCCCATGAACATGCTAAACAATGAGCTCATATCGAATCCTCCAGTACTCGAGCCCATGCCTTCCATCATGCCAGAGAACATACCCATCATGTCTTCCATGTCTTCCATGCCAGCCATCATGCCACCTACACTCGATACAATACCCTTGACGAAGTAGCAGGTACCGTTGGCAGTCTCCTCTTCATGTCCTGTTTCCTTCGCATACTCAATTGCTTCGGCTACGGTGAAGGGCTTTGTCCGACTGCCTTTTTTGCTTGTATCATCGATACGCAGGATGTAGGAAGTGAGGTAATCATCGTAGTCGTCTGATGCATCCAATTGGGCATAGATGCGCACTGTGCCGCGTTTCCCCTTCAATGTTACTTTACCTGTGGTAGCATTAACCGTGGCCAAATCTGTATTGCCGCTCCAGTATTTAATGGTACCGGCGTCTGCCTCTGCTACTGTTGCCGTGGGTGAAACAAATGCACTTGCCTTTTGTACATCAGCCTCATAATCGTGTTCTGGGAAACGGAGCGTTGGGTCTGGCTTGTCGGTTCTCACCTTCCTGAAGAAAGCTGTCTTCGTAGCAGCGATGTCTGATTGTATTTGATTATCCTTGGTATCTTCTATCATTTCCCATGTGCTTCCGCCCATGAAAGCCATGAAGCCAGAGGCTTGTTTAACGCCGACATGGAAACTGGAATCGGTATGCTCATTAACTTGAACATTCATTTGGAGCATGTCTCTGTCGAAAGAGAACTGTCGCTCCGATTTGTACTGTATGTAGCCGACACGCAAGGTCTTATTTGAGTTGCGCAGATACTTGGTGTTGTTATTTTCGTCCTTGCGATAGAATTGATACTTGGCATCGCTACGGTCAACCGTCCATGTGATGGTGTCTCCTACGCCGCTGGTAAGGCGGTCTAACTCTTCTTTCAGCGTTACAGACATTGCAGCAGGTGATTCGTCATCTGCCGGGTTGTTCTTCATAGCGTTCGAGGATGTCAGGTCAACGATGACAGTCGTATCACCTGTTGCAAGATCAGCAGGATTTTGCACCCGCTTCCACTTCACAAACGTCAATTTGACCCGCTTGAAAAGGGTTATGTTGCTACCAGAGTTTTTATCAGGGTTGGCATAAGCGCGATAACCATTGCCGCTCTTTTCAAATTTGAGATAATAATTATAACTATCGGTATAATACAACTTACCACCGTTGCTGCCATAATCTACAAAATCAAAGTAGGTTGTATAAGTATAAGGATCAGTATTAGCATAACTTACGTCATAAAAATGTTCACCATTCTCAAAAACGCCATAAAGTTTTCCGCCTTGCTGTCCTTCATACCCCGACTCACACTGCCCTTCAAATGAATAATAGCTCTTATTTTCATATTCGTCATAAGGCATTGTCAATGTCCACCTGTTTTTTTCAGGTGCATTTGCAATTCTATCGTCGCTGATGGTTACAGGGGTTGAAAATACCATTCCCGTTTGTGACCCATGTTCACTTGACAGAGCGATTTTCTTATCCACATCTACCAAAAGCACTTGGTCGCCTGCATTTACCTCCGAAAGGTCGTTTACCTTTACCCATTCATATACTGCTGCATGGGTAATTCCCCCTCCCGCTATGAGTGCCCAAAGCAGAAGTATGGTTTTCATTAAATTAGCTTTCTTCATATTCAATGTAATTTAGTTATTAATTATTCTTGAGTTTTTTCTTCTATCGTAGTTTCTTCCACAGCTGCTTCTACTGTTTCCACAGCTACTTCCTTACCCTGATACTTCTCGTGTAATCCTTGGAATACAATGAAGAAGACGGGAACGACGAAGAGCAGGGCGACTGTTCCTACCGACATACCGCCCACAACGCCAAGGGCGAGGGCACGGTTACCATTGGCACCGGCACCACCCTCGATAATAAGCGGAATCATACCTGCAATCATCGTCAGTACCGTCATCAGAATGGGGCGCAGACGTTCCTTACAAGCCTCGAAGGCTGCATCGCGGATGCTCATGCCCTGGGCACGGCGCTCGGAAGCGAACTCCGTGATGAGGATGGCGGTCTTCGACAACAGACCAATCAGCATGATGACACCCGTTTGAAGGTAGATGTTGTTATCCATACCCGGCAGATGGGCCAGTGATCCCAAATAGGCAAACACGAAGGCTCCCATCAGTCCGAAGGGTACTGAAAGCAGCACAGCCCATGGGGTGAACCAAGAGTTATAGAGTGAGGCCAGGATGAGGTAGATCAGGATTACACATATTATATATATAAGGGCGGTGGCATTGGAACCGCTTGCCTCTTCCAACTCACGTGACATACCACTGTACTCATAACTGTAGCCATTTGGCATGGTCTCCTTGAACACTTCGGCAATCACCTTGTGGGCGTCACCCTCGGTATATCCGCCGGCAGCCTGCACAAAGCAGGTGATGCTCTGGAACAGGTTGAAGTGCTCAACACTCGATGCACCGACGATCTCCTTCAGTGTGACGAACTCAGACATAGGAGCCATCTTTCCACCCCGCACCTTGACAAAGATATTGTTGAGTGACGAGGGGTCGAGACGGTACTCTGGTGAGGCACTTGCCATGATGCGATATACCTTACCGAACTGGTTGAAGTTACCCACATACGAGCCGCCGCAATATGCACCTAACGTCTTCAATACAGAAGCGGGTGAGACACCAGCACGGTCGCACTGGGTGGCATCCACTTCGACCTGATATTTCGGGAAACGCTCTGAATAGCTGGTCATGGCCATGCTGATTTCCGGACGTTCACCCAGTTTGGCCAGGAAGTTATTGGCCAGTTTGGCAAACTCCGACAGGTCACCGTCGTTCAGATCCTGCAGTACCAGGTTCACGCTGTTGTTGGAACCGTAGCCCGGCACCTGCGGCAACTGGAAGGGCATTACCTGCACATTCTTGATTTCCTTGCAGGCGAAGTACAGACGACCGATCACCAGATCAACGTAGTGATTGAAGCCTTCACGCTCCTCCCATGTCTTCAGACGGATGATCATTGTGGCATAGTTCGAGCCAGAGCCCGACATCATACCATAACCGCAGGCCGTGGCAAAGCTCTCCATCTCGGGAATCTCCTTTACCTTTTCCTCCACCTTCTTCACAATCTCACGTGTCTCATGAAGCGTGGTACCCTCCGGTGCACGGATTTCAGCAAGGATCACACCCTGGTCCTCCTGAGGAACGAGGCCCGACGGCAGGTTCTTCATGAAGAAGATAAGGAGAACAGCAGCTACAGCCAACAGGGTCCATGCCAGAACAGGACGTTTGATGAATTTCTGGACACTCTTGGAATACTTCTTGTAGATGGCGTTATAGCTGGTGGTATAGGCTTTCTTCGTATAATAGGTCAGGTTCTTGCGCTCGCTTTCCTTCTCGGTCACCTTCAGCATGATGGCACAGAGGGCAGGGCAGAGCGTCAGGGCTGATACGCACGACAGACCAACAGCAGAGGCGATCGTCACACCGAACTGGGTGAAGAACGAGCCCGACGTGCCAGGCATGAAGGCAACTGGGATAAACACAGCCATGAATACAAGGGTACACGAGACGACAGCTACTGACACATCGCTCATGGCCTCGCGAGTAGCCTGCTTCGCGTCACTGATGCCATTCTCCATCTTAGCCATCACGGCCTCGACCACCACAATGGCATCATCGACCACCGTTCCGATGGCCAGCACGAGCGCGAAGAGCGTGAGGATGTTGAGCGAGAAGCCTGCCAGCGACACAATGGCAAAGGTTCCCAATAGTGATACGATAATAGATATTGAGGGGATGATGGTGGCCTTGAAGTTCTGCAGGAAGAAGAACACCACAAGAATCACCAGGATGATGGCGATGATGAGCGTCTCCACCACATTGCCGATGGCAGCATAGAGGAAGTCGTCGGAGGTTTCGAGCTTCACGAATTCCAGTCCGGCAGGCATCAGGGGCTTCAGCTCCTCATAGAGCTTATCGATGCGGGCGTTCACCTCGGTGGCGTTGGCGCCTGGGGCCTGGAACACCATGAAGATGGTACCGGGCTTACCCCCGATGTTGGAGATGAAGTTGTAGCTCATGGCACCGATCTCCACGTCGGCCACATCACTCAGGTGCAGCATGTGTCCGCCATCGCTCGTTCGCAGCACGATATCGTTGAACTCCTCGATGGTTTTCAGCGTACCCTTATACTCCATGGTATATTGGTAGTTGTTCTCTGACTGGGCACCTAAAGAACCCGTAGCAGAAACGAAACTTTGTCCGCCAATGGCTGAAAATACGTCGTTGGGCTCCAATCCGTACTGTGCCATCACATCAGGCTTCATCCAGATACGCAGCGCATAAGTATTACCAAGCGACATCACATCGCCCACACCGGTAATACGCATCAGACGGGGTTTCAGGTTAATATCGATGTAGTTGGCTACGAAATCATCATCATACTTACCGTCAGCACTGCGAAGGGCACCAATCTGCAGGATATTACTCTGCATCTTAAATACCTGAACACCAACCCTCGTCACATCAGCAGGCAACATAGCCGTGGCACGTGTCACACGGTTCTGCACGTTCACTGCTGCCAAGTCGGGGTCGGTTCCGGCTTTGAAATAAACCACAATACTGACGTCACCCGACGATGATGCCGAGCTGGTCATGTATGTCATGTCGGGCACACCGTTGATGGCCTCCTCCAACGGCTGCACCACCGACTTCATAATTGTATTGGCATCAGCACCCGTATAGGTGGTTGACACACGTACGGTTGGCGGTGCGATGTTGGGATATTGCTCGATGGGTAGTGTTGACATGCAGATATAACCTACCAGAGCAATCACAATAGAGATGGCGCACGCCATCACATATCTGTTGATGAAAATATTGTTCTTCATTAAATATTTTATTTTTTCGATATAACGAAATAACGAAATAACGATATGTCGAAATAACGTTATAACAACGATTTAACGACTATTCTGCTGCTGGAGAAGGGAACAGAACCCGCTGTCCTTCCTGAACATTATTGGCCCCAACGGAGACGATCTTGTCGCCGACATTCAAGCCGCTCGTGACGATGACATCCTTACCATTACCAGTATTGATCGTGGTCACAGTGATGGCCTGAGCCGTACTGTCAGCCTTCACCCTGTAAACTAAGGACTTATCCTGCAAACGTACAACAGCAGTCTGAGGAATCACCATCACGGCCTTTCGGGAAATAGGCAGCACCACCGTACCCTGCACACCGGAGAACAGATGACCATCGGGGTTGGGGAACGATGCCTTTGCACCCAGTGAGCCCGTAGCGGCATCTACCACACCTGTCAGACTGGTGATGCGCCCCTTGTGGGGATACTCTGTACCGTTCTTCATGACAAACGTCACTTCTGGAAGCGCAGCGATGTGTTTTGCCTTGTCGCTCTGTGTCAAGCCCGACTGCACCTGCGCCTCGATGATGGCCTCTGTCACTGAGAACTCTGCGTCCATGGTTGTGTTACCGCTGAGGATCGTGAGGCTTACGGCAGGCGATACCTGGTCGCCAGGACGTACCAGTATCTCACCGATCACACCCGTTACGGGGGCCGTGATGGTGCAGAATCCGAGGTTCACACGGGCACGGTTCACAGCCGACTGTGCCTGTGTAACGGATGCCTTGGCCTGGCTGATGGCAGCTAATGCCTGATTGTAGTTATTCCTTGAGTTTTCCAACATATAACTGCTCACGATCTTTTTATCGAACAAATTCTTGTTGCTCTCAAACTCCAACTTGGCACTGTTCGCTTGTGCTTGAGCGGCTGTCAGGTTGGCTTGTGCTGCCTGGAGGTTGGCACGGGCGGCTTCTACTTCATGCTGGGCATTACGTGAGTCGATGACAAACAGCGTCTGTCCTTTGCTAACCCGCTGACCTTCGGTCACGCAGATCCTCATCAGCTGACCGCTCACTTGAGGGGTGATCGTTACATCAGACTGTCCCTTTAACTTGGCACTGAACTTCATCGGAAGCTCGATGTCTGATTTTTGAATGGTTATTGTTTCGAATGATGATGGTGTTTCCTTAGGTATGTCTAATCCGCATCCTGTCAGTCCTACGATCATGGTACCGAGCACCAAACCCCATTGAATAGATTTCTTTTTCATTTCAAATATGATTATTTAGTTGTTAATTCCGTTAATATTTGGCAAAGATACCACATATTTTGTTAATTCTATTTACCATACCTCTTAAAAAAACTTAAAGTCTGGATTTAATTGAGTTTTCCATGTTGGAGTAAACGAATAGAGTAGATTTTAAAATGTTAAACAAACTGACAGTGAATAATGCAATTCCTTCCTTTGAATAGTTTTTACGTTTTAACTCAGATTAACTCAATTCTTGGCCATTTGGGCGAACAACTGACCTTTTGGTCGAAAAAACGGCCAAAAAACGCAATTTCGCAAAGTATTGATAATGAGACTGTTAGTAAAATCGGGCATTTTTAAGCTCACGAAAACGGCGTTTTTAGGGGGTAAAACCATAGTTTTGAGGCTCCAAAACAACGTTTTTAGGTGGTAAAAACACTGTTTTTAGGAAGCAAAAGGACTATAAAAACTTTTTTGGGGTGCCCTTACGGGCAGAAATCGAACAAAATCTAAACAAAATCTAACATAATATATCCTCATAAAAGCAAGTCAATAACACAGGTATTTGTAAGATTTTGTTTAGATTTTGTTGGATTTCTCGCCGAAGGCGACCCAAAACCACATTCTAAAGTAAAAACCACACATTTTCGAAGGAGCGTCATCTACGGGTTGTTCCGAACGGCGTTATCACCCGTTCCGACGTCATCTATAGGGGGTAAAGTGACGGCGGAATGACCCGTAGATGACGGCGGAACGATAGTTAGAAACGTTAGGAACGACAGAAAGTAATCTTTCATTGACTTCAAAGTAACCTTTACTTGGGTTTAAAGTAACCTTTACTTGTATTCAAACCAGCCTTTACTTGCAAACCAAGTAGCCTTTACTTGCATCCCAATTTATTGGAGCCTTTTTTGAAAACATTATTTCTTATCAATTATTCTGACAAAATTAGAGAGAATTTGTCGCTTTCGGCAAGAAATCTAACAAATTATTTCAAAACCCAACTAAATCAAACATGATACCGAATTAATACCAATACAGAGACTCAGAGACACAGAGGTTTGATTTCAATTATTCCACGACATGACTCACTCATATGTTTTCTCTGTGTCTCTGTGTTGAAAAAAATACTACAGATTTTATAAAGACATAAACACTTCGTACTTTTTTAAAATATTTTTTCTGTTAATTGGTCAAATTGTATTACCTTTGTATCCGAAATAAATGAATATAATGATTAAAATCACCAAAAATAATTATCTATCCGCCTTCGCCGCCATTGTCTGTCTGCTGGCACTGGTACGATGTATCCATCCTCAGATCGCAGAATCTCCTCAACGGGAGACGATTGAGTCTGCTCAACAGTTGAATGCGGATTCCTCAAAACAGGCAACGATCGAAACCGTTCCAAAGGAGACAGCCAGAACAAAGCCCAAACCTCCCCAAGAGCTAGAGGAAACACCTGTAGCCGAGACACCCGTGACCCCTTCGAAATTCATCCTGGCTGACGGTAGCTTGGTGAAACATCCCATATACAGTGTACCGAAATACTTGGAGGCCTTTCCAGACAGTCAGCCTGTTCAGGAGAGAGCGGCTGCCAGATGGGGCGTCCCCCCTGTGAACAACCGCACTGATGCGGAGTCAAGGAAGAAAGAACTGGTCTATATGGCAGCCTCGCCTTATTATCATGTAGATGTGCTCCACCGAAGCGTTCCCTATCTCGTTCCCCGCGCTGCCGTTCTCTTGAATGATATCGGCAGGGCTTATTATGACAGTCTGCAGATCAAGGGTATCCCGCTCCATCAGTTCATCGTCACGAGTGTCCTGCGCACCAAGGAGGATGTGAGAAAGCTGCGCAACTACAACGGGAATGCCACAGAGAACTCCTGTCATCTGTATGGCACAACCTTCGATATCTGTTACAACCGTTACAAGACCATGCAGCCGCCAGGTGAAAAGCGGCGGATGGTACAGAACGACACACTGAAGTGGATCCTGTCGGAAGTATTGAACCAGATGCGGCAGCAGGGAAGGTGCTATATTAAATATGAAGTAAAGCAGAGTTGTTTCCATATCACGACGAGATAAAAATTTGTTAAATCAACAGATTTTCTTCTTTATTCGTTCTTCATTCTTGTTGAAAAGTATTACCTTTGCATCCGCATTTGAAAAAAGGAACCGCCGATATGGCTCAGTTGGTAGAGCAACGCATTCGTAATGCGTAGGTCCCGGGTTCGAGTCCCGGTATCGGCTCCTCTTCTTGAAATGCAATTATATCCTTCTTATCAACCATTTTAGTTACGTTGCGGTAATAGCTCAGTTGGTAGAGCATTGGCTTCCCAAGCCGAGGGTCGCGGGTTCGAGTCCCGTTTACCGCTCTTTGTGCTAACTTGAACACATCTACATTATGCCAGAAAGACGAAAAACGAACACTCCTATTGACCCCTCATACGGACATTTACAACCACAGGCACCCGATTTGGAACGTGCTGTGATTGGTGCGCTCATGGTTGACAAAGACGCTTTCTCCATTGTCAGTGAGATTATCCGCGAAGAGACGTTCTATGAGCCACGTCACCAGAAGATTTTCCATGCCGTACAGAGTCTGAACATGGATGAACGGCCTGTTGACTTCATGACGGTGATAGAAGAGCTGAAACGCAACGGCACTTTGGAGGAGGTGGGCGGTCCTGCCTATATCGTAGAGCTGTCCTCCCATGTGGCATCCTCCGCCCATATCGAGTATCATGCCCGTGTACTGGCACAGAAGTTCCTGGCGCGTCAGCTGATCAGTTTTGCCAGTGTGATTGAGACCAAGGCGTTCGATGAGACGATCGATGTGGATGAACTGATGCAGGAAGCCGAGGGCTCGCTGTTCGAGTTGTCACAGAAGAACATGAAACAGGATTACACGCAGATTGATCCTGTACTGGCACAGGCTGTTGAGATCTTACAGAAAGCCGCTGCGAACACCAGCGGTCTGACGGGTATTCCTACCGGTTACACGCGTTTAGACGAGATGACGGCTGGTTGGCAGGCCTCAGACTTAGTGATCATCGCAGGTCGCCCCGCCATGGGTAAGACCTCCTTTGCCTTGTCTTTGGCAAAGAATATCGCTGTTGACTACCATGAACCCATCGCTTTCTTCTCATTGGAAATGAACAACGTACAGTTGGTGAACCGACTGATGTCGAATGTCTGTGAGATTTCTGGAAAGAAAATCCTGAACGGACAGTTGGATGATGAGGAGTGGAAACGCCTCGACCGCAATATCAGAAAGCTTCAGGGGGCGCCCATCTATATTGATGACACACCGGGCATGAGCATCTTCGAACTTCGCTCGAAGGCTCGTCGTCTGGTCCGTGAGAAAGGAGTCAAGGTGATCATGATCGACTACCTGCAGCTGATGAATGCCAATGGTGCGAAGTTCGGTAGTCGTCAGGAAGAGGTGAGTACAATCAGTCGTTCACTCAAAGGATTGGCCAAGGAATTGAATATCCCTATCTTGGCACTCTCGCAGCTGAACCGTACTGTAGAAAACCGTGAAGGGATTGATGGTAAGCGCCCGCAGCTTAGTGACTTACGTGAGTCGGGAGCCATTGAACAAGATGCCGATATGGTATTGTTTGTTCATCGACCTGAATATTATCACATCTATCAGGATGAGAAAGGAAACGACCTCCATGGTATGGCACAAATCATTATTGCCAAGCACAGAAAGGGTGCTACAGGTGATGTGCTGCTGAACTTCCGCGGAGAGTTTACCCGTTTCCAGAACCCTGAGGATGCCATCATCGGCTCGTCCCATGGTGATGGTGGGGGAGAGATTATTGGAAGTAAGCTCAACAGTGGTGATGATATGCCCATTCCGCCTGCGCCGGAACCTGGTCCGATGCCCTTCTAACATGATTTCCAGAAAATACGAGAAATATGACAAACAAACTCATTGCTTTGGGATGCGCCCTGATCATGGCATTACCCTTGTCGGCGCAAGTGAAGAAATCAGTGTCCATCCTGGGAGACAGTTATTCCACCTTCGAAGGCTTCGTGACCCCTGCCACCAACGAGATGTGGTATTATGAGGAGTCGCGTGGAGATAACACGGACGTGGATGACGTGACACAGACCTGGTGGCACAAGTTCATCAAGGAAAACGACTACAAGCTGTGTGTGAACAACTCTTGGAGCGGTTCCACCATCAGTTATTACGGCTATGCGGGAAACGACTATAGCGAACGTTCCTTCATTCGTAGGATGAATAACCTGGGGAATCCTGACATCATCTTCATCTTTGGTGGAACCAATGACAGCTGGGCAGGTGCGCCGGTGGGTGAGTACAAGTATGAGAAACTGCGTCAGGATGATTTCTTCTCTTATCGTCCTGCCCTGGCCTTCCTACTCAGTCAGATGCAGAAGCGCTATCCGAACGTGGAACTGTATTTCCTGATCAATGACGGACTGCGTGAAGACATCACCACCAGTACCCGCACCATCTGTGACCATTACAAAGTTCCCTATATCCAATTGGAGAACATTGATAAGAAAAGCGGTCATCCGAGCGTGAAAGGAATGGCTCAGATAGCCGAACAGATCAAAGCCTTTATGCAGAAAAAACAATAGAAAGTGATGATGGACAACCGACTCAGTCCATCATCGCTTTTTTCAGGAATTTACCGGTAATGCTTTCCGGACATTCCGTCAGCTGTTCAGGAGTACCTGCAAAGATCAGTCTTCCTCCCTGATCACCGCCCTCAGGACCCAAATCGATGACATGATCGGCACACTTGATCACATCCATGTTATGTTCAATCACGATGATGGAATGTCCCCTTTCTATCAGTGAATCGAATGCCCGCAGCAGACGGTTGATATCATGGAAATGCAAGCCTGTGGTAGGCTCATCAAAGATAAAGAGGGTAGGGTCAGACTTCTCCTGTCCAATGAAGTAGGCCAGCTTCACACGTTGGTTCTCTCCACCGGAGAGGGTAGAGGAGTTCTGACCTAATTTGATGTATCCCAATCCAACATCGTACAAGGGGCGCAGGCGGTCAACGACCACTTTCTGCTGATGCTCACTGAAGAAATCGATGGCTTCACCCACGGTCATGTCCAACACCTCATGGATGTTCTTCCCAGCAAAACGCACATCCAGGATGTCACGCTTGAAGCGCTGACCATGGCATGCCTCACATTCGAGCTCAAGATCGGCCATGAACTGCATCTCCACCTGGATGACCCCCGTTCCCTTACATTCCTCACATCTTCCTCCATCGGTATTAAACGAGAAATACTGTGCCGTGAACCCCATCTGCTTGGCTAACGGCTGCTCGGCAAACAGCTGACGGATGGCGTCGTATGCCTTGACATACGTGGCAGGATTACTGCGCGTACTCTTACCGATAGGGTTCTGGTCTATCATCTCCACATGACTCACCTGCTGCCAGTCACCTTCCAGAGCCACATAGTCACCTGGTAGATCGGCAGTCTCACTCAAGTGTCGTTTGAGGGCAGGGTAGAGGATACCCTTGACAAGCGATGACTTCCCGCTGCCGGAAACACCTGTTACAGCGGTAAAGACATTCAGTGGGAAATGCACATCAATCCCCTGAAGGTTGTTCATACGGCATCCTTTCAGTTCTATGGCCATATTCCATGCTCTGCGTGTGGGGGGCACGGGGATCGATAACTCATGATTCAGATACTTGAACGTATAGGATCTGCTGGTATCGTGATCGAAGTCTGATGAGGAAGTGGATAGGGGAGGACGTCCCTCGTACACCACCTCACCACCTAACCTTCCGGCATCAGGACCAATATCTATCAGATAATCGGCCGCACGGATAATCTCCTCGTCATGTTCTACCACGATGACTGTGTTACCCAACGACTGCAGGTCTTTCAGTACTCGAATAAGTCGGTGGGTATCCCGTGAATGCAGACCAATACTGGGTTCATCCAGAATATATAATGAACCAACAAGACTCGAACCCAAGGAGGTGGTCAGATTAATACGCTGACTTTCTCCACCCGACAATGTATTAGAGGCTCTATTGAGTGTTAAATAACTAAGTCCTACATTATCAAGAAATTGAAGACGACTTCTAATCTCTGTGAGCAATCGTTTGGCAACGGCGGCATCATGCTCATCAAGCACCAGCTGATCGAACCATTGACGAAGCTTGCCAATGGGCATTTCCACCAGATTCGATATGCTCATGCCAGCGATTTTCACATATTGTGACTCTTTTTTCAGACGGGTACCATGACAAGTAGGACAGACAGTCTTACCACGATAACGGCTCATCATGACGCGATATTGGATCTTGTATTGGTTTTCTTTCACCATCTGGAAGAAAGCATCGATAGACACCTGTTGGTGGATGTCCTTCGTGTCACTGGGAAGACCATGCCACAACATGTCTTTCTGGGCTTGAGTCAACGAATAATAGGGCTCGAAGATGGGGAAATCATCCTTCACAGCACGTCTGCAGAACTCTTCTTTCCACATGGTCATCTTGTCACCATGCCAGCATTGTACACATCCATCATACACACTCAGTGCAGAGTTGGGAATGACCAGTTTCTCGTCAATGCCGATGACATTTCCAAACCCCTCACAGGTAGGACAGGCGCCCAAGGGGGAGTTAAAGGAGAACATGTTCTCGTTGGGCTCCTCGAATTTGATGCCGTCAGCCTCAAATCGCGTGGAGAAATCGTAAGAGATGTTGCTTGGTAAAAACATCAAACGACAAGCTCCATCTCCTTCATACAGAGCCGTTTCCGATGAGTCAATGAGTCGTGAAACAACATCTTTTGAATCATCGACGGCCAGACGGTCAATCAACAGCCAGAGGGTAGGGTCTTCCGACTGTTTTATCTGATCCTCAGCATGTTTCATCGTCTCATGATCTTCGATGAAATCGTCGATTCTTAAAAACTGACCATGATAGAACATTCGTACATAACCTTGCTGCAGATACATCTCCAACTGTCGTTTCAACGATCGGCCCTCATGAATTTGCATGGGAGCCATCACCACGAACTTGGTTCCTTTGCTATATTGGAGCATACATCCTACGATATCTTCCGTGGAGTGTTTCTTCACTTCAGCGCCGCTGATGGGAGAGTACGTTTTACCAATTCTGGCAAACAAAAGACGAAGGTACTCGTATATCTCTGTATTTGTGCCTACAGTACTTCGTGGGTTTCGTGCAATGACTTTCTGTTCTATGGCTATGGCAGGAGGTAATCCTTTAATGTAATCACATGCAGGTTTACTCATTCGTCCCAAAAATTGTCGGGCATAGGAACTCAACGATTCCACATAACGACGTTGTCCCTCTGCATATAACGTATCAAAGGCAAGTGATGATTTACCACTGCCTGAGACACCTGTCACCACGATGAACTGATCTCGTGGAATCATCAATGAGATTCCCTTCAGATTGTTCACACGGGCATTCTTTACTTCAATATAGTTATTCATAACGTCTTCTTCGCTTATATTCTGCAAAAATACTCTTTTTTTCTCAAATATGCGATAGAAGAGAGGATTTAATTCATTTCATATATATCTATTTATCATAATGCCGATTATTGTTTTGTTTAATAATTGATATTTCAACCTCAAGATAAACATTTTTACAGTTTGTTATTTAAACACAGAGACTCAGAGGCTCAGAGATTTTTTTTCATACGACAAACAAACAACACTAACATCAAGTATCCTCTGTGTCTCTGAGTCTCTGTGTTTAAATGATGTCATAGAAATGGGAAAGAAAGAATAATTTTTAATTCAATTTAACCCTTATACGCGTACAACTTATTATTATTTTTTGTAATTTTGCACTGATTTTCGAGTATAATTTAGTTATTTGTTTGAGTATCAGTTTATTAAGGTATTTTTGAGGTTAAAAGATGAGACAGCTAAAAATTCAGAAAAGCATTACCAACCGCTCAAGTGAGGCACTTGACAAGTATCTTGTGGAAATTGGCCGTGCTCCGCTTATCTCTATTGACGAGGAGATTGAACTGGCACAGAAGATTCGCAAGGGCGGTCCGGAAGGAGAAGCTGCGAAAGACAAGTTGGTAACAGCCAACTTACGTTTTGTTGTGTCGGTAGCCAAGCAATATCAGCATCAGGGGCTTACGCTGACTGACTTGATTGATGAGGGTAACATTGGTCTGATCAAGGCCGCACAGAAATTTGATGAGACACGTGGATTCAAATTTATCTCTTATGCCGTATGGTGGATTCGCCAGAGTATCCTCCAGGCTATTGCTGAGCAGAGCCGTATCGTGCGTCTGCCTTTGAACCAGGTGGGCAGTTTGAACAAGATTAACCACGAGATTAACAAGTTTGAGCAGGAAAACCAGCGCCACCCTTCCGTGAGTGAGCTGGCAGAAGCCACCCAGATTGACGAGGACAAGATCGGTCAGAGTTTGGCTGCCGACGGTCATCATGTAAGTATCGATGCTCCTTTCCAGGATGGTGAGGACAACTGTATGCTTGATGTGATGCCCAGTGGTGATGACAGCCGTACTGACAGAAATGTGGACCATGAGTCGATGGCACAGGAATTGAAAGCCGTGCTTCAGAAGGTATTGAAGGAGCGTGAGATCATTATTATCCGTGAGTGCTTCGGCATCGATTGTCACGAAAAAGGACTTGAGGAAATCGGTGATGAATTGGGTCTTACTCGTGAGCGTGTTCGTCAGATCCGTGAGAAGAGCATCGCCAAGTTGCGTGACAGCGGTAATGCAAAGATTCTGATGAAGTATTTGGGATAACCTCTGATCCGCTATTTCAAAGTCAGTTAGCATAAAAAAGAACAAAAAGATAGGATTTCCCCGAGTATCTTGATGGATATTCGGGGATTTTTTGTACTTTTACACCCAATTTGTAAGAGAGCTACATGCCTATTGATACTTTCAACATGAAAACAAGGGGAATCGTCATGCTATGGCTGTGTCTGTTCATGACGGTATCGACTCACGCGAAGGACCATGACGTCGCGTTAGACCGTGTTTTCAATTATAAGAAGAGTATCCAGTCGGATGTGAACGGTGTGACGATGAATGTCTATCTTCGCTATCATTTTCGCACCGACAAGAAGAACAAGTTACTGTTGACTGTTCCCTCAATGTATGTGTTGGCCAGGAAGAACGACAATGAGTTTGTGGGTGAATCATATTCCAAAGTGACGTTCTCGGAAATACAGAAATACGAGTCAACCCTGCAGGTGGCTGTAGGTACCGTACCCCGTTACAAGAATGTCATGCCGACGATGATTCCTTTAATGACCCCCAAGTTGTACGACGTGACTATCGTGGGTGATCACCTCCTCTCCCCTTTCCATCCGCAGAATGAGCCCATCTACCGTTATGGGGTATCGTCTTTGACAGACAACCGCGTGGAGATAGTCTTCCGTCCCAAGAAATATAACACACAACTGGTTAGTGGTCGTGCTGTTGCCGATGCCACTACCGGGCGTATCATGCATGTGGAGTTCTCTGGTGAATACGACATGATCCGTTTCCGTGCGAATGTGGACATGGGTGAAGAAGGTGTCTTGTCGTTGCTGCCCAAATCATCCAACATGGAAGGTACATTCAAATACTTGGGCAACAAGATCAGAGGCGATTATCAAATCGAATATAACCAGGAGAACTGTCTGCCAGACAGTATCGTGAACAGTCACGACCGTGCTTTGATGGACAGTCTGCGTCCCTTCCCCCTACCCTCTTCCCTGGCTGCCCTCTACCACCAAAGCGATTCGATCGATTCCCTGCGCAATCTTTCTGCCAAGAAGATACGCAAGAAGAATGTAGCCAAGACAATTCTGTGGGATGCTGTCGGTGATAACCTCGTGAACCGCATCAAGGGTCATTTCGGTTCGAACGACCAAGGCTATTTCCGTATCTCCCCGATTCTTAATCCTTTGTATATGGGATATAGCGAGCGGAAAGGAATCTATTACAAGATGAAGCTGAACCTCAGCTATGACTTTACTCCTAACCGTTTGATTCAGACAACCACCCGTTTTGGCTATCTGTTCAAGTACCACCAGTTTTATTTCAACATACCGGTCCGTTATACCTATGACAGCGAAAAGAACGGCTATGTAGAGCTTCAGGTGGGAAATGGGAACCGCATCACCAGTTCCAGTGTCAGGAAGCAGTTGAAAGACTATAACGTCAACATCCCTGATGATGAGAAAAACAATAACGACAAACTGGATTATTTTTACGACACTTACGTCAAGTTCAGGGCCAACCACAATATATCCAGGCGATGGAGTGTGGCAACAGGCTTTACCTATCACAGACGTTCTGCCATATACAAGGATTTCTTCAAATCAATAGACATGCCCTTGGTCTATACCTCCATGGCTCCGATGTTCCTTACACAGGTGATGCCTTGGGAAGAAAGGGGACCGGTCTTTACGCTATGCTACGAACAAGGAATCAAGGG
Organism: uncultured Prevotellaceae bacterium; assembly: GCA_902768785.1. Classification (GTDB taxonomy): domain Bacteria; phylum Bacteroidota; class Bacteroidia; order Bacteroidales; family Bacteroidaceae; genus Prevotella. Next base: position 49,172 of record CACXMM010000002.1, read on the forward strand.
CTTGGCAAATTCCGGCATGGAATATGGTCGTATGGAGTATGATGCCAGTTGGATGAGACGCTTATACCGGATGCGTACGATATCGATGCGTCTGGGTACAGGCTTCTATCTCTTGAAAGGTGACAAAACCTTTTTCTTGGACTATGAGAATTTCAAGGACGACAATATCCCTGGCGGATGGAATGATGACTGGACAGGAGATTTCCAGCTTCTTAGTCGTGACGACTACAACACCTCCCGATACTATGTGCGTGCCAATGTTACGTATGAGTCACCGCTCATGTTGATGTCACGCCTCCCTGTTGCCGGAAAGATCATTGAGATGGAACGGATCTATGTCAGTGGACTGCTGGGAGAGAACACCCATCCCTATACAGAAGTGGGCTATGGCTTTACTAATCGTCTCTTTTCCATTGCTGCTTTCGTTGCCACCAAGAACCTTAAATATGACGGCTTTGGCATCAAAATCGGTCTGGAGCTTTTTGGTGATTGGTAGGTTAATAGTTGATAGATGAAAGATGAAAGATGAAAGATGAAAGTTGATAGATGAAAGATGAAAGTTGAAAGTTATGATGGATTCACAACTCACAGTATATAAGGCCAGTGCTGGCAGTGGCAAGACTTTCCGTTTAGCCACTGAGTATATCAAACTGCTGATAGACAATCCGCAGAAATACCGTCATATCCTCGCCGTGACCTTCACCAACAAAGCCACCGAGGAGATGAAGCAGCGTATCCTCTCCCAACTCTACGGTATCTGGAAAAATCTGCCCTCCTCCGATGTATATATGCGGGAGGTCACCGAGAGTTTGGGCATCCAACCCGAGGAGGCATCGGCACAGGCAGGTCTGGCCTTACGTAACCTGATCCACCACTACAGCTATTTCCGTGTAGAGACCATCGACAGTTTCTTCCAAACAGTACTCCGCAATTTGGCACGTGAACTTGACCTGACAGCCAACCTCCGCATAGGTCTGAACGATTATCAGGTGGAGGAGCAGGCTGTGGATATCCTGGTGGAGCAGCTACGCAAAAACGACATCGTATTGAAATGGCTCATCAGCTATATCGAGCAGAATATAGAGGAGGATAAGTCATGGAACGTGATTGGACAAATCAAGAAGTTCGGGAAGACCATCTTCCGTGAATATTACAAGAGTCATAGTGAAGAACTGAACGCCCGCATCGCCGAAAAAGGTTTCTTCAGTAAGTATGTCAAGGAGCTGGAAGCCATACGGTCGCAGGCAAAGAAGACCATGAATGCTATCGGTGATGAATTCTTTCTGGTGGTGGAGAAGAACGGACTGTCGTCAGACAGTTTCGCGAACAAAAGCCGTGGTATCCCCAGTTATTTCAGAAAGTTACAGGGTTCCGACTTCAGTGACAAGACTTGTCTGAACGCCACTGTGGAGAAATGTCTGAACGATCGCGAGAAATGGACTACGAAGACCAGTCCTGACAGGGATATGATCCTCTCGCTGGCAGAGGACAGTCTCATGCCCCTACTGATAGAGGCAGAGCGCATTCGTCCCTGTCAATGGCGTCTCTACCTGTCTGCAGATGTTACTCTCAGACATCTCAACCAGCTGCGCCTGCTGAGTAACATCGAGCAGAAGGTACGCGAGCTGAACGAAGAAGCGAACCGTTTTCTGTTGAGCGACACCCAGCAGTTCCTCCATGAGCTGATTGATGACAGTGACAGTCCGTTCATCTTCGAGAAGATCGGCACCCAGTTAGAGCATATCATGATAGATGAGTTCCAAGACACGAGTACCGTGCAATGGAAGAATTTCAAGATTCTGTTGGAAGAGACGATGAGTCATGAGCCTTCGATGCATCGGAAAGGAGTTGTCCAGAACCTCATCGTAGGTGATGTTAAACAGAGTATCTACCGATGGCGCAACGGTGACTGGCGCTTGCTGAACGGCATCGATAAGCAGTTCGGCGATGACACCTACGGACTGTCCATCCACAGTCTGGATCAGAATTTCCGTTCGGCACGCCGTGTGATCCAGTTCAACAACGCTTTCTTCCTGAAAGCGGCACAACGTGAGATGGAGGCTGAGAAGGAGATCAATGTAGAGGAAGCAGAGGAACTGCAGCAAGCCTATGCTGACGTACTACAGAAATGTCCAGAGAAGAAGGCAGACACAGGATACGTCAGTGTGACCCTCCTACCGAAGGACAATTACGATGAAGAAATGATGGAGCTGATTGGACAGCAGACTGATCGTCTGCTGTCGGCAGGTGTTCCTCAACAGAAGATTGCCATTCTGGTACGTACCAACCGCTACATCCCCCTGATAGCTGACTATTTCATGCAGACACGTCCCGATGTGCGGATTGTCAGTGACGAGGCCTTCCGTCTGGAAGCCTCGCTGGCGGTATGTACCTTGGTGAACGCCATGCGCGTGTTGGTCGATGAGCATGACCTGCTGGCCAGAGCAAGCATTGAGAAAGCCTACACCCATATCACACGACAAGAAATGGGCACCGTCCTTGACGACCTGCGCTCAACCCTGCTCCACATGCCCCTGATGGACATGACAGAGAAGCTTTGTCAGTTGCTACAGTTGGGGACACTGACAGAGCAGAGTGCCTACCTCTGCACATTCTATGACCAGCTTCAGCTCTTTGCCACTGACCAAGGTACTGATCTTGAAGGGTTCCTGTCTCTGTGGGATGAGAGTATCCATGAGAAAACCATCCAAAGCAACGAGATCAACGGCATCCGTCTGATCAGTATCCACAAGTCGAAAGGACTGGAGTTCGACAATGTTATTATCCCCTATTGTGACTGGAGAATCGAGATGGGCAACACCCTGTGGTGCCAGCCCACCGAGGTACCTTTCAACCAGCTACCCATCGTACCTATCGACTATAGTAGTAAGTTGAGTGATACCATCTACGACAAAGACTATGCCCATGAACACCTGCAGAACTGCGTGGATAACCTGAACCTGCTCTATGTTGCCTTCACCAGGGCTGTACAACGGCTTTTCGTGATCGGGAAACGGGATGCGGCGACAACCCGTAGCTACCTGATCCAACAGGTGCTGGCTGATCTCAACTTGGAGAATGCACAGTATGAGGAAAACGAAGCTGGAGATCAGCATATCTTCTTTGAATACGGCTCGTTTGACGGTCATTCGTCAGACAAAGAAAAGGATGAGGGGTTTTCAGCCAATGTATTCCTCCGTGATGTTGCTCCCCTCCCCGTTGACATCCGTTACCATGATAGTCAGGTAGCATTCCGGCAGAGTAACCGTAGCAAGGACTTCATCTTGAGTGATGAAGAACAGGATGACGAAGAGATCCGGCAACGGAACCAATACATCAAGATGGGTAACGTACTGCACAGTTTGTTCTCGCAGATCCGCACTACAGATGATATTCCCCATGTACTGAGAAAACTTGAGTTCGAGGGTGTGCTCTATGACGAGGATGTGTCGGCAGAGAAGATACGGAACATGTTGGAGAAAAGACTCCACCACAAGGACGTAAGGGAATGGTTCTCACCCCGTTGGACCTTGTACAATGAGTGCAGCATCCTCACCACCGATGAGAATGGTCATCTGGTGGAACGTCGTCCTGACAGGGTGATGACTGACGGCACCACTACTCTGGTCGTTGACTTCAAGTTCGGTCGCCAGCGTGAGGATTACCACCGTCAGGTGGGAGAATACATGCAGCTGCTCCGTCGGATGGGGCATCAGCAGGTGAAGGGTTATCTGTGGTATGTGTATAGTAATCAAATTGTGGAGGTGAAGGCATGAGGACATTTTTGGAAATAGTAGCCGAGGATATCGTGAAGAAATGGGGCACAGAACTGTCAAACATCGCTGTGGTGTTCCCCAACAAACGCGCATCGCTGTTCCTTAACGAGCATCTGGCGAAGCTGGCAGGGAAACCTGTGTGGAGTCCTGCCTATGTTACCATCAGTGACCTGTTCCGTCAGCACTCGTCGCTGTTGGTGGGGGATCCCATCAAGCTCATCTGCGACCTCCACAAGAGCTTTACTACCTGTACGGGCATCGATGAAACCCTCGACCATTTCTACGGATGGGGACAGCTCCTCTTGGCAGACTTCGACGATATCGACAAAAACATGGCCGATGCCGACAAAGTGTTTGCCAACTTGCGAGATATCCATGAGTTGGATGACGTCTCCTATCTCACTGATGAGCAGAAGCGTATCCTCCAGCGATTCTTCAGTAATTTCTCCGAGGATCATAACACGGCACTCAAACGGAAATTTCTGGAACTATGGAGCCATTTCGGCGATATCTACCACGACTATCAGCAACGGCTGCGCGACCAGGGACTGGCCTACGAGGGCATGCTCTACCGCGATGTCGCAGAGAATATGCAGTTCTCCCTCCACTACGATCACTATCTCTTTGTAGGATTCAACCTGTTGCAGAAGGTGGAGCAGAAGTTGTTCCGCCGTATAAAGGAAGAGAAGAAATGCTCCTTCTATTGGGATTTCGATCAATATTATATATATAAAGGAACGCGCGAGGATATGCTTGTGGGTAACGAAGCTGGTTATTTCATCTCAGAGTATCTTACGCTGTTCCCCAACGAACTTGACAACAAAGATCCGAAGATATACGACAACCTCAATCATGAGAAACCCGTCACGCTGATCAGTGCGACGACAGAAGATATTCAGGCAAGGTATATTAATACGTGGCTGCGAGAGGATGACCGCATGGCAGCAGGGAGGAAGACCGCTGTCGTCATGTGCGATGAGACGATTCTCCAGACCGCCATCCATTGTTTGCCCGAGGAAGTGAAGCAGGTGAATGTCACTACAGGCTATCCCCTACAGCATGCCCTCATCAGCTCGTTTGTCATGCAGGTACTGAACTACCTCATCTATGGTGGCAGAAGGGCCTATCGGCGGATGAGTCATCATCCCTACTACACTTACGTGGAACACGATGAGGATATCATTCCCAAGAACACGCACGACCTCTCCTTGGCGGATATCAATAGGAGTCTCACCACACTCGTACGAACCATCGCACAGCAGACAGCCGAGAAGAACGATGCCTTCGAACAGGAGTCGCTGTTCCGTACCTATACCCTGCTGAACCGACTGGAGAACCTGATTGCCTCGGGTGATCTTACTGCCGATACCATCACGTTACAGAAACTTATCCAGCAGCTCATCGCCAGCACCAGCATCCCCTTCCATGGAGAACCCATCGTGGGCATCCAGCTGATGGGAGTTCTGGAAACTCGAAACCTTGATTTTGACCACCTGCTTATCCTATCCTGCAATGAAGGGAACATGCCCAAAGGGGTCAACGATGCCAGCTTTATCCCCTATGCCATCCGCAAAGCATACGGTCTGACCACCATCGACCACAAAGTGGCGGTCTATGCCTACTATTTCCACCGTCTGTTGCAACGTGCCCAGGATGTGACTATTCTCTACAATAACTCCACGGAAGACGGACATACCGGAGAGATGAGTCGTTTCATGCTCCAACTGATGGTGGAGAGTAAGCTGAAGATTGAAAGGAAATCCTTGCAGGCAGGACAAGAACTGCTACCCGTCATACCAAGGAAGATAGAGAAAGACCCCACCGTGATGGAAGCTCTGTCGGCCCTGGCACGCAAGGGAATGTATCCTACCTTTATCAACCGCTACCTTCGCTGTCAGCTACAATTCTACTATAACCATATCATGGGTATCCAGGAACCCGATTCCCTCGATGAGGATGTTATCGACAACCGTACCTTCGGCAATATCTTCCACAAAGCCTCACAACTGCTTTATGAGAAATACATGGAAAAAAGTAGGATCATAATGCCAGGAGATATCGAGTATATAGAGAAACATTCTGAGGAGATAGAAAGGGCGGTGGATCAGTCTTTCCAGGAAGAGGTGTTCAAGACGGAACCGCTTTCGCGTGAGGAGATGGAGGAGAGGCTAAACGGACTGCATCTCATCAACCGTGAGGTGATCATCCAATACCTGAAACGACTGTTGAAGATCGACAAGCTACTGGCTCCCTTCTATGTCATCGGACTGGAGAAGAAAGTGGAAGATGTGAAAGAAGTAAGTACGACGGCTGGTGTCTTACGGATTCGGATGGGCGGTATTATTGACCGTCTGGACCTCGTCAGGGATAAAGCCACAGGTAAAGAGCGTATCCGTGTGGTGGATTACAAGACAGGCAGTAGGGCACTCACCACGAAGATCTACAGTGTGGAGGAGATCTTCGAACAGCCCATCATACCGAAGAAACATGCCGACTACTACCTGCAGACCCTGTTCTATTCCCTTTTCGTGAGACATCATCCCCAATTGAACAGCAGTAACCTCCCTGTCTCCCCAGCTCTGCTCTTCATCCAACATACGGCCGGCGAGAACTATGATCCCACCTTGTGGATGGGGAGAGAGAAAATGATGGATATCCTACCCTATGAGGAAACGTTCAACGCACACCTTGACCAGGTGCTCACAGAGATATTCGAACCCACTCATCCCTTCCTGCCTACCGATGACCGCTCCCTCTGCGCCAGCTGTCCCTATCGGGAACTGTGCGGATTGTAGGATGGATGTGAGGTTACCTTATAGCATCGATTCTTCCACAAAGCAGAGGGGCAGCAGGTCGCGTACGGTGTTGATCACATACACCCCACGTGTACCATAGAGGTAGATCTTTACCGACTGGTGGTAACGCTGCTCGATTTCTAAGATTACCTGACGGCATGAGCCACAGGGTGATACGGGATCTACCGTGAAACCGTTCTCGTTACGGGCAGCAATGGCCAGGGCAACGATCGGCTGGTCAGGATACTGTGCCTGTGCGGCAAAGATGGCTGTACGTTCTGCACAGAGCGTCACAGGAAAGGCAGCATTCTCCTGGTTGGCACCGATGATCTCCCTACCGTCAGCCAGACGGATGGCAGCCCCTACCCTGAACTTTGAATAGGGTGAATAGCTGTTGTCGGTGGCATCCATCGCCTTTCTCACCAGCTGCTGCTCGTCGTTTGTCAGCTCGTCAAACCGACAGAACAACATGTTTTGCTTCAATTGAATTGTTTCCATATCTTAGGTAGTAGTTTCTTCTTTCCATTCATAGCATCCGGCATCTGGCTTCTCATCCCTGGGCGTTCCTTCACGGTCAAGGGGGAGCGCAGATGACGGTTGAGCGATGCCTACAGCGGTAGAACGCTGCAGTAAGTGGAAGTCATACCGTTGCTTATCGATATCGATGAGCTTGAAATGCTTCTCACCGCTCACCGCCGCCGTATCCTTCACATCCTCCCATATTACCTGATGGAAGTGTATTGTATCTTCCATCTCTGGCGTGCGTAGCACGGTGGCCACGAACTGGTATTCGAAAGTGGCTGAGTCGCTCTGACTGCCCATCACAACATCCTCGGCATAGCCCGTCACAATACTGTTTTCACAATGCAGTCGCTCCAACGGGTTCTTCTCATCGGCAGCAAACGACAAGGCCGGACCGCGGTTACTGTCAAAGGGATAGAACTGTGCCAGCGTACAATGGTTCAGTAGGATGTCACCCCCCAGGATGTCCACACAGGCTCCCAGTGTGTTAGTAAGCTGACAGTTCTCCATGCTCACCTTACAGTGTCTCATCGTCACGCCCGCACCCTGACAGTTATGGACGATGGTGTTCCGCATCGTCAGCTTCTGACGGTCAAGGGCCGCCGAGTCGCACACGATTCCCGTGAAGGTGCTATGTATATCGGTATAGTCGATGACATTGTCGTAGGAGCTCTCATGGAAATGTATTCCCTGCCACTGTCCGCTCACCATGTCGTATGGCAGGTAATCGAACATCCGGTCAGTACGGTCACCACGCAGTACGACGTTATTCTCCGCAGTACCCTCGGTGACCAGACGGCCATAGACATCAAGACCGCCATTATTATGGAAATAGATAGTCTTTCCAGCAGAAATTCGCAGGGTGGCACCCTCCTCCACACGAATCATCCCATAGATAACCGTGGGCTTCTCACCGTCGAGTACCCTATCCTCATTCACCACCACATCGGTGAGGATATCAGCATCCCAGGTGAAGGCATTCAGGTTCACCTTCTGCTCCACCCCACTCTCCAAGGTGAACACGAGGTCATCTTCAATCTTCTGCGGTTCCATCTTTCCGTTATCCACGGAGGTGAGTTCCACAAACACGCGAATACTGTCCTTGTTCCGGATCTCAACATCATGCGTCTGGAATCCGGCAGTCTGTCCTAAATATGTACCATCCACATTCACACGGAACCCCGTCTGGTTCCCTTTGGCCAGTCGTATATTCGAACAGCGGATGCCGTCGCCCGAACGGTTAAACACCCAGAAGGAGCGCATACTGCTAGGAATCCTCGAAAACACCGTGTCCATCTTCACCGTATCGGTGGAGAACGTCAGCAGGTTGGAGGTTGAGGTCGTGAACGAGTCATCGTCAGAACACGACGCACAAAAGAGCATCGCTCCTATGAGAGATATGATATTTTTAATGTTCATTATTAACTTTATTACTTCAACTCCTCCAACCACAACGTACTCATGGCATCCGAGGGCATGCGCCAGTCACCGCGTGGTGACAAGCTCACGCTACCCACCTTCGGACCGTCGGGCAGACAGGAGCGTTTGAACTGTTGTGAGAAGAAGCGGCGGATGAAGGTGGTGAGCCAGTGCCGGATTGTCTCATCGTCATAACTGTTCTTGAAGGCATGCTGTGCCAGCAGTAAGATCTTCCTGGGTGAGAAGCCGAAGCGGAGGAAATAATACAGGAAAAAGTCATGCAGCTCGTAAGGTCCCACCAGGTCTTCTGTCTTCTGCTGTATATTCCCTTTCTCGTCGGCAGGTGTCAGCTCTGGAGAGATCGGCGTATCAAGCACGTCCAACAGAATGTCGGCACCCTGCTTGTCGTCTTTCTCCAACGTGGAGGCCACATACCTCACGATATACTGTATGAGAGTCTTGGGCACACTGGCGTTCACGCCGTACATCGACATGTGGTCACCGTTGTAAGTGGCCCATCCCAAAGCGAGCTCACTGAGGTCACCCGTTCCAACCACCAGTCCGCCATATTTGTTTGTCAGGTCCATCAAGATTTGCGTACGTTCCCTGGCCTGAGAGTTCTCGTAGGTCACATCATGCACCTTCGGGTCATGACCGATATCCTCGAAGTGCTGCATCACCGCCTTGGCAATGCTGATCTCCTTGATGGTCACTCCCAGACTCTCCATCAGGGCAATGGCATTGTGATAGGTCCTGTCGGTGGTGCCAAAGCCCGGCATGGTCACACCGATGATGCCCTTGCGTGACAGCTCCAGACGGTCGAAAGTCTTGACACATACCAACAAAGCCAACGTACTGTCCAGTCCGCCACTGATGCCGATCACCACATTCTTACTATGGGTATGCACCATTCTCTTGGCCAGTCCGCTAACTTGGATATTCAGGATCTCCTCACAGCTCTTCGCCATATCACTGTCATTGGGAATGAACGGATGGGGATCGATATCACGTAACAGGACGAAGTCACGCGGCATGATGGAATGACCATCCTTGATGACGGCCGTATAGCCACGCTGCGCATTCACGTAGGTACTGTTCGTGCGCCGCTCTGCCCGTAGTCGTTCGATATCGATCTGTGTCACCATGATCTGCGGATTCATCGAGAAACGCTCTGCCTCGGTGAGCAGCTTACCATTCTCGTAAATCATCGCATTACCTCCATACACCACATCCTGAGTACTCTCGCCAAAGCCACAGCCGCTATAGACATAGCCCGTGATGGTACGGGCACTCTGCTGTGCCAGCAGGGCTTTCAGATACTCATGCTTACCAATGAGCTCATCACTGGCAGAGAGATTGAAGATCAGGTCGGCACCTGCCAGGGCCAGATGGTTACTGGGCGGAGCCGGTGCCCATACATCCTCACAGATCTCGATACCCAGCATTGCACCATCACAGGTACGAATGAGCAGCGGCTCAGGTGACACCACGATACGGTTGCCGGCGAAACGGATCTCCGTGGGACGCAGGTCTTGTGACGACGCGAACCAACGTTTCTCGTAAAACTCACTGTAGTTCGGCAGGTAGGTTTTGGGGATCAACGCCAGCAGATCCCCTTTCTGAATCACGGCAGCACAGTTCAACAACAAGTCACCCACCACCACGGGGAGTCCCACGATGGCAATCACGTCGAGCTTGCGCGTAAAGTCGAGGAGCATCATCACTGCAGTCTCGGCCTGTTCGATCAGCGCATGCTGACGGAAGAGGTCCTGACAGGTATAGCCTGTGATCGACAGTTCCGGGAATACGATCACTTCGACGCCCTTCCCTTCAGCCTGGGCAATCATACTCTCTATCTGTTGTGTGTTGTAGATGCAGTCTGCCACCCTCACCTGGGGAATGGCAGCAGCCACTGTGATAAATCCGTTCTGCATACGTTTCTCTTTTTAGGGTTGAATCCAACGACAAAGGTATGAAAAATAATTGAAACCACAAAAGGTTTCCACAGAATTCATGTAATCCGCCCGTCTTTCGGATGACTTGTTAGGTTCATGACCCTACTTTCGCTATGCTAAGCGCCAATGACTGTGGCCAGTTCTGTTTTCATGGATGAGTAGAGAAAGGCTGATAAATGGAGTGGCATTAGGGGTCGCCTTCGGCGAGAAATTATACATAATCTAAACAAAATCAAACAAATAACCATAAATATAATGATAGATTTTGGTGAGTTTTTCTTGGATTTATGCCCGTAAGGGCATCCCAAAGAAAAAATAAAAGATTATATTTTGTTCTGCTCTCGATTATACGTAACCCGGCTTAGCCGAAGTTACTTGCAATCGGGTAGTAAAGAAAAACAGATTTTTCTTTCTCTTTTCTCTCATTTTTTCGTATCTTTGCGGCCGAAAATAATAAACTGTTATAAAATTTGTTCATGATGAACCAAAATAACACACTCGTCGGTTCCAAAATCAAGGGAATCAGAGAATCAAAAAACCTCAGCATCGAGGAGATCGCTGAAAGTAGCGGTCTGTCGGTAGAACAGATCGCATCCATCGAAAATGATCAGAACCTCCCATCGTTAGGTCCGCTGATCAAAATCGCCAGGGCATTGGGTGTTCGCCTAGGTACCTTTATGGATGATAACGATGCGATAGGACCTGTGGTTTGTCGCGCAGAGGACAGAGAGCGTGAGCGTAGCATCAGTTTCTCCAACGGAGCGACGGATGCTCGCAAGCACATGGACTATCATCCGCTTGCCCAGCAGAAGGCAGGTCGCCACATGGAGCCTTTCATCATCGATATCAACCCTACTGAGAGTCTTGATTACAAGCTCTCCGCCCATGAAGGTGAGGAGTTCATCTATGTCATGGAAGGTGAAGTGGAAGTGGAATACGGGAAGGAGAAGTATCTGCTGAAAGAAGGCGACTCGATCTATTACGACTCGATTGTGAAGCATCACCTACATGGAGCTCCTGGGAAATCGGCCAAAATCTTAGCTTTAATTTATATACCATTCTGAAAGAATTGAAGAATTGAAGAGTTGAAGAATTGAAGAGTTGAAGGATGGAAGCTAAGAAGATCAAATTGGATATGGCTGGCAGACCTCTGCCAGACAGAACATATCCTGCTGAGACTGGCTCTGCAGGATATACCCTTCATGAGCGTACTTTAGGTCAGTGGCTCGAATACTGGGCTGAGACTACACCCGATAAGGAATATATCGTTTATAGTGATCGTGACCTGCGTTTCACCTGGAGCAAGTTCAATGAACGCGTGGATAACCTCGCCAAGGGTTTGATCGCCATTGGCGTAAAAAGAGGATCGAATGTGGGTATCTGGGCAACGAATGTGCCCGACTGGCTTACCTTCCTCTATGCCACCGCGAAGATCGGCGCCGTACTGGTGACAGTGAATACGAACTACAAGCAGAGCGAACTGGAGTATCTGTGCAAAGACTCTGACATGGAAGTGCTCTGCATCACCGATGGCACATGGGACTGTAACTATGTAGATATGACTTACACGATGCTGCCTGAGTTGAAGAACTGCGAGCGCGGTCATCTGAACAGTAAGCGGTTCCCCTACATGAAAAACGTGGTGTTCATTGGCATGGAGAAATACCGAGGAATGTACAATACGGCAGAATTGCTGCTGTTGGGACAGAACATCGAGGATGAGAAACTCAACGAGATGAAGAGTAAGGTGATGTGTCATGATGTCTGCAACATGCAATATACGTCTGGTACGACGGGGTTCCCCAAGGGTGTGATGCTGACGCACTATGGCATTGCTAACGACGGTTTCTTTACAGGTGAGAACATGGGCTTTACTTCCGAAGACAAACTTTGTGTCTGTGTACCCCTGTTCCACTGCTTCGGAGTGGTGCTCGCCACCATGAACTGTCTGACCCATGGTTGTACAGAGGTGATGGTGGAGAAATTCGACCCGTTGGTGGTACTCGCCTCTATTCATAAAGAAAGGTGTACCGCTGTGTATGGCGTGCCTACGATGTTCATCGCCGAACTGAATCACCCGATGTTCGATATGTTCGACCTCACCTGTCTGAGGACAGGTATCATGGCGGGTTCTCTCTGTCCTGTGGAACTGATGAAGCAGGTGAGCGAGAAAATGTATATGACCATTACCAGTGTGTATGGACTCACTGAGAGCTCGCCTGGTATGACACAGACTTGTCTGAACGATACTTTCGAGCAGCGTTGCACCACAGTAGGGCGCGACTTCCCCTTCGTAGATGTGAAGGTTCTTGACCCAGAGACGGGCAAGGAATGTCCTGTGGGTGTACAGGGTGAGATGTGCTGTAAAGGCTTCAATGTGATGAAAGGCTACTACAAGAACCCAGAGGCTACAGCAGAGGTCATCGACAAGAACGGATACCTCCATTCAGGTGACTTGGGCGTAAAAGATGAGCAGGGCTTCTACAAGATCACGGGACGCATCAAGGACATGATCATCCGCGGTGGTGAGAATATCTACCCGCGTGAGATCGAGGAATTCCTCTATCACATGCCTGGCATTCGCGACGTTCAGGTGGCTGCTGTACCTTCAAAGAAATATGGAGAGGCCGTTGGTGCCTTCATCATCCTCGAAGAAGGGGCACAGATGACGGCCGAAGACGTGCAGCTGTTCTGCCGTGGTAAGATTGCCCGTTACAAGATTCCTAAGTATGTGTTCTTCATCGATCAGTTCCCGCTGACGGGATCCGGCAAGATCCAGAAGTTCAAGTTGAAAGAAATGAGCTTGGAACTTTGCAAGCAACAGGGAATTGAAGTGATATAAAAAAACGCTCGTTTGAGCGTTTTTTTATTTCTCATTGCGTACGGTGCGCACCAGTTCCAGATTCAGTTTCTCTAAGGGAGAAAGGGAGGATCCATCAGCATGGCGTTTCTTGATATCGGAGATGATATCGTCTAACTGACGGTTACTCAGCCGACTGAGCATCAGTCGGTTGAGGGGCCTGACAATCACGATCGCCCACGGGGAGGTATCGAAGTCATAAGGTCCGCGAATCTTCTTCAACACAAAACGAGTACCAAAATCAGGATAGGTAGGACTGTTGATGCCTTGTTGCGTCTCCAGCACCTCCAGTCCTTTCTCACTGTAATGGAGGAGCCAGAACGTAGGACCTGTGAAAGCACCAGCGCCCCCCCATCCGGGAGGGGCATTAGGTGGGGCATTCACCTGCTGAATGCGATGTTCACCCCATACCAGCATATCGGAGAACACCACATGGGAATAGTCCTCAGACCATTCGAAATGTAGCTCACTGCCGGGATCACCGTCATAACGTTCCCCACTGTTCAGCTTCACCTTACCGAAGACCGACATACCCTTTTCGTTCTGATACACACCGGCATAGAGTTCCAGGAGTGACTCCTGTAACTCTTCCACAACAGACACAGATTCGCTCAGGCGGCGGAAGACATCGATAAGCTTCCTCGTCTTCTTGTTCCGCACCACCAGCAGCTCATCGTCACCGTAGCGGTAACGGGTGACCGTGTTCTGTCGGAGATTGACCACTTCATCGATGTTTCCGTGATCCCTGCCGTTGTGCCAGCGGACATCCTTTGGGATGGCTCCTTTGAGGAGCTCCCACGAATCGTTTCCAGCGTATGTCATTGTCAGCGGCATACAGAGAAAAGCTATTAATATGAGAAGGTTAGTCTTTGATGTCATACCATGATTTGGATTTTCCTTGCAAAAGTACGAATAAGTGAGTGAAAAACCAAAAGAATTATGAGTTTTTCCGATTATCTGTGCGCCAAAAGCTTTCCTCCCTCTGATGTGGGGAGTACCATGTGGCATGTCTGCAAGAAAGTATCTCATGTACTTGCGAAACATGAAATATTAATAGTTAAATTATGCTTAATCGGTTTGTAATCGGGCATTATTTACTAATTTTGCAAACAAAACAACGATTATGAGGAAAATCATGTTAGGGTTGATGCTGAGCCTGCCGCTGGCCGGCATCGCACAGAATGTCTGGGAAAGACCCGACATACAAGACAATACGAAAGAACAGAAAGTCAAGGAAGTAACTACTGAGGACCCCAAGTATCTGGAAGGAGCCGTACCTGTTGTTAACGGTGAGGTATGCTGGACCCTCGATCTCGACGTACCAGGAAAGGACGCACAGCAGATTTACGAAATCATGATGCGATATCTGACCAACCTCACCAACGAGGAGAACCAACTTGAGGGTAGCGCTGTTTCTCTGGTGAACAAACAAGAGCACATCATTGCCGCCAGCATCAGGGAATGGTTGGTGTTCAAGAACGTGTTCCTGGCCCTTGACCGTACGAAGTTCCTTTATACCCTCATTGTTACATGCAATGATCAGCACGTGAAGGTCGATATGAAACGGCTGCGCTATCGCTACGAAGAGGAACGTGACGGTAAGGGATTCGCCTATACCGCAGAGGAGTGGATCACTGACGAATATGCGCTGAACAAGAAGAAGACTAAGTTGTACAAGGGGTCTGCCAAGTTCCGCCGCAAGACCATCGATCGTAAGGACTATCTGTTTGAATCTATTAAGAACACCCTCAATTCATAACTTTTATGCGCTATCATTCAAGAGACAACGAGGAAGAGAAACAGGATAAATACTTGCAGTTGCGTCAGATTTTGAACGTGGTGTTCATGATCGGAGCCGTCATCGGCGTCTTGCTCTATTTCTATCAGAGTAAGACCATTGGCACCGTGGTGATCCTCGTAGCGATGTTCTTTAAAATGGTGGAATGTGTATTCCGCCTGCTGAAATAAAATGAGGAGATTAATTAGCATCTTACTGTTTGTACTGTGCCTGGTTACTACCGCCACGGCACAGGATGAGCGTTTCCAGATAGACGACCGTGGGGATATCTCACGGGTAGGCAGCAGGAGCACATCGAACAATAAAGATTCCCTGAATAAGAATAAGGAGATTCCCAAAGGACTGAAGGTGTGGACTGTCGATAAACGCTTCGGCGACCGTATTGCAGCCCTACCCGACACGATGCCTCACATGTACATGAATACCGTGTTCACCAACGGTCTGCGTGGAGAGTACAACACCCTTGGAAACCTCGGCTCTCCTCGCATTAACAGAATTTTCATCGACCAGAATATGCCTGAACAGTTTATGTTCACCCAACCCTATGATTTCTTCATCACACCCATCGACCAGTTCCATTTTACGAATACTTACTCACCGGTCACGAATGTTTCCTATGACGAATGCGGTGATAAGAACGTGGGTGAGGATCATCTCAAGGCGATGTTCGCTGTGAATGCGGGGAAACGGATTGGCGCTGGATTCAAGTTTGACTATTTCTATGGGAGAGGCTACTACCAGAACCAGAGTACAGCCCATTTCAACTACAGTCTGTGGGGTTCCTATTTAGGTGATCGCTACGAAGCTCAGCTGCTGCTCTCGACGAACCACCAGAAAGTGACTGAGAACGGTGGTATTACCAATGATGAATATGTAGCACATCCCGAGATCTACCGCGAGACGTTCAGAACCGATGAAATCCCTACCGTCTTGGAACAGAACTGGAACCGTAATGACAACCAACATGTGTTCCTCACCCACCGCTATAACATCGGCTTCAACCGGAAGGTGCCCATGACCAAGGAGGAGATCGAGGCGAAGAAGTTTGCCCTCGCTGCAGAGAAAGAGAAAGCGGAACGGGAGGCGAAGGAGAAAGCCAGAAAACAGGCCAGACGCGACGGACGGTCGTATGAAGAGAAAGAGAGTGGAGGAAACACCTACTCTGGTCGTCCAGACGGGGCGAAGATCATGGGTGATGAGCCCGCTGATGCCCTGCCTGCCGACACTGGACGTATCGCTGTGAATAAGGTGATGGCTGACAGTCTGCTGGCCCTGGAAAAAAAGAATGCCGAGGATACGGCATGGATAAAGAACGAATTTGTACCCGTGACCAGTTTCATCCATACCCTCCAGCTTGACAACTACCGCAGGATCTACCAGGCCTATGCCACTCCCGAGAATTACTATCTCAATACCTATTTGGATAATGAGGAACTGGGAGGCGACAGTATCTATGACAAGATGCGCCATCTTGATGTCAAGAACACCTTCGCCCTCTCATTGCTGGAAGGATTCAACAAATGGGCCAAGGCAGGACTGAAAGCATTCATCAGCTCCGAACTGCGGCACTTCTCCATGCCTGATACCAGTATCTCTGCGTTCCGCTCGTTCAATGAGCACAACCTGAGCATCGGCGGACAGATCAGTAAGACTGAAGGTACCCTACTTCATTACAATGCGACACTGGAAAGCTGGCTCACCGGTGAGGATGCTGGACAGCTGAAGCTTGATGTGGCAGCAGACCTGAACTTCAGACTCTTCGGTGACACTGTGCAGCTAGCTGCCAAAGGATTCTTTTATAGTCTGCAGCCCACCTTCTACCAACGGAACTTTCACTCCAAGCACTTATGGTGGGATCATGGCGGAAAGGAAGAAGGAGGAAGTCTCGACAAGGAGATTCGTACACGGATAGAAGGACTGTTCTCTTACCAGAAGACGCGTACACGACTGCGCGTGGCGATCGACGGACTGAAGAACCATGTTTATTTCGCCCAGCAATATAGCATAACAGATGAGAAAAGGACGGCTAACACCGTAAGTGTAAAACAGCATTCCGAAAGTCTGAGCATGCTCACCTTACAGCTGAGTCAGGACTTTACGTTAGGACCGCTGAACTGGGAGAGTCAGGTTACCTACCAACAAACGAGTGATGAGAAGGTATTGCCTGTTCCGAAGCTGAATATTTACAGTAATCTGTTCCTACGCTTTAAGATTGCTCGTGTGCTAAGGGTTGACCTCGGTGCCGATATCAGGTACTTCACGAAATACTATGCTCCAGACTATAGTCCGCTGTTAGGACAGTATACCATTCAGGACAATGGTGAGAATAGTGTCGAACTGGGTAACTACCCCATCATTAACGTTTATGCCAATATGCACCTGAAGCACACTCGCTTCTTCGTGATGATGAGTCATGTGAATGCAGGCAGCGGTGGGGAACGCTTCTTTGTACCCCATTATCCGCAGAACGGGATGATTCTCAGACTTGGCGTATCATGGAATTTCTTCAATTAATCAGGAAAATCCTTTGTGATTATATCTTTTTATCGTAATTTTGCAACGAATTAGTAAAAATCAATAAGATGCCTCAAATATCAGTGCGCGGATTGGAAATGCCAGAAAGTCCAATCAGGAAACTAGCACCTCTGGCCGCAGCAGCAAAGAAACGCGGGACAAAGGTATATCACCTCAATATCGGTCAGCCTGACCTGCCCACACCGAAAGTGGCGCTTGATGCGATCAAGAATGTTGACCGCAACATTTTGGAGTATTCACCCTCGCAAGGCTATCTCAGCTATCGAGAGAAACTGGTTGACTATTACGCGAAATACGATATTAACGTCAGTGCCGATGACATCATCATTACGTGCGGAGGATCCGAGGCGGTGCTCTTCGCGTTTATGTCATGTCTGAATCCGGGTGATGAAATCATCGTGCCCGAGCCGGCATACGCCAACTATATGGCCTTTGCTATCTCTGCCGGTGCCAAGATCCGTACCATCGCCACCACCATTGAGGAAGGATTCTCCCTGCCTAAGGTGGAGAAGTTCGAGGAACTGATCAATGAGCGCACACGGGCTATCCTGATCTGTAATCCTAATAACCCGACGGGCTATCTCTATACCCGACGGGAGATGAACCAGATTCGAGACCTGGTGAAGAAATACGACCTTTACCTCTTCTCCGATGAGGTGTATCGTGAGTATATCTATACTGGTTCTCCCTATATCAGTGCCTGTCATCTGGAAGGCATCGAACAAAACGTTGTGCTGATCGACTCCGTATCGAAACGATATAGCGAGTGCGGTATCCGTATCGGTGCATTGATCACCAAGAACCAAGAGATCCGACAGGCGGTAATGAAATTCTGTCAGGCACGCCTCTCTCCTCCCCTTATCGGACAGATTGTGGCAGAGGCCTCACTCGACACCCCCGAAGAGTATCTCCGGGAGGTGTATGATGAATATGTAGAACGTCGTAAATGTCTGATCGATGGACTGAACCGCATCCCTGGTGTCTATTCACCTATTCCCATGGGCGCCTTCTATACCGTGGCGAAGTTACCTGTTGACGACAGTGAAAAGTTCTGTCGCTGGTGTCTGGAGTCTTTCGAATACGAGGGAGAGACGGTGATGATGGCTCCTGCCAGCGGCTTCTATACAACGCCTGGCGCAGGCATCGATCAGGTTCGTATTGCCTATGTGTTGAAGAAAGAAGACCTGAACAGGGCGCTTTTCATCCTGCGAAAGGCATTGGAGGCTTATCCGGGCAGAGTGGAAGGATAAACGATGAATTTTCCTTTATACATAGCAAGGAAGATCTACAACGATCAGGGCGACAAACATAAGGTGAGTCGTCCTGTCATTCGTATTGCTACCCTGGGTGTAGCCATCGGACTGGCCGTGATGGTTATCTCGGTAAGTGTGGTTTTTGGCTTTAAACATACCATCCGTGACAAGGTAATTGGCTTCGGCAGTCATATTACCGTGGGAGACTACACGACCCTACAGGGGAATGACCAGTATCCCATAGAAATGGGTGACAGTATGATGAAGGTACTGAAGAGCATCAAAGGGGTTGAGAAGGTGCAGCGCTATGCGATGAAACAGGGTATTCTCAAGACCGATTCTGATTTCCTTGGCGTGATGTTCAAAGGGGTGGCTGAGGAATACGACACCACCTTTATACATCAGAATATGGTGGAAGGTCATTTCCCGGTGTTCAGCGACCAAGCCAGTAAGCAACAGATTGTAATCTCGAAGATGATAGCTGATCAGCTGCATCTGCATGCCGGTGACCGGATCTTCGCTTATTTTTTCAATAATGATCAGGTACGACCGCGAAGATACACTATCGTGGGAATTTATCAGACAAATCTTACAATGTTTGATAAGGTAATGTGCTTCATTGACTTATACTCTGCCGTCAAACTGAATAGTTGGGAAAGAGATCAAGCCAGCGGAGCAGAACTGACAGTAGCCGACTTCAGCCGTCTTGATGAAGTAGAAGATATTCTTTCCCATCGTGTGAACCGCTCAGTTGACCGTTATGGCGCTACCTATTCATCCACCACCATCCAGGAGAACTACCCGCAGATCTTCTCCTGGCTCGACCTCCTCGACCTAAATGTGTGGATTATCCTTGCACTTATGGTCTGTGTCGCTGGCTTCACTATGATTAGCGGACTCCTCATCATCATCCTTGAACGTACTAATATGATTGGTGTACTGAAGGCCTTAGGGGCTAAGAACAAGACAGTCAGACATACTTTCCTATGGTTCGCTGTTTTCATCATTGGAAAGGGTATGCTGATCGGAAACGTGATCGGTATCGGACTGATCCTCTTTCAGCAGTTTACGGGAATCATCAAGCTCGACCCCAGTACCTATTATGTCAGCACTGTTCCCGTGGAACTGAACATCCCCATCATCATTCTGATCAATCTTGTCACCCTTCTCGTGAGCGTCTTCGTACTCATAGCTCCCAGCTACCTCATCTCACATATCCATCCTGCGAAGTCCATGAGGTATGAGTAATCATTTTCTTTGCTTCAAATAAAAGGAAACGCCCATTATTTCCTTGGTTTTTGTAGAAAACAATATCTTTCTGTAAAATATTGCACATTTTTTTTGGAATTGTGCAGATAAAGAGTTACCTTTGCACAAAATTTTGAAAATTGTGCAATGGAATCTACAATAAGTTTCAATTCATACATTGAGCAATCCATTATCAAGAACTGGGATCAAGATGCCCTGACCGACTACAAAGGGGCCACTCTGCAATATAAAGATGTAGCACGGAAGATTGAGAAGCTACATATCCTGTTCGAGAACAGTGGCGTGAAGAAAGGAGACAAGATAGCCGTATGTGGTCGTAACAGTGCTCATTGGGCTGTCACCTTTTTGGCAACACTCAGTTATGGTGCTGTAGTCGTCCCCATCCTTCATGAGTTCAATGCAGAACAGATTCACAATATCGTCAACCATAGTGAGTCGAAGCTTCTCTTCGTGGGCGATGTGGTAGCCACGATGATTGACGAGAAAGCCATGCCCCAATTGGAAGGCATTGTTTATATGCCTGACTTCTCCCTGCTCGTCAGCAGAACCGACAGTCTGAACTATGCTCGGGAACACCTAAATGCAATGTTCGGACAGAAATATCCCAAGTATTTCCGTAAAGAGCATGTATGCTACCACCACGATACCCCGGAAGAGCTGGCACTTATCAACTACACCAGTGGTACCACAGGGTTCTCCAAGGGAGTGATGCTCCCCTACCGTGCCATCTGGGGCAATTTGGATTTCTGTTTGAACAGACTGGGTAGCCATTTCAAGTCGGGCAGTAACATGCTGAGCATCCTACCCATGGCGCACATGTATGGATTGGCCATCGAGTTTATCTTCGGCTTCTGTCATGGCTGTCATTTGTTCTTCCTCACCCGTCTGCCAAGTCCGGCCATCATCGCTCAGGCATTTGCAGACATTAAGCCCGCCGTGGTGATATCTGTGCCACTTGTCATAGAGAAGATTATCCGCAAGAATGTATTCCCCAAGATTCAGAATAATGTTGTTCGCCTGCTTCTGAACATGCCCGTAGTGAGCAAGAAGGTGAAGCAGAGAATCTGCGAACAGGTGTATCAGGCATTTGGCGGTAATGCCTATGAAGTTATTATCGGAGGTGCCGCACTGAATCAGGAGGTGGAAAGTTTCCTTTACAGCATTGAGTTCCCCTTCACTGTGGGTTATGGTGCTACGGAATGTGCACCGCTGATCACCTACAGCGACTATCATGACTTCGTTCCAGGATCATGCGGAACAGCCGTTGACCACATGGAAGTGAAGATTAACAGCCGAGATCCTGAGAATGAGCTGGGTGAGATTCTCACCCGAGGCACCAATGTGATGCTCGGCTACTATAAGAATGAGGAAGCCACGAGTCAGGCTCTGGATGACGAAGGCTGGTATCACACAGGGGATCAGGGCTTGATGAGTTCAGACGGGCATGTCTTTATTAAAGGACGGATTAAGAATATGCTCCTGGGTGCCAGCGGACAAAATATCTACCCCGAGGAGATCGAGGACAAACTCAATTCGATGGCGCTAGTATCGGAATGTGTCATCGTGCAACGGGCAGAACGTCTATATGCTTTGGTACATCCTGACTATGATGAAGCCAAGAGCATGGGATTCTCTGAGGACGAGATTGAAGGAGTGATGGAACAGAACCGTAACGCCCTAAACCAGTCTCTTCCCGCTTATTGCAAAATCTCTGCCATTGAGATCCATCATGAGGAGTTTGCCAAGACACCGAAGAAGAGTATCAAACGATATCTCTATCAGTAATCAAACGAAAATACTAATCAATCAATACTATATCGTATGCAAGTGCCAAGTTTTAATGCGATCATCCAGAAGAGCATCATTGACAACTGGGATCTTGATGCACTGACTGATTATAAGGGAGCGACCTTACAATACCATGACGTAGCCCGCAAAATAGAAAAGCTCCATATCATGTTCGAAAACAGTGGTGTGAAGAAAGGTGATAAAATTGCTTTATGTGGTAGGAACAGTGCGAACTGGGCCGTTGCTTTCCTTGCCACACTTACCTATGGTGCTGTGGGAGTACCCATCCTCCATGAGTTCACGGCCGATCAGGTGCACAACATCGTGAACCACAGTGAGGCCAAGTTGCTCTTTGTGGGCGATGTGGTGGCCACCACGATCGATGCAACGAAGATGCCCGCCCTTGAAGGAATCATCTATATTCCAGACTACAGTATTGTTGTCTCACGTACGGATAAGCTCACCTATGCTCGTGAGCACTTGAACGAGATGTTTGGAAAGAAATATCCTAAGTATTTCAGGAAGGAGCATGTGAACTATTATTTGGATGATGATCCGAACCAGTTGGCACTGATCAACTACACCAGTGGTACCACGGGATTCTCCAAGGGTGTGATGATTCCCTACAGGGCGTTGTGGAGCAACTACGACTTTGCTGAGATAGTATTGGGAAAGGCCATCAAGAAGGGTAATAACACCATCAGCATTCTCCCCATGGCACACATGTACGGCATGGCTTTCGAATTCATCTTTGAGTTCCTCCATGGGTGTCATGTTTTTTATCTCACACGTGTCCCCTCCCCCGCTATCATCGCCCAGGCCTTCGCTGACATCCGTCCGGCTATCATCATTGCCGTACCGCTGATCATTGAGAAGATCATCAAGAAGAAGGTGTTCCCGAAGATCCAGAACAACCGCATGCGTCTGCTGTTGAATATGCCGGTTATAAATAAAAAAGTACGCGAGAAGATCTGCGAACAGGTGGTGCAGGCTTTCGGCGGAAACTTCGAGGAGGTGATTATCGGCGGCGCTGCCTTCAACCAGGAAGTGGAGCAGTTTCTCCATCGAATAGATTTCCCATACACAGTAGGATACGGTGCTACCGAATGCGCGCCGATTATCTGTTATGAGGACTGGCACCACTTCATGCCGGGCTCATGTGGAAAGGCTGTTGTTCACATGGAGGTGAAAATTAACAGCAGTGATCCCGAGAATGTTCCCGGTGAGATACTTGCCCGCGGACTGAACGTGATGTTAGGCTATTACAAGAATGAGGAAGCCACAGCCCAGACACTTGACAGTGAGGGTTGGTACCACACAGGTGACTTAGGAACAATGGACAGTGAAGGGAATGTCTTCATCAAAGGACGCTCGAAGAACATGCTACTCAGTGCCAACGGACAAAACATCTATCCCGAAGAGATCGAGGATAAGCTGAACTCCATGGCCTTGGTGGTGGAGAGCATTGTGATCCAGAAAGAAGACAAGCTGATCGGACTGGTGTTCCCAGACTTCGATGAGGCCAAGAACTTAGGACTGAGCAACGAGGATATCGAAAAGATCATGGAACAGAACCGACAAGAGATCAATACAACTCTCCCCGCCTATTGCAAGATTTCTGCCATTCGCATCCATGAGGATGAGTTTGCCAAGACTCCGAAAAAAAGCATCAAACGTTACCTCTATCAGGAGGCCTGATAAAAGTAACAAGTAATAAGTGAAAAGTGTGGAGTGGAGACTAATCGAGTAAGACGGTGCTCCTTACTCGGCTTAAAGTCTCAGGTGTCATCTGCAGATAACTGGCAATAAACAACAAAGGGGCACGCAGGGCTACCTGCGGGGATAGCTTGCACATACGACGATAGCGGTTTTCGGCACTCTCGAAACGCACCAGGTCTGCATGCACCTGAGAGACTATCAGCGACTCTTCCAATATTTTCCTGTAGAGGATCTGGATATTCACATTGTGCAGAGCAACCTCTTCCAGTCTTTTCTTTGGCAACTCATACACAATGGTCGGCTCGATGGCCTCGATCTGCTGCACGGACGGCACTTCTTTGAACAGACTCTCTATCGACATCATGATTGTTCCTTCTACAGCCAGATACTCCGTCACCTCCTTACCATTCTTAATATAGAATTGGCGCAGTAGTCCTTTGTCAATATAGATAATGCTGTCGCAGATATCTCCCTCTGCGAGTACCGTTTCACCCTTCGCATATTTCCTCGGAACCAGCACACTCTCCAGGATGTCCAGTTCATCGTGTGTCATCGTACTGTATTTGCGTGCCAGCTCTCGTGCAATGTCTCTCGTTGTGTTTGTCAGTTCTTTCATGATAATCCTCCTTATTGGATTTGAAGTTTGTTCAAAAAGTTTTCAAGTTAATAGATATATAAGCAGAAAAGGTTAATCGAGTTTCAGCACGGCAAGGAATGCCTTCTGCGGAACCTCCACGTTACCAATCTGCTTCATTCGTTTCTTTCCTTTCTTTTGTTTCTCCAACAGTTTGCGTTTTCGGCTTACGTCGCCACCATAGCACTTGGCCGTCACATCCTTGCGAACCTGCTTTACCGTTTCACGTGCAATAATCTTCGCCCCGATGGCTGCCTGGATGGCGATATCGAACTGCTGTCTTGGGATCAGTTCCTTCAGTTTCTCACACATCCTTCTTCCGAAAGCCACAGCATTGTCGGCATGGGTGAGTGTGGAGAGTGCATCCACCGGTTCTCCGTTCAGCAGAATATCCAACTTGATGAGTCGTGACGGTCGATAGCTGTCGATATGGTAGTCGAACGAGGCATATCCTTTCGAGATACTCTTCAATTTGTCGTAGAAATCAATGACAATCTCACCCAGAGGTAGCATGAAATGCAGTTCAATACGGTTACCGCTTACATATTCCTGGTTGATCAGCTCACCCCGTTTGTCAAGGCACAATTTCATGATCGGTCCGATGAAGGTACTGGCGGTGATGATACTGGCACGGATATACGGTTCCTCGATATGATCGATCATCGTCTGGTCGGGCAGTCCCGACGGGTTGTGCACTTCCTTGCTACCGCCCTGCTTGTCATACACCATGTACGACACGTTGGGTACCGTGGTGATCACATCCATGTTGAATTCACGGTCAAGCCGTTCCTGTACAATCTCCATGTGTAGTAAGCCCAGGAAACCGCAGCGGAAGCCGAAGCCAAGAGCCACTGACGACTCTGGTGTGAATGTCAGCGAGGCATCATTCAGTTGTAGCTTTTCCAACGAAGCACGCAGGTTCTCATAATCCGTGGGGTCGATGGGATAGACACCCGCGAACACCATCGGTTTCACCTCCTGAAACCCCTCGATGGCTTTGTCGCAAGGTTGTGCGATATGTGTGATAGTATCACCCACTTTAACCTCTTTTGAGTCTTTGATACCACTGATGATGTAGCCTACATCCCCTGTACCGAGTTCATGTCGTGGAATCATGTCCATCTTCAGCACACCAATCTCATCGGCATCATATTCCATGCCCGTGTTGAAGAATTTTACCTTGTCACCTTTGCGGATACTGCCGTTCTCGATCTTGAAATAGGCAATGATACCGCGGAACGAGTTAAAGACGGAGTCGAAAATCAGCGCCTGCAACGGAGCCTGCGGGTCACCTTTCGGACAAGGGATGCGCTCCACGACGGCTTTCAAGATCTCCTCCACGCCCTCGCCTGTCTTACCACTGGCCCGGATAATATCCTTGCGGTCGCAGCCGATCAGTTCCACGATCTCATCCTCCACCTCATCAGGCATAGCACTGGGCATGTCGATCTTGTTAATCACCGGAATGATTTCCAGGTCGTGATCGATGGCCATATAGAGATTAGAGATTGTCTGCGCCTGCACACCCTGCGTGGCATCCACCACGAGCAAGGCTCCTTCACAAGCAGCAATACTGCGCGACACCTCGTAGGAAAAGTCCACATGTCCCGGAGTATCGATCAAATTTAGCGTATATTTCCCACTTTTCACCTCCTGATCAGGTTCCGCTGCATAGTCATATTCCATCTGGATGGCATGACTCTTGATGGTGATACCCCGTTCTTTCTCCAGTTCCATGTCATCAAGCATCTGTCCTTCCGTAATCTGGATTGTTTTAGTGTACTCCAGCAGACGGTCGGCAAGTGTTGATTTCCCATGGTCGATATGGGCGATGATACAAAAATTCCTTATATGTTGCATGTATTTGAATACTCTTTTGGGATGCAAAGATAATGAAAAGACAGCAAAATACAAAATTCATCCATAAGTTTTATGTCGTTTGTACTTTTTTTCATACAATTTGTTGTCAATACGGATTATTCTTACTACTTTTGCATCCGAATTTTAACCGAGCAACATCCCTCATCCGTTAGAGGGCGCTCAAATGTATTAAATCAGAAATGAAAGTTTTGAAATTTGGCGGAACGTCCGTAGGTTCCGTGAAAAGCATTTTAAGCTTAAAGAGAATTGTAGAGGCAGAGGCTCGGACGCAACCTGTCGTAGTAGTAGTAAGCGCTTTAGACGGCATCACCGATGAGCTGATAGCAACCTCACAGATAGCCCTTCAAGGTGACGAACGGTGGAAAGAGGAATATGATGCGATGGTCACACGCCATCATCAAATGATCGACACCATTATCACCGACAACAAGAAACGCGTAGATTTATTTAATAAGGTAGATGCTCTCTTCGAACAGCTGAGAAGTATCTACTATGGAGTGTTCCTGATTCACGACCTCAGCGGGAAGACGCTGGATGCCATCGTTTCGTATGGTGAGCGTCTGAGTTCGAACATTGTTGCCTCGCTCGTCAAGAATGGTGTACGTATGAATGCCCGTGACTTCATCCGCACGGAGAAGAAGAACGGAAAACATACTCTTGATTCTGAACTGACCGTAAAACTCGTGAAGGAAGCATTCAGTCCGGCCATTAACGGTACTGCTGTACCGCAGAAGGCAATATATGTGGTTCCCGGGTTCATTGCAAGAGACAGAGACAGTCACGAGACTACCAATCTCGGACGGGGAGGTTCAGACTACACGGCCGCCATCATTGCAGCCGCCTTGGAAGCAGAGATTCTGGAGATCTGGACGGATGTGGACGGCTTCATGACTGCCGATCCTAAGGTAATCAAATCGGCCTATACCATCAACGAACTGTCGTATGTGGAAGCCATGGAGCTTTGTAACTTCGGTGCCAAGGTGATCTACCCACCGACCATCTACCCCGTCTGTGTCAAGAATATTCCAATCAAGGTGAAGAACACCTTTAACCCTGAACATCCAGGGACGCTGATTAAAGAGAAGATTGACGACGACAATAAGCCCATCAAGGGTATTTCAAGTATCAAAGGCACCACCCTGATCACGGTAACAGGTCTTTCTATGGTGGGTGTGATCGGTGTGAACCGTCGTATCTTCACCACCTTGGCTAACAAGGGGATCTCAGTATTCATGGTGTCACAGGCTTCTTCAGAAAACTCCACCTCTATCGGTGTGCGCGATGAGGATGCTGCCGCTGCCGTGGAAGTACTGAATCAAGAGTTCGCCAAGGAAATCGAGACGGGTGCCATGTTCCCCATGCACGCTGAGAGCGGACTGGCAACGATCGCCATTGTGGGTGAAAACATGAAACACACGCCGGGTATTGCTGGTAAGCTGTTCGGTACCTTAGGACGAAGCGGTATCAGTGTCATCGCCTGTGCTCAAGGTGCCTCCGAGACAAATATCTCGTTTGTCGTGGACGGACGATTCCTTCGTAAATCGCTCAATGTTCTGCACGATTCGTTCTTCCTGTCAGAATACAAAGTGCTCAACCTCTTCATTTGCGGTATCGGTACTGTGGGCGGCATGCTCCTTGAACAGATCCGTACTCAGCAGCAATTCCTTATGCAGTCTCGACGCTTGAAGCTGAACGTGGTGGGAATCTCGGATGTGGATAACTTCGTGCTCGACCGCGATGGTATCGACCTCGACAACTACGAGAAGATTCTGCGTGCTGGATACCCTGCCAATACGGAGCACATGCGCGACGAGATTGTGAAGATGAATATCTTCAACTCTGTCTTCGTAGATTGTACCGCCAGTCGTCAGATTGCTCAACTCTACCAGACATTCTTAGAGCATAACATATCAGTTGTTGCAGCCAACAAGATTGCGGCTTCCAGCGACTATAATAGCTATATCAAGCTGCGTCAGACGGCTCGCGACCGTGGTGTGTGGTTCCGCTATGAGACTAATGTGGGCGCCGGACTGCCGATTATCGGTACAATCAACGACCTGTGTAACTCGGGTGATAAGATTCTGAAGATCGAGGCGATCCTTTCTGGTACGCTGAACTACATCTTCAACGAGATTGCTGCTGACGTTCCCTTCTCTGAAACGGTGCGCCGCGCCAAGGAAGAGCGTTACTCTGAGCCCGACCCGCGTATCGACCTCAGTGGTACGGATGTAATCCGTAAGCTGGTGATTCTTACACGTGAGGCTGGCTATCAGGTGGAACAGGAGGATGTGGAGAAACACCTCTTCGTACCCGACAGCTATTTCGAGGGCAGCATTGAGGACTTCTGGAAGAAGCTTCCTGAGCTGGATGCCGATTTCGAGGCTCGTCGTAAGGTGCTCGAGGCCGAGAACAAGCGCTGGCGTTTCGTGGCTACGATGGAAGCTGACGAGAATAACCCTTCATCATTCAAAACCAGCGTAGCCCTGAAGGAAGTGCCCTACGGACATCCGTTCTACGGTCTGGAGGGCTCAAACAACATCGTGCTGCTCACTACTGAGCGCTACAAGGAGTACCCGATGCTGATTCAGGGATATGGCGCCGGTGCCGCCGTTACCGCTGCAGGTGTGTTTGCCAATATCATGAGTATTGCGAATATTTAAAATTCGGAGTACACGATTTAACACGGTTTTCCTTATGAAACACATCATTATTTTGGGTGATGGAATGGCGGATCTTCCTGTTGAGCGTCTCGGTGGGAAGACACTCTTGCAATACACCCATAAGCCGATGATGGATCAGCTTGCAAAGGAAGGTAGGTGCGGACGGTTGATTACCGTTCCCGAAGGTTTCCCTCCAGGATCAGAGGTGGCCAACACCGCCATTCTCGGCTACGACCTGAATAAGGTATATGAAGGTCGTGGACCCTTGGAGGCTGCATCTATTGGCTACGAGATGGCCGACGATGACTTTGCCATTCGCTGTAATATCATCACGTTGCAAGACGGCAAGATTATCACACATAATGGAGGAAACTTGGAGACACAAGATGCTGATGTACTTATCAAGTATCTGAACGAAAAACTGGCCAAGCCCATCAACGAAAGAGAGGGCTGCGAACGAGTAAAGTTCATTACAGGTATTCAGTATCGTCATCTGCTGGTGATCAAAGGAGGAAACAAACATATCGTCTGTGCCCCACCCCATGATCATCCTAACGAAGAATGGCGCCCGCTGTTGGTGAAACCAGAAGCAACAGAGAATTCGTATTCTGTGAATAGACTCTCTCCGCAAGAAACTGCCGATCTCATCAATGAACTCATTCTGAAATCGCAGGATCTATTAGCACAGCATCCCTTTAATATCGAGCGTGCCAAGCGTGGAGAGCGTCAGGCGAACAGTATCTGGCCTTGGAGCGGCGGTTATCGTCCTTCCATGGAAACACTGATGCAGCAGTATCCTCAGGTGAAATCCGGAACGGTGATCTCTGCTGTTGACCTGATTCGTGGTATTGGTCATTATGCAGGACTGAAGATCGTTGAGGTGGAAGGAGCCACCGGACTGGCTGACACAAATTATGAAGGAAAGGCTCAGGCTGCCATTGAGGCACTTAAAACAGACGACTTCGTGTTCGTTCATGTGGAAGCCAGTGATGAGGCAGGACACGATGGTGACCTGGAATTAAAGCTCAAAACGATTGAGTATCTCGACCAGCGTCTTATCGCTCCTGTCTATCATGAGGTGAGTACATGGGATGAGCCGGTATGCATTGCTGTTTTACCCGATCATTTGACCCCAGTAGAGATGCGTATCCACGTAGGACAGCCTGTTCCCTTCTTGATTTGGCACAGAGGTATCGAACCTGACAGTGTACAGCAGTACGACGAAGTATCATGTGTCAACGGCTCCTACGGTCTGCTTAAACTTAATGAGTTCATGGAAACCCTCATGAACATCTCATAATATTCAAAGTCTATGAAATACTATAGTACCAACGGAAAAGCCCCTATGGCTGACCTGCAAAAGGCGGTGGTGAAAGGATTGGCAGAAGATCGCGGTCTTTATATGCCTGAGAGAATCAACAAGATGCCGAAGGAGTTCTTCGACCATATCCAGGACATGTCGTTTCGCGACATTGCCTATAATGTGGCCAGTGCTTTCTTCGGCGAGGATGTTGACTTGGATGCCTTGCAAGAGCTGGTATTTGACACCCTACCCTTTGAATGCCCCGTGGTGAAGATCAAGGAGAATATCTATACCTTGGAGCTGTTCCATGGCCCCACACTTGCCTTTAAAGACGTGGGTGCCCGCTTCATGGCGCGACTGCTAAGATATTTCACCAGTGAGACACATAGAACGAGTAAGAACGGTAATTCCGACATCAATGTACTCGTTGCCACATCTGGCGACACCGGTAGTGCCGTGGCCAATGGCTTCCTCGGTGTGGAAGGTATCCATGTGTATGTTCTCTATCCCAAAGGGAAGGTGAGTCCGATCCAGGAGTGTCAGTTCACGACCTTAGGTAAGAACATCACGGCCATCGAGGTGGATGGTGTGTTCGATGACTGTCAGGCACTGGTAAAGAATGCCTTTATGGACACGGAGTTGAATGCTCACATGAAGCTCACATCCGCAAACAGCATCAATGTGGCACGATTCCTGCCTCAGGCTTTCTACTATTTCAATGCCTACGCGCAGATGAAAAAGCTCGGACTGGCCGACAACCTTGTAATGTGCGTACCCAGCGGTAATTTCGGTAATATCTGTGCTGCCCTTTTCGGACATGAGATGGGGCTGCCCATCAAACGATTCATCGCCGCCAATAATGCCAATGATATCTTCTACCAATATCTGCAGACAGGAAAATACGAGCCGAAGCCTTCGAAGCAGACACTGGCCAATGCCATGGACGTGGGTGATCCCAGTAACTTCGCCCGTATCTATGACCTTTATGGAAAGAGTCATGAGCGCATCACGTCATTGATCAGCGGTGCCACCTATAGCGATAATCAGATCCGCGAGACACTGAAGGAGTGTTATGATGAGACGGGCTATATCCTTGACCCCCATGGTACCTGCGGCTACCGTGCATTACAGGAAGGATTGAGACTTGGTGAGATTGGTGTTTTCTGCGAAACAGCCCATCCGGCGAAGTTCAAGGATACGGTGGATGCGATCATCCAAACCGAAGTACCTATTCCCGACCGTCTGGCTGCCTTTATGAAAGGTGAGAAAAAAAGTGTTCCGATGACAAAGAACTTTGCCGACTTCAAGACTTATCTGCTCCAGCAGTAGTCGTGGGCAACGCAATGTCCTTAAAGAGAATATCACGCTGCAAACGCAGATAATCTTTTCGATGCCTCATAGCTTCCATTAGCTGTGGGGCATCGATGCTTTTAAGCACAGGCATCAGTTTCCAGTTCCCCTCAGCCTCCATGCGGTCGATCATCATACCGACACTCAGGTTGGCCGTTGACTCTGCCGGCTGGTACATCGACTCAGTGCCCTTCTCGTCTTTGGTAACTTCTGTCAGCATGTTTATCCGTGTCAGTCCTTCCAACAGATCATGGGTGATACGGATAGGAATATTGGTGAGGAGCTTCAGTTCCAAGGCCGTATAGGGTTTCTTCCCTTCCTCAAAGCGATGACAGATCAGTGTCATGAGATAGCCGCTGAGTAACAGACGGTAGCGATGACTGAGATCCTCTGTCTTGGCACGGAAGGCAAACTCCTCCAGGTTCTGGTTCGTATAAGATAGCTCGGCACCGAACAGACAAATGGTCCAGGAGATCTGTACCCACAACATAAACAAGGGTAAGGCGGCGAAGGATCCGTAGATGGCATTGTATCCGGTCACCCAGATCTGTGAATGTATATACACCAGTTGTAATCCCTGCATAGCCACACCAGCCAGAATTCCCGGAATGATGGCACTCTTGATTCTGACTTTCGTGTTCGGCATAAAGACATATAGGGCGAGGAACACAGCCGACATGATGACATAAGGCAGCAGTCGGAGGACAAAGCGCAAGGTAGGACCAATGAACATATACTCCCCAATCCCGTTGGCAAACGTTGCCATCATGATCGAGATTCCCGAGGTGACAACGATGATGATTGGTGCCAGGAGGAACATCGCCATATAATCCGTGATGGTACGGAAGATGCTCCTCGGTGTGCTCACCTGCCAGATATCGTTGAACGCCTTCTCGATGTTGCTGATCAGCATAATCACTGTCCAGAGCATGAAGAGCAGACCGATTCCCAGGAAGATGCCGCTCTTGGTGTGTACCAGATAGGAGTTCACGAAGCCGATGATCACCTCTGCTGCTTGAGGCTGTGACGACAAGGTCTCACGGAACCATGATTCGATATACTTGTTATATCCGAAGCCTCGGGCGATGGCAAACACCACTGCCATGATCGGCACGATGGCTAACAAAGTGGAATAGGTCAAGGCGGCAGCAGAGTCCATCATCCTTTTGGCAGTGAAATACTCCACCGCCAACATCACCTTCTTGATGATCTCATACAATAGGTAACGTATCGGAGAGATATCCTCACGCTGAACACGCCAAATATCTACCTTTAGGAATTGATACAGCCTTTTAAACACTTTGATCTTTGAACTTATTATTTACCCTCATCTCCTTCCTCCTGACTCCCGTCTCCTTGTTTGTAAAAAATCCAGTGCCCCTATAAGCCGGGTTCTGTCCAGACGGATGTCTGTGTCTGCCATTTATCTACGACGCATGTCACCATACGCCTCTAGCATTCTACCCTCCGTTGCATCAGTCACCGAAGCGCTGAACTCGGGCGGGCAACCCTCAGTCAACGGTTTACGCGAACTTGCAGCCCCCAGTTGGCACAGCCCGTTGATCACCCAACGGCTGGTGGTCTCTTACACCACCTTCTCACCCTTGCCTCTACAAGGCGGTTGTTTTCTTCTGCCTACACCTACTGTCACCAATAGCTTCTATTTTCGGAAGTGGGGTACCCTTTGCTGCCCGGACTTTCCTCTCATGCCATAGGGGCACCAGCGGCAGACCGGAGCACTGGAAATCTATTATAATCCTGCTTCTAACAACTGATTGCAGATACTCTTCATACCACTAATTGACGGATGACCATTCTGTTTCTCAATATCATGGAGTTCGACGAGCTGTACTTGGTAATGCTTGCATACTTCACGCATTGACTCATTAATCGGCTCCCTCAGCTCCGAGTTCAGGATAAAGACGATCTTTGCCTTGGCATATCGTTTCTGAAGCATGTCAATCAAACAAGCAAGAGCAGGACGGAAATTCTTGCAGTCTTCTTTCGTCCAATCCGAATACTGATACTCGCCTATGGGGGAGTTGGCCCACGCATCGTTGGTCCCACCGAAAACGAAGATCAGGTCAGGACTGCCCAGACTATCCACGCGGGCAATGAAATTGGTGCGCGACGTATCCATTCTGCCATATCCCGTACCGCAGATGGTAGTGCCACCCCATGAATCGTTCTTCTCCAACGTATAACCCTTCGCCTTGATGAAAAGGCTCCACCATGTCTGCTCCACCTCTACGACATCGTTTCTGTCGTTTGGATAGAACGGCGCGTAATGAGAAGGACCAACGCCCTTGAAGGTTGAGTAGGAGTCACCAAGTACTGATACTTTCTTTGTCTGCGCTGACGCACTGACCGTCATGGCCACCATCAGCATAAGGAAAATTAGTTTCTTCATCTTAAGATTGTCAATAAAAAGTTATTCAAAAGGAATTGCAAATTAACACAAAATCCCTGAAACAGCCAAATAAACACCTCTTTTTTCCATCCGTGTTTCTTAAATTTCTTTAATTCATGCATCTCATCCCCTGTTCATTTCTGTTTTTTATGTACATTTGTCATCACATTAACAAACAGTATGAAGAGAATCAAACAGATCTGTCTGTTCTTGCTGCTCATTCAAACTATGGTGATGAGCGCTCAACGCAACGAGGTATATAACAACAGGATTGCATCGTTGCAGGTCATGGCTGGCAACCGATGGACAGCTCTGCCCATTGTCCAGCTGGGCGGCAGTGAGCCTATATGCATTGATTTCGATGATCTAACCCACGAGTACCACCGTTATACCTATAAGATTGAGCATTGCGAAGCCGACTGGACTGTCTCCGAAGACTTGTTTGTGAGTGATTACCTACAGGGCTTCGGTGAGGGGAACACCATTGACGATGCGCAGGAGTCCATCAACACCAATGTGCTCTACACCCACTACTCACTGCGTATCCCCAACGAACGCTGCCGTATCAAGATGAGCGGGAACTACAAGCTGACGGTGATGGACGAGAACGATGACAATGAGCCAATGTTCACGGCCTGCTTCATGGTATTGGATCCGTCGATGGGTGTTCACCTCAGTGTGTCAACAAATACCGACATTGACATCAACAACGCACATCAGCAGGTTTCGGCCACGCTCTCCTACGGGAATACCACCGTGACCGTTCCTAGGGAACAGATCATGACGGTGGTGATGCAGAACCGACGCTGGGACACGGCGAAGATCAATATCCAGCCCCAGTATGTCATGGCCGACGGACTGAGATGGAACCACTGTCGTGACTGGATCTTCCCAGCAGGCAATGAGTATCGGAAATTCGAGGTGCTCGATGTCGATCGCCCCAGTATGGGTATCGACCATCTGGAATGGGACGGTGAGCACTACCACGCCTACCCTTTCCTGAGTGAGCCGAGAAAAAACTATGTGTATGACGAGGATGCCGATGGTGCCTTCCTGATCCGCAACAGTGACAATGTGGAGATACATACCGCCTCCGACTACGTAATGATGCATTACACCCTCTTATGTCCTTCACCCGTCAAAGGCGATGTGTATATCAACAATGCGTGGACGCACGACCGTTTCCTGCCCGAATACCGGATGACCTACAATGAAGAAACGAGATGCTATGAGGCGGTGCTGATGCAGAAACTCGGATATTACTCCTATCAGTATCTGTGGATGACACCCGATGGGACAATCCACACCATGCCTACGGAAGGAGATTTCTACCAGACAGAGAACAGCTACCAGATGCTTGTGTATTACCGTGGACAGGGAGAGCGCACCGACCGTCTGGTAGGCTATCAGGAATATATTTATAAATAATCGATAAGGTTTTAACCAGCCCGTAACCTTATCTCAACAGTTTGTCAATTTCCTCAAACTGTTTGCCCATGTTCAGCTGCAGGTAGATATTATACAAGGCGGCAGCCCACTTGTCTTTCTCCTCGGGAGCCAGTTCACGATACCGTTCCATATACGGCATCGATTTCTTGTAGAAGTCGTTTACCAGTCTTCGACTTTGCCTACCTTCTTTCATGTCACGCTTAGTGATCAGGGCCATGTTGATATAGGCCAGTCCTGCATTATAGTAGGCATCGGCGTACTGATCGTTCCGTGCTATCAGTGAGTCACACAGGGCTATACAGCCAGCATAGTCACCGGTGTTCAGCAACAGGTTACTCTTCGCAAACAGGTACAGTTCGTTCTCACTGTCATGGGCCAGTGCGCTGTTTACCACACTCATTGCGGAGTCAGGCTGTTGCGCCTCGTTATAATAGTCAATGAGGTAAGTAAAGAAAAACTTGGAGTCGGGATAACGGGTGAAGCCGTCACGGAGCGTCTTCTCGTATGCCTCCGTGGCCTCCTGTTTCTTGTAGATCTCACTCAGGTATTCCAAGGCGGATTCCAGATGGCTTTCATCCTCCAGCGCCGCCGCGGCATACCGCAGAGCCTTCTCGTCATCCTGCAGCTTGTATCCGCAGAACAACGACCAGTAGGCAGCCTCGGGACTCACTGGATAACGGTAAGAAGTGAACAGGGGCTGACGGGCACAGTCGATATACGTGTCGAGCATATCATATGCCGTGGCATACTGCTGTTTGCGCACGAAATAGAGTCCTCCGTTATACAGGTTTCGGCGGTAGGTGTTTAGGAAGGCAGCGTTCTTCTCACGGTATCTCAATTGCTCCTTCCCCTTGGCATTCGGTCGGGCATCCAGGGAGTCGAGTGATTCGTAGGCCATGAACATGTTTCTGGTGAGAAGAAAGAACGAAGCAGTATCCTGTTTCTGTTTGAGATACATCTTCATATTCCTTTCTTCATATTGCTTGCGCAATGCATCACAGAGAACGACGTGAATCTTCTCGTTCTCACGATTAGCATTGTCCTTAAGCAGGTTGCGCATCAGCTGTTCTGCCTTGTCGAGATTCTTGCCGCTCTTAATAAAAGTACGTGCTTGACCGATCTCCTTACGTTGAGCGTTCAAGCACGGTACTATGATTACTAAGAGAAGCGCGATAGTCAAAAAACGCTTCATTCCTTTGATGTGTTTGAAGCAGGGACACCCTGAGGCATCCCTGCGGTATGTGTGTAATTACTGAACCAGCGACTCCAGCTCCTTAGCCTTGGCCTCGTCGCCGATCAGGTAGTATGCCTGATAAAGGGTGTATGCCCAGTTCACCTGTTCACGGTTCGGATCCTTCTCCTTCACCTTGTTCAGGTTATTGATGGAATCCTGCAGGTATTGCTTTGCCTCGGGAGTGAGAGCACCGCCACTGGCATCCTTCAGGGTGATGGCCTGGTTATTCTCACAGAGGGCGAGGTTGAAACGAACCTGGATGAATTCAGGATCGTACTCCAGTGCTTTCTTGTAAGCATCGATGGCATCCTTCCAGTTCTGCTCGTTCATGTCACTCTCACCTTTCAGTGCCCAAGACATCTTACTCGGATACTTCTCGATCTGGTTCTGGATCAGGGCTTTCTTGGCTGCATTGTCATTGGTAGCCTGATAGTACTCGGTGAGCAGAGAGAAGATACGCTCGCTCTCCGGCTCCTTCTCATACAGAGCCTTCACATCGTTCAAGTACTTCACAGAGTC
This sequence comes from uncultured Prevotellaceae bacterium, assembly GCA_902768785.1. Taxonomy (GTDB): domain Bacteria; phylum Bacteroidota; class Bacteroidia; order Bacteroidales; family Bacteroidaceae; genus Prevotella. The sequence continues at coordinate 86,301 of CACXMM010000002.1, forward strand.
TTCCTTTGTCTTCATCTGTGCCTTCATGCTGAGGATCTTAATATCCATGGCATCGTTGGCAAACTCCTTGTCACCCTGGCAGATGTCAGCATACTTGCTGGCAGCAACATAGTCCTGACTGTTATAAGCAGCCAAAGAAGCAAAATAGGCGATCTGTGTATAGAAGTCTTCCTTAGAGAAATCGGTCTCTGAGAACAGAGGAGCCTGACGGCTGTTCACGAATGCACCGAAAGCATCGGCAGCAGCCTTGTAGTTCTTCTCGTTGTAAGCATCCTGACCAGCATTGATCAGCACGTTACGGGCAGTGAGCAGACGACCAGCGTTCTTCTTACGGAATTTCGGAGCGATCTTACCCTTAGAGTTCTCCATCTGGTCATACTTATCGCATTCGAGAGCGGCATTGATAGCATTCAACGCTGCCTCTGCCATACCAACCTTGTCATAAGGTTCATTCTTCTGAGTGACCTGGTTGGTCAGCTGGATGTTGTTCTCTTTGTCAAATTTCTCCAAAGCGAGGTCCACGAGCCTGTTATAGCCCTGTGCTTTGTCCTCAGCGGACAAGCCACTCAAGTTAGAGTCCAAGATTCCCAATGCCTCCTGGTATGCTTTCGCACCCTTCATCTGCTTCAGGAAATCCTTGTTCTGTGCACCGGCTGAAACAGCTACCAGAGCGGCAACAGCCATCATGATCATTTTTTTCATAAGCTTGTTTATTAAAAAAGGTTGTTAAATAGAATTTCTGTTTTCACACTTTTGATGTCATCGAATTGAAAAGGTTTAATTCCGGATGAAAACCTGTGGATTATTCCTCCACAGGTTCATCATCAGCGAAATCTACAATCGGGGGAACCGTGTCGTCTGGTTCACTGCTCTCAGCACCAGCAGTCACATCCTTACGGATAGCTTCTGAGTTCTGTGCCCATTCCTCACGACTCTTCTGTTCTACGATTGCCTCCAGTTCAGAACTCATCACCTTACAAACGCTGGCGATTACATCATTCTTCTTCGTGAGGTTGATCAGTCGGACACCCTGTGTGGCACGTCCCATCACACGACAATCGGCTACGGCGAGTCGGATCACGATACCGCTCTTATTGATAATCATGAGATCGTTCTCATCTGTCACGTTCTTGATTGCTACCAGACGACCTGTCTTATCCGTGATATTCAGTGTCTTCACACCCTTCGTACCACGGTTGGTGATGCGGTAGTCCTCTACCTGCGAACGCTTGCCATATCCTTCCTCGCTCACCACCATGATGGTCTCTTGTTCAGGATTGTTCACCACAACCATACCTACTACGGCATCATCACCCTCGTCAATGCGCATGCCTCGAACACCGGTGGCCACACGACCCATGGTACGGATGGCACTCTCGTTGAAGCGAACGGCACGACCGTTCCGGTTGGCAATGATCAGCTCGTTCTTTCCGTTGGTCAGACGAACATCCACCACCTCGTCACCTTCCAGAATATTGATGGCGATCACACCATTGGCACGTGGACGGGAGTAGGCTTCCAGACAGGTCTTCTTCACTACGCCGTTCTTGGTGGCGAACACTATGTAATGACTATTGATAAACTCTTGGTCCTCAAGACCTTTACCGCGTAGTCTCAAGAAATTGTTCACAGAGTCGTCACTATCGATATTCAGCAGGTTCTGAATGGCGCGACCCTTCGAGTTACGGTCACCCTCAGGAATCTCATAGCACTTCAGCCAGTAACAACGTCCCTTCTTCGTGAAGAACAGCATGGTTTGGTGCATCGTGGCGGGATAGATATACTCCGTGAAGTCATTGTCACGGGTACGGGCACCCTTGGCACCCACACCACCGCGGGCCTGCTCACGGAACTCCGACAGCGGGGTACGCTTGATATATCCCAGATGACTCACTGTAATCACCACGGGATCATTGGGATAGAAGTCCTCGGCGTTGAACTCGTGCTCATCGGGCACGATCTGTGTGCGACGCTCGTCGCCATATTTCTCTTTCACCTCCTGAAGCTCGTCTTTCATCACCTGCTTGCAACGCTCGGGATTGTCGAGGATTTCCTGCAGGTCGGCGATCAGCTTCTGTAAATCATCAAACTCCTGATGCAGCTGATCCACACGCAGACCGGTGAGCTGAGACAGACGCATATCCACGATGGCCTTCGACTGCAGTTCATCCAAGTCGAAACGCTGTTCCAGGTTCCGCTGAGCATCAGTAGGTGTCTTCGAGTTACGGATGATGTGCACCACTTCATCGATGTTGTTCACGGCGACAATCAGTCCTTCGAGGATATGGGCACGCTCCTGAGCTTTCTTCAGGTCGTACTTGGTACGGCGGATCGTCACATCATGACGGTGCTCGACGAAGTATTTCACACACTCTTTCAGGGAGAGCAGACGGGGACGTCCCTTCACCAGAGCGATGCAGTTCACCGAGAAGGCACTCTGCAATGCGGTCATCTTGAACAGTTTGTTCAGGATCACGTTGGCGTTGGCATCTTTCTTTACATCGATGACGATACGCATACCCTGACGGCCTGACTCGTCGTTGGCATTTGAGATACCCTCCAACTTCCCGTCTTTCACAAGGTCGGCGATGTATTCAATCAGCTGGGCTTTGTTCACACCGTAAGGAATCTCGGTGATCACAATCTTATCGTGTGCCTCATGACTCTCAATCTCAGCCTTGGCACGCATCACGATACGTCCACGACCAGTCTCGTAAGCATCCTTCACTCCCTGCAGACCGTAGATAAACGCACCTGTGGGGAAGTCGGGAGCCTGGATATAGGTCATCAGTCCTTCAGTATCGATCTCTGGGTTGTCAATATAGGCACAGCAGCCATCGATCACCTCACCGAGGTTATGGGTAGGGATATTGGTAGCCATACCTACGGCGATACCATTGCCACCGTTCACCAAGAGGTTCGGGATCTTCGTCGGCATCACGCTCGGTTCCGTCAGCGAGTCGTCGAAGTTGTTCACCATATCCACGGTGTCCTTCTCCAGGTCGTCCATGATATGCTCACCCATCTTCGACAGGCGGCACTCAGTATATCGCATGGCGGCAGCAGAGTCGCCATCCACACTACCGAAGTTTCCCTGACCATCTACCAGGGTATAGCGCATGTTCCAATCTTGTGCCATGCGCACCAAGGCACCATACACAGAGCTGTCACCATGGGGGTGGTACTTTCCTAATACTTCTCCCACGACGCGGGCACATTTCTTGTAAGGTTTATCGCTGGTGTTGCCGATTCCCGCCATACCATACAAGATACGACGGTGAACAGGCTTGAATCCGTCTCTCACGTCCGGGAGGGCACGCGCCACAATCACCGACATCGAGTAGTCGATGTATGACGATTTCATCTCTTCCTCAATGTTGATCTTAATAATTCTGTCGTTGTCGATGGTTTGCCCACCATCAAAGGTTTGATTTTCGTCCATTTCTTATTGTAATCTACTTAATTGTTTCGAGTGTTTTGTTTGGAGACAGGAGTCAGGAGACAGGAGACTGGAAGCAGTAGTCTTAAAAAATCCCAAAATCCCGTTTAAGGGCATTTAAAGCCCCTCTGACGGCCTGAGGCCACAAAATCTAAGCAAAATTACAACAATTTTCCGATATACACAAATCTGATGGGTAAAAAGCAGACTTAGTGTTGTTTTTTTAACATGAATACAGAATTATTTCCTACTGCAAATCCGTAGGGGGTGGTTCTATGGGTTGTTCCGAACGGCGTTATCACTCGTTCCGAAGTCATCTACAACCCTTTCCGCCGTCATCTATAGGGGGTAAAGTGACGGCGGAACAACTCTTAGATGACGGCGGAACAATACATATCTCTTGCTACTTGCCTCCATACAGTAGTTGCATAAAAAACTCTACGAATTAGCTCGTTCGACTAATTCGTAGAGTCTAGAGGTTATCGCCAAAGGCGATTAAGATACATTTCTTAATACTCCAGCCACTTCACGTAGGCGAAGTCCTGACGATGCGGCAGCTTGTCGTTCTTCGGGTACATACGTACGGCGGCCTTGAAGCTACCGGCATGAGCCGACAGGAACTTACACTGGAACGTGTAGAGGTTGCCTTCCTTCTTGATGACCTCGAACGGACGGATGGCACCGATGCGCTCTTCACCATTCTTATCGATCTTGATGGAAACCAGTTCCAGACCAATGGCGTCGTCGAGACCCTGCTCGTCGATCACGAAGGTAAGGGTGTAGGGAACACCGCTGATAGGACCTTCTACAGGCATGGTATTCTCCTTGCTCACCACATGGATGGCATCCCATCGCTCGGCCACCGTCTCCTTCCACAGGGCGATGTTCTTAGCCAGACGGTTGTCATTGGCTGAAAGTTCCTTGAAGCGGGCAGCCTCCTTGTTGTAGTACTTATCATAGTAGTCATCGAGCTGGCGCTTCATCGTATAGTGCGGAGCAATGGTAGCGATGGAGTTCTTGATCACCTTGATCCATCCCTCGCTGTAGCCCTTGTCGTTCTTGTTATAATAAAGAGGTACGATCTCGTTCTCGAGCAGACCATAGATGGTCGCGGCATCGAGACGATCCTGATACTCCTGGTTCTGGTAGGTACGCTTCTCAGTGAGAGCCCATCCTGCACCCTCACGATAACCCTCGAGCCACCATCCGTCGAGCACGGAGAGGTTCACTACACCGTTCATCTCGGCTTTCTCACCAGAGGTACCTGATGCCTCCAACGGACGGGTCGGCGTATTCATCCAGATATCCACACCCGACACGAGACGGCGTGCGAGACGGAAGTCGTAATCCTCCAAGAAAATGATCTTACCCAGGAACTCAGGACGCTGACTGATCTCGTAGATACGCTTGATCAGACCCTGACCGGCACCATCGGCGGGATGCGCCTTTCCTGCAAAGAGGAACTGCACAGGACGCTCGGGGTCGTTCACGATCTTGCTCAGACGCTCGAGGTCGGTAAACAACAGGTGAGCACGCTTATAGGTGGCGAAACGGCGGCAGAAACCGATCATCAGGGCGTTCGGATTGATCTTCTCCAAGAGAGAGAGGACACGCGACGGATCACCCTGGTTCTTCAGCCAGTTCTCACGGAACTTAGAGCGGATATAGTCAGTAAGCTTGTTCTTCAGTGCCATACGGGTAGCCCAGATCTCCTCATCAGCCACATTATAGATAGCATGCCAGATCTCCTCGTTGCTCTGGTCGGCCATGTGGTTCTTGTCGAAGTGCTTGGCATAGAGGTGACGCCACTCAGAGGCAGCCCACGAGGGGAAGTGCACACCGTTGGTGACATAGCCCACGTGGTTCTCTTCGGGATAGTAACCCTTCCAGATGGGGGCGAACATCTTCTGACTCACCCATCCGTGAAGCTTACTCACACCGTTAACCTCCTGACAGGTGTTAATGGCGAAGGTTGACATAGAGAATTTCTCACCATGGTCATCAGGATTCGTACGACCCATTCCGATGAACTCATCCCATGTGATGCCGAGGATGGCGGGATAGCCACCCATGTACTTACCGAAAAGGCTTTCATCGAAGTAGTCGTGACCGGCGGGCACGGGGGTGTGACAGGTATAGAGACCGCTGGCGCGCACCAGCTCCAGTGCCTGGTTGAAGGTGAGGCCGTCCTGGATATAGTCGCACAGACGCTGCAAGTTACAGAGGGCGGCATGTCCCTCGTTGCAGTGGTAGATATCCTTCTTGATGCCCAGCTTCTTCAAGGTGAGCATGCCACCGATACCCAGCAGGATCTCCTGCTTCAGACGATTCTCCCAGTCACCGCCATAGAGAGCATGGGTGATGGGCTTGTCGAACTCGGAGTTCATGTCGTTATCGGTATCGAGCAGGTAGAGGGCGATTCGTCCCACGTTGACACGCCATACGTAGGCATGCACCTGATAGTTCATATAGGGTACATCCACCACCAAGGGGTTACCCTCGGCATCCAGCTGACGCTCGATGGGCAGGGAGTTGAAGTTCTGTGCCTCGTAGTTCGCGATCTGCTGACCATCGATGCTCAGGCTCTGTGTAAAGTAACCGAAACGATAGAGGAATCCCACAGCACACATATCAACATTACTGTCGGAAGCTTCTTTCAGGTAGTCACCGGCAAGCATACCCAGACCGCCGGAATAGATTTTCAGGACCTGATTCAAACCGTACTCCATACAGAAGTAGGCTACAGAAGGCCGCTTACTGTCGGGCTTCACGTCCATGTACTTGCGGAAGAGCTTATAGACGTTCTTCACGTTCTTCATGATCTCTTTGTCCTTCACAATCTCTTCCTTACGGTGATAGCTCAGTCGCTCGAGCAAAAGTACGGGGTTGTGGTTCACCTCCTCGTAGAGGTCCTCGTCCAGACTGCGCCACAGCTCACGAGCTTCGTAGTTCCAAGCCCACCACATGTTATGAGCCAGTTCGTCGAGGCACTTCAGTTCCTCGGGAAGACTCGACTTCACTGCCAACTCCTTCCAGGCAGGAGCATTGGAATAATCAGCTTTAATTTTCATAATCTCTGAAGTTTTGTTATTGAATGATTGATTTTTCTATTGATTCTCACGATTTTGTCTGTTTCCGCTCCTCAGCTTTACGCAGGGCATGGTCATAGGCTTGCTGGTAGTAGGTGATGAAATGGCTCCATAGGGCAAGCTTCGACAATTTGGAAGCGTTCGAACGTGACTTCTCCACCTCTTTTTCCTTCATGTTGGAATAGTGGGCCACGGTGTCCTTGATCTCATCGGCTACCTCGGAATAATTATAATCGGTGCGATGGATCACCTTCACCCCATCCTCGATCTCACTGTAGCGTCCCTTCACACTGTTTGCCCACAAACCGAAGCCTGCGAGGTCGGTGGTGATGCAGGGCACCTTGAAGGCCACCGCCTCCAGGGGGGTATATCCCCAGGGCTCATAATAAGAGGGATAGATGCAGAGATCGTTGCCCAGAACCAGATCGTAGTAGGCCAGGTTCAGTACTCCGTCGTCGCCCGTGAGATAACAGGGCAAGAAAATTAGCTTTACCTTGTCCTCAGGACGGTTGTGCATATCAAGAAATTTCAACATGCCCAATACGTTGTCATGAGTCATGTTATGCAGCCAGTGCGTGATCTCCGGTACGGGCAGCGGGGAATCATATTGTTTACCGCTTTTCAGTCGATCGACCAAATCCTGACGGGGCTCCCCTACCCAACCAGGTACCTCGATGAAGGCCACTACGTTCTTGTTGAGTTCCTTGTCACGCAGCAGACGGTTCATGGCTTCTATATACACATCCACACCTTTGTTGCGGAACTCATAGCGACCACTTGTAGAAACGATCAAAGTGTCGTTATCTAAGTTGGTACCTAATAAGGCATTAGCCACATCGAGCAAACGCTTTCTTGCAGCTTTGCGCTTTTTGGTGAAGGTAGCACCTTTGGGGACGAAACTGTTGTCAAATCCATTGGGGAGAACGAAGTCCACAGGACGGTCGAGCAGTTCTTTGCATTCGTTGGCAGTGATATCACTCACCGTCGTGAAGCAATCCACGTAATGGGCGGTTTGCTTCTCGATGGAATGCTTGCTCTGCATATTCAGTTCCCACGACATCTGGTCACCGTTATAAGCAAAGAGATAATCGTACAAAGGCTTGTTGTTTCCAGCGATGCTACGACCAATACTAGTAGCATGTGTTGTAAAGACCGTTCCTACCTCAGGGAGTTTGTTGTTAATATACAGGACACCCAAGCCGGTCATCCACTCATTGCCATGGTAAATCACCTTTTTGGATGCGTCAAGATATTTGTGATAATAGCTTTCAACAACAAGAGCAGCAGCATAGGAAAACATCGAAGCCTCGTCGTAGTCGCCGTATGCATGAAGGGAGTCCACTTGGTAGTTCTCCCACAGCCAGGTGTAGATCTGATCTTTCTGTGCAAAAAAAGGCTGGAAATCAACAAGAATGGCAATCGGTGCTCCTGGTATATCCCAACGTCCTACCCTGAAATGTAGTCCATTCGCAGCCGCCTCTGTCTTCCATTCCTTGAGCAGAGTCTTATCTTCAGTAAAATACGGACAGCTTTTCTCGCCCCAGCAGTCAGGACCAATGAAGATGATCCTGTCTATCATCATCTCTTGAAGCGTTTTGGCTCTTGTGGAAAGAACTGTGTATATACCTCCTACCTTATTGCATACTTCCCAACTAGATTCGAACACATAGTCGGGCGCTAATATCTCTTTTGTCATCTTGTCCTTTATATAACGGCTGCAAAGATAACATAAAAATCGTTTATTACCAACTTTTCAAAGTCATTTTTTCCCGTAAACCCTTGATTTCTTGATTAATGTTAGTTATCTTTGCAGCATCAAACAGAAAATCCAGATAAGATGGGAAGAAAAAAAATACTGCTGTTAGCCGTGCTGCTGCTGTTCACCATGTACGGAAAGGCCCAGACGGTGACTGACTCTACCTTCGTGGGAAAGATCAGTAACGATGAGCTGAAGATCTATCTCGTGATGAACCTAATAGAGAAAAATGTCATTGTTCCCCAGCAGGAAGTGTTCGGCGAGGTGGATGGATACATGGGGTGTAAGGACACGGTTCATGTATGGACCATTGTCTCGTCGGAGATCAAAGGTCACATGGCTCGCATTGAGATGATCAACAACTACGGAAGTGAAGATATCACAGCAACAATCACCCTGGAGAAAGACGGTTCTTTTACTTACAAACACATCTCAGGGAGCACACTGAAGTTCCCTGTAGGACAGAAATGGTATAAGATTCCATCGAAGGTATCGTTCAAGAAAGCCGGGAAGTGATGAATCACTCCTCGGCTTTCTTGTCTTGGAAGAAATAACTGCTACCATCGAAGCAGTGGGTGCATACCTTGCATTTGGGTAAACCGATGGCATCAATCAAAGTCTCTATCTTGTTGAACTTCACACTGGTAAGACCCAACCTGCGACCAATTTCCTCTACCATTCGATTGTACTGAGGACTGTCTGTCGTGGCATATTTTTCCAGGTCCTTGTTCACATCCCCCTCGAAGTCTTGAATGATACGACGGGTGATCAGCTCCAAGTCGCTCTTCGAGGCGGTGAAACCGATGAATGGACAACCATAGACCAGCGGAGGACAAGAAATACGGGCATGCACCTCCTTGGCGCCGTACTCGAAGAACATCTTCACGTTGTCACGAAGCTGGGTGCCGCGAACAATGGAGTCGTCGCAGAACACCACGCGCTGGTTTTCCATCAGTTCACGGTTTGGTATGAGTTTCATCTTTGCCACGAGGTTTCGGCGACTTTGGTTACCAGGGGTGAAACTTCGGGGCCAAGTGGGGGTATATTTCAGGACGGCACGCTTATAGGGGATCTGATGACCCACCGCATAGCCTAAGGCCGTTCCAACTCCACTATCAGGGATACCGCACACGCAGTCGGCCTCGGTAGTATCTTCCTCTCCCATCACTTTTCCCACTTTTTCGCGCACATCCTCAGCATTGACTCCCTCGTAGTCACTGGCAGGGAATCCGTAATACACCCAAAGGAACGAACAGATCTGCTCGCGTTGGAAAGGCTGTTGCATCACCTCTACGCCATCGGCACGAAGACGGACTATCTCTCCAGGACCAACATCACGGATGGGCTGGTATTCGAGGTTCGGCAGACTGGTGGTCTCGCTGGTCACGGCAAAGGCACCCTCTTTCTGACCGATTACCACAGGCGTTCTTCCTAATGCGTCACGAGCAGCAATGATACCATCCTCGGTGAGGATCAACATCGAACAGGATCCTTTCACTTTCTGATAAACAAGGTTGATACCATCTACGAACGTGTCACCCATATTGATCAGCAGGGCTATCAGCTCGGTCTGGTTGATGTTGTTCGCACTCATCTCACTGAGATGCATGCGCTTCTCCAACAGTTCTTGGGCGATTTCTCGGAGGTTGTTCACCTTGGCAACGGTGACAAGCGCGAAACGACCTAAATGGGAGTTGATGAGGATAGGCTGTGGATCGGTATCGCTGATGACACCAATACCTGCCGAACCGGCAAAGCCATCCAGTTCCTTCTCGAAACGGGAACGAAAATAGTCACGTTCCAAGCTGTGAATAGAACGTGAGAAGCCTTTGTTGCAATCGAATGTAACCAAACCAGCACGTTTTGTCCCTAAATGAGAATTATAATCCGTTCCGTAAAACAAATCGTTTACGCAATCTTTTACTGAAATTGTTCCGAAAAAACCACCCATAAATGTCGATAATCTATTTGAGACTGCAAAGGTACTTTAAAATGCAGACACTACAAAATTATTAATAATTTATTTTTTGATTGTATTTCAAATCATCTATCAGGCATCCAGTCACTCTTCCTTCTTCCGCTGCATCCACAACTCCCAGCTGTTGACGATATTCTGCCAGAGGATATAACATCCTGGACCTACGGATGCTACGGGATTGAGATAGGTATAGGCAATCCATATGGCAAAGGCTGTGTTCTTCTGTCCCAGGGCCTGTCCGGCGTTGATTGTTGACAGGAAAAAATGTCCGATATATTTCCCCACAGCAAACTGCAGGATACAGAGAAATAGCGACACCACAGCGATGCCCAGAAGTAAAGAGACCGGTGACTGACTGTTCACGATATTCTTCACGGTGGTGCCCGTGACAATCGTCAGCGAGATTCCCCAGAGATAGAAGCCAAGATCGGGAATGCTGATAATACGGCGATGAAAACGGTGCATATAATGCTTCACAAACCAGCCCATGATCAGAGGTACCACCAGAATCAGCGCCACCCGCTGCAGGATTATCCAGAAAGCGGTGAGGAAAGTGATATGTGCACTCTTCTCGATCAATGGAAAGAAAGTGGGGATCAGGAGAGCGGTGATGAAGTTCGACAGGAAGGTGTAGGTGGTCATTGAACTGAGGTTACCACCTAACTTTGTCGTGACGACAGCTGCCGCAGCGGCACAAGGACCGATGATGCAGCACAGAATACCCTCCCACAGAATTTTGCCGTTGGTGTCGCCTGCACCGAGGCCTAAGAGGATGATGGCCACGACAACTAGAACGAAGAGGATCTGGAACAGGGAGACCCAGAAATGCCACCACTCCAGCCGCATCTGATGGAAGTCCACCTTACAGAAAGTGACGAAAAGAATAAGAAACATGAAGAGCGGAAGGATGTCATTGAAGATCGGCTCAAAGAACCTGCTTGCCGACTCCAGCTGAGGTGTCATGGCGAAGAAGAGATAGACAATCGTTCCTATGCTCATCGACACCGGCAGGGTCCAATCTTTCAGAAATCTCAAGATTGTGGAGCCCATTTGATGTTTCTTTTCTATCCCTTCCATTCCTGTTGATATTCTTCCCATCACTTTTACCTTTCCATCCATCTCCTTCACAAAAAGAAAAAGGACACGAGGTTGTATGCCCCATGTCCTTATTTCCTATTCTGCTTGTTCAAGTGCCCTGACAAGCTGATCAGGACAGCTGGTACTCTTATAACCACAACGGATGCCGTCCAGACGGCTCTTCACATCCTCCACCTTCATTCCACGCACCAACTGGGCGATTCCCTGAAGGTTTCCGTTGCAGCCGCCGAGGAACTGCACATTCTGCACGCGGTTCTCGTCGTCAATGTCCAACTCGATCTGCTGGGAGCATGTGCCGGTTGTCTGATAAACGATATGCTTCATTTATTCTTCCTCGGGCTTCATGTTGGTATAAACGGTCTGGACATCATCGAAGTCCTCCAATCTCTCCACCATCTTGTCAATGGTCTCACGTTGCTCTGCCGTCACATCCTTCAGGTCGTTGGGGATACGGGTGAACTCTGCACCCGTCACCTCGAAACCGTTCTCCTCCAGGTGTTTCTGGATGGCACTGAAGCTCTGAGGGTCACCGTAGATGGTGATGCTGTTTTCCTCGTCATCCTCGTCAAACTCATCCTCCACGCCGTAGTCGATCAGGTCGAGGATCAACTCGTCCATATCCAGATCATCTTTCTTTTTGAAGGTGAAGACAGCCTTGTGGTCGAAAAGGAAGGCCAGACTGCCCTGTGTACCTAAGTTTCCATTGAACTTGTTGAAGACCGAACGCACATCACCCACCGTACGTGTGGTGTTGTCGGTCAACGTCTCCACGAAGATAGCGATGCCATGAGGTCCGTATCCCTCATAGGTCACCTCTTTGTAGTCGCTCTGGTCCTTACCCATCGCATTCTTAATGGCACGTTCGATATTGTCCTTCGGCATGTTCTCACGCTTGGCATTGGCGATGATTGCGCGAAGACCTGGGTTCATGTCAGGATCAGGACCGCCAGCCTTCACGGCGATGGCGATTTGCTTTCCAATCTTTGTAAATGTCTTGGCCATGTGGCCCCATCTTTTCAGTTTCGCAGCTTTGCGATATTCAAATGCTCTTCCCATATATTTATAAATTTCGTATTATTCGGTTTTCGATATATCGATATTTTTTATAACGATAGAACAATATTATCGAAGCTCTGCTCCCAGTTTCTGCTTGAGATTACTGATCAGCTTCTGCATGATGGCATCGATCTGCTTATCGTTCAGCGTTTTCTGCTCATCTTGGAGAATGAAATTCACAGCGTAGCTCTTCTTACCAGCAGGCAGATTCTTACCTTCATAGACATCGAAGAGTTCCACCTTCTTCAACAATTTCTTCTCACTCTGGTATGCGATCTGCTCTATACTGGCAAACTCCACATTCTCATCGAGGAGCAAGGCAAGGTCACGGCTTACTGCAGGATACTTACTGATTTCCGTATAGGTAACCTTGTTCTTACGGATAGCCTTCATCAGGGCAGTCCAGTTCATGTCTGCATAATACACCTCATGATCGATGTCAAACTGCTTCTGAAGGTTCTTGGCCACAACGCCCAACTCTACCAGAACCTTACCACCACGGTTCTCGATGGCCATGGCCTTAGTGAAAATCTCATTACTGCTCTCTTTGAACACAAGTGCACCGAACGACAGACCGATTCTGCGAAGAATGTTCAGCACGTAGGCTTTCAGCTCAAAGAAAGTACTCTCCTCATCGGGGTGTGCCCATGAGCCCTCCACACGCTTACCGGTAACCCATAAGCCCAGATGGTTCTCCTCCTTATAGGCGTTCATCGGGTTCTCCACGTCGGCATGCTCGGGGTAATAGAAATAGACATTTCCGAATTCGAAGAATTTGAGGTTCGGGTTCTTGCGGTTAGCATTATGGGTAATGCTCTCCAAGCCTCCGAACAACAAGGACTGGCGCATCACGTTCAGGTCGGAGCTCAGCGGATTCATGATTTTCACTAGATTCTCGTTCTTGTAGCTCTCGGGGGTGTTATCGTAATACGCCATCTTGGTCAGGGAGTTATTCAGAATCTCGTTGAATCCGCAGCCTACCAACTGCTCACCTACAAGGTTCTCCAGCTGGTGCTTGCGATCTTCCTCCCCTTTGATCACCAACGATGATTTCAACTGGGTTGGAATCTCCACGTTGTTATAGCCATAGACACGAAGGATATCCTCAACGACGTCACAGGGACGCTGCACATCCACACGGTAGGCTGGGACCAGCAGCTTCAGTCCTTCGGCATCCTCACTCTCTATCTTCATTTCCAAGGAGGTGACGATATTCTTGATGGTCTCTATGGGGATCATTTTACCAATCAGTTGGTGGACATAGTCATATTTCAGGTCAACGGGGAAATCGGACAGCGGGTTGGGATACACATCCTTGATTTGCATGCTCACTTTTCCGCCAGCCAGCTCCTTACAGAGGATAGCGGCCTGTTTCAGAGCATAGATGGTACCATTGGGATCGATACCGCGCTCGAAACGGAAACTCGCATCCGTACTCAGACCATGGCGGCGGGCACTCTTACGAATCCAGGTTGGGTGGAAATAAGCCGACTCCAACACCACATCCTTGGTGGTCTCGTAGGTACCGCTACCCTTGCCGCCGAACACACCGGCGATACACATCGGCTCCTCGGCATTGCAGATTGCCAGGTCACGGTCGGAGAGCTTGTGCTCCACACCGTCAAGTGTGACAAACGGTGTGCCCTCTGGCATCGTCTTTACCACGATCTGATGACCGGTCACCATGTCGGCATCGAAACAGTGCAACGGCTGACCATAGGCCATCATGATATAGTTGGTGATATCCACGATATTGTTGATCGGACGGAGGCCGACAGTGGTCAGCTTGTTCTTTAACCACTCAGGACTCTCCTTTACCTCACAGTCGGTAATGCTCACACAGGCATAACGCTTGCAGGCTTCTTCGTTCTCAATCACCACATCGATGGGCAGTGACTCGTTGTCAACGGTGAAGGCACTACTGTCGGGACGGTGCAGAGATGTTTGGTAGCCTTTCTGTTTCAGCCAGGCATAGAGATCACGTGCCACACCCCAGTGAGAGAGAGCATCGGCACGGTTGGCCGTAATGTCCACCTCAATAAGCCAGTCACTTTCTAAATGATAGTATTCGGCAGCAGGAGTACCTACGACAGCATCTTCCGGTAATACGATGATACCGTCATGACTGCTACCTACGCCAATCTCATCCTCGGCGCAAATCATACCGCAGCTTTCCACGCCACGCAGTTTGCTCTTCTTGATCACAAATTCCTGATCACCATCATACAGAACACAGCCTAAGTCGGCCACGATCACTTTCTGCCCTGCCGCCACATTAGGGGCACCGCATACAATCTGCGAAGGCTCACCCTTACCCAGGTCAACCGTCGTCACATGAAGATGATCGGAATTGGGGTGCATCTCACAGGTTAGCACCTTTCCTACATACAATCCTTTTAATCCTCCTTTGATACTCTGTACTTCTTCTAACGCGTCCACTTCAAGACCTTCCGAGGTCAATGCGTCGCACACCTCTTGCGGTGTAAGATCAAAGTCAACGTATTCTTTAAGCCATTTATATGATATATTCATTGCAATGATGATTAATATTCTTTGAAAGCGGTTGCAAAATTACTAAAAAATCTACACCCCTACAAGAAAAACGATGAAAATCAGCTCTACCGCAGACGAAGTTCATCACCGATGCGCAACTGGTAATCCGGACTCAGTTTGTTCATCTTATACAGATTCTTCAGACGGATGCCGTAATACTGGGCGATCGAATACATGCTCTCCCCTGCCTTCACCCTGTGCGGACGGTTCTTATAGGCCTCGTCAGCCTTCTTCTGCTTCTTCTTCAGCCAGACCATCTCGTTCTCCAGCAACGGGGAACGGTAGTCACGCTCGTTGTATTTGGCAATCTTCTTCCCGCTGATACCAATCTCTTTCCCAATGCTTTCATAGGTGTCACCTTTTCTTGCCTGCAGGAAATAATTCTTGTTATAAATATGGATGGGATGAAGGAAGCCGTCTTCCCGATGACCATTGTTCTGGGCCATGAACTTGTCATAGCTCTTGGCAGTATCATAACGGTACAGCTTATAAAGCTCAATCAGGTTGATAAGCTGTGGCGCGTAATTGGGATTCGTGGCATAGCCGCATGCTTTCAGTCCGCGGGCCCAGCCTTTGTAGTCGGTGATAGAAAGATTGAAAAGGGGTGCGTAGCGTTTGTTCTTCCTAAGGAACTGGCTATGGTCATCATAGCTCTCCTGAGCATTGTTATACGCCCGGAAACATTCCTTCTGGGCATCATCATCGTGATGGACAGTACGTCCCATCCATCCATGACATTTGATCCCGAAATGGTTGTTACCTTTCTTTACCAGGTCACTGTTGCCCGCACCGCTCTCCAGAATACCCTGAGCCAGTGTGATGCTTGCGGGAATCTTGTTCTTCAGCATCTGCTCGATGGCCAGATCGCGGTATTGGTCGATATAGGTCTGATAACGTTGATTCCACTTCATCTGCTGCGCCATAACGGAGAAAGCGCCAAACAAAGTGAAAACAAAAAGGAGCGTACCCCTAAATAAACTCACAATTCTAAACATGCCCGCAAAATTACACTAAATTTCGCAGATAACAAAAAAATAACACATGATTGTGTTATTTTGTTGGGCCTCTTCTGCCAGCGACACGCTGGAAGGACTGTCTGTGGAATCGGTCTTCCGCATTGATAGCATCAAACACTTTCTTTGCCGGAAGTATCTTCAAGAAGCGCTCATGGTACTTTTTCTGTATCTCCTTGATCTGGAGTTCCAATTCATCGCGCTGTAGAATGGCCTTACGGCACGAAGCATCATCTGTGGGCCTTACAAATCCATTGCGCCCAGCTCGCATATACAACGCTCGTTGCTTGTTCAGCATCTCGCGATAAACAGGAAAGAAGGCGGCAGCCTCCATAGGCGTAAGACCGGCCTCGCGGGTGATGAACTGCTCCAGATCAGCCTGGAAGCGTTGAGGATCGAAGCGCATCTGCGGCATCCTGCCTTGAGCATAAATCGCGCTTGTCAGCATCAACACCATGTATAGATTCAGTATTCTCTTCATCTCTGGGTTCGTTGAATATCGTTTGTCAGTTTTCAATCAGATACGAATAAATTTCCGCATTGTCAATCATAGCGTAATCCACCATCTCATCCATCATGTAATCAGACTGGACAGATTTCGTTTCTGTATTTTTTAGCGCTGCCGATGCCATCTCTTTCTGGGAATCCTGGTCTCTGTTCACCCCAGTTGATGCATAGTAAGTGGCAGCACCGAAAAGCACAGCAGCAAAACTGGCCGCTATGGCGAAGCGCCGCATCGGCCTAATCCACGTTCTCTTGGCAACAGGCATCTCCACTTCCACAGCCTTAGGCTCCTCCTCGGGCAACTGCTCCATGAACTTGCTGGCAAAGTTGTCAAAGTATCCCTCAGGCACCTTGAAAGGGTTCTCCTGACCGAATTTCTGTTTCAGTAGTTCTTCTGTCATGATCTTTCTATTTTGTTATTAGACGTAGTATTCGTTGAATGGTTTAAAACATATTCAGATATTTTTTTTACTGCGATATGATAGGAGGCTTTGAGCGCTCCCTCACTAGTTCCCATGAGCTTGGAGAGCTCACTGTATTTCATCTCATCAAAGTAACGGAGAGTGAACACAGTGCGCTGAACTTCGGGCAGGGCTGCTATGGCCTCCTGCAACAAGGCCTGGGCCTCGTCACCATCGAAGTAGTCGTCGGCCATCAGTCGGTTGGCCACAGCGAGATCGGCATCCGCACTCACCTTGTGCTGTTGTCGGCGCAGGTGGTCAAGACTCTCATTGATCGCGATGCGGTAAAGCCAAGTGGACAGTTTCGACTTGTTCTGGAAGTCCTTGATACTGTTCCACGCCTTCATGAACGTGTTCTGCAGTACGTCATTGGCATCATCATGATCGAGCACAATACGACGGATCTTCCAGTACAGCGGTTCAGTATAGAGCTGTACGATCATGCCAAAGGCGCACCGTTGCTGGGCGGGTTCCATCAGCATGCTTAGTATCTGTTCCTCGTCGTATTGCTTGGGCATACCTTATTAAATATATATATATGGTTTCAGATGCTCTTTCAGCGCTCTGTCATAACCATAGACATCCATATACTCTTTCAGCACCCCGTCCTGGTCGGGATATAGTGTAAAATAGGTGATGAACACCGGAACATGTGGCTCCACCTTCACCTGATGGATCAGCAGATCCTTGTCGATATCGGGCTGATCCTCATTATCCCCATCATGCGGTCTCAGGTCAGCCGTCATGGAGTATTTGATCTTTTCCAACAGATCGCCGTCAGGATCATGAAGCAGGAACCTTGCCAGTTCAAACGGTTGCTGCACACGTACACATCCATGACTCACAGCCCTAAACGATCGGTCAAACACCCACGGCGATGAGGTGTCGTGGAGATAGACCGAGTGGTTGTTCGGAAAACGGAAAATGATCCGTCCCAGAGAGTTTCCCGGTCCACCCCGTTGCACGATATACTGTCTTCCGTCAGCTATCCTGCTATATGACCCGCGGTAATACTCCAGTTTTCCTTCCTTCTTGTCATAGATATACATGTTGTTCCGTTTCAGGTATCCATGACTATAGACAATGCCCAAGGCAATGCTTTTCGGGACAAACCACTGCGGGTTGACATCCATGCGCTCGATCCGACTGGTGAGCAAGGGGGTCTTGCTCTTCTTCGTCCCACAGCCCACACGCATCGACAGAGTGGAATCAGGACAGACGGCATAAAGCCGGAAGGCAGGCACATTCACCAGCACGTATTTCTTGTGCTGCTCTGGAGCATCCTCGAGATACCACCGGCAACGCTCAATGTTACAAAGAATAGTCAGTTTCTCTGCCTCCGACAAGTTCTTATCCCTGAGCCTCTGGCATAATGTCTTATACAGTTTGTTCGTGGGTTGTACCTCTTTGAGGAAGGTGGCCACACTGTCATGACTTATCTTACCAAAAGCGCAAGAGAAGAAAGCATCCTTCGGTCGCTTCACCTTCACGTCGAATAACTGATAATAGGTGACATGCAAAGAGTCACTGTCCTTCACGTCGCAGTGGTTCATCACATACTCCGCATTAAGGTATCCGTACCGCTGTCCGACACAGTAGCGCAGGAAGGCCTTTGTGAGGTTATACTCCAGTCGTGCCAATACTGCGTTCAGGTTCTTCACACTGTCACCCACCTCCAACTGCCGGATTCTCTCCAGGTCGATCTGAATCTGTCGGCGACGGAATACCTCAGGTGAGATGCCACCCTCCTCTACCCTGTCCAGATAAGACACCAAGGAGTCAGCACGACGATCCACACCATGGCGGTCTATCCAAAGCAGCGGTTGTTCCTGCAAGTAATGGTTGCGTGTATGGCGATCGGCCGCCAGATCCCCATGATCCTCCAGTGCAAGTTGTCTGAGCTGTTTCCTGATCTGATGGGCATCCACCACATAATCGGTCCTCTTCATCGCAGAAAAGGTCTCAAGGGTTAAAAAGCGATTGGGATTTTCTTGCTTCTCCTGACAGGCAACAAGCACGCATGTCAAGAGAAGAAGGTATATCGTTACTCTACACACAACCAGTGTCAGTAAAACTTATTTCACGGAAATCTTGCGAACAACCTTACCTACCTTCACAATGTAGCATCCCTTCGGCAGACTAAGCTCAAAGCTGCGCTCCGGACCATCTACTTTCACACTCATCACACGCACACCGGCAACATTGTAGATGTACAACATCTGACCGTTGGCGTTCGACACCACCAACGTATTCCCCTGTAGCACGATTGAGGGCTGGATGATTTCCTGCTCTATGATCTCGATAGAACGTGATGACGACGCAATCATGGTGGCAGGAACGCCCATCATCATTGCGACGGCAAGGGTTATCGTGAGTATCTTTTTCTTCATAAGCGCTTATATTTTGTGCAAATATACACGTTTTCTTCGAAACATGCAACAAAAATTGTGAAAAAATGCACCATCCATAACGGATTTTAACGATATCACAGCTCAAAGACATCATTTTCTGCGGTTAGGTATGACTCGGGGAAAACCGCACGGGCTTCTTCGAGCATCACCTGCTCATCCTCATAACGGGCGGAATAATGTCCCAGCAGCAGGCGTCTTGCACCAGCAGCCTTCGCCACCTTTGCAGCCTGAGCCGCCGTACTGTGATAGTAGAGCTTCGCTCGCTCTTTTTGTTCGTTGCAATAGGTACTCTCATGGTAGAGCAAGTCAACACCCTTGACAAACTCTGCCAGTTCCGGCATGTATCTCGTATCACTACAGAAAGCGTAAGACCTCACCGGATCGGCAGGTGTCACCAGTTCTTCATGGGGCACAATCTCCCCGTTTTCCTTCAGCCAACCGGCACCGTTCTTTATGTTGTTAATCTGACTGACTGGAATCTCCAGGTAGTCGATCATGTCGCGTCGTATATGGGGCAACGTGGCCTTTTCCCTGAATAGGAAACCGCAACAAGCAATACGGTGGTTCAAAGGGATACTGCTCACCGTCAGACTTTTATCCTCGTAGATCATCTGCATCACGGTGGTATCGACGGCATGGAACACCACCTGAAACTCCAAACCGCGACAGAACAGTTCCATCTGTGACTGAAGTATCGCTTCAAGTTCCTGAGGAGCATAGACATGCAGTGGAGCCGTTCGTCCCAACAGTCCGAAGGTACTGATCATACCGATCAGACCAAAACAGTGGTCACCGTGAAGATGGGAGATGAAAACAGCATGCAGACGGCTGAAATGGATATGTGATCGGCGTAGCTGTATCTGTGTTCCTTCACCGCAGTCGATCATGAACTGCTTGTCACGCAACTCCACAACCTGCGAGGTGGGCATGTGCTTCAAGGTTGGCAACGCACTCCCACATCCCAGAATATATACTTTAAATGGCTGCATCCTATTTCAGACGTTTGTAAGCATAGATACCCTTGTCATTCTCCAAAAACAAACTGTCAGCTCCCAGTTCATAGATGCAGAACGTGTCGGTGGAGAGAACCAGACGGCCATTACATATTTTCCAGTCAACCAACGGCTTCGGCTCGGTGATGTTCGACACCACAACACCGCCTTCCTGCAGTTCGAAAGACTTGTCGAGACTCACCCATTTACCCAGTAAGGTCGTAAGGTTAATCACCTCCTCTGCCTTAGCAGGCTCTTCATCGGTGGCCTCACGTGCCAGCGTCACCGCCATTCGGTCGCCCACGCCAAGTCCTCCTTTCACGTTCGAAACCGAGTCATCGTTGATACTGATGTAGAGGGTGTCGCCTTTATCGGTAATCAGCTCCAGCGTATGCATGGCTGACCCGTCACCGCACCGTCCGTAAAGACTCATATCCTCGATGGAATCATCAACAATGATTGTTGAATCTTTTTCAACTACAGGAGCAGGTTTCTGATCCTTACATGAGAACGTTAGGGTGATAATCATCAGTCCCCCCAAAAAATAAACCAACTTCTTCATAAGCTATACTTGATTCAATGCTGTTCTACTCTTGTTTCTTGGCTTCATTCCATAGTTTATCCATTTCCGATAAGGTCATTTCTATGAGAGGCTTACCTATTTTAATGGAATGTTCTTCTATATAGTTAAAACGACGGATGAATTTCTGATTAGTATGCTCCAGGGCATTATCGGGGTTTAGTTTGTACAAACGGGCGGCATTGATCACTGAGAAAAGGAAGTCACCCAGCTCTTTGGTTGACTTCGTTTTGTCTTCTTTTTTCAATTCTGCTTCTAGTTCATCGAGTTCTTCCCTCACCTTTTTCCACACATCTTGTTTATCCTCCCAGTCGAAGCCCACATTGCGTGCCTTGTCCTGGATGCGGTAGGCCTTAATCAGACTGGGCAGGGCGTCGGGCACACCGCTCAGCACGCTCTTGTTCCCGTCCTTCTCCTTCAGCTTGATCTGTTCCCAGTTCTGCAGCACCTGCTCGGCCGTGGTCACGTTCTGACCCTCCCTCTTCTTGCTCTTTGCAAGGAAGCGGGGATCATCGAGGGGCAGCGGCTCCTTCTCCCCCACCTGCGAGGGATCATAGATATGAGGATGACGGAAGATCAACTTGTCGGCCTGCAGGTTACACACATCAGCAATATCAAAGTCATGTGTCTCCGAGCCGATCTTCGAATAAAACAGCACGTGCATCAGCACATCGCCCAATTCTTTCCGGATGTTGTGGGTATCGTTCTTCATCAGCGCATCGCAGAGTTCAAACGTCTCCTCTATGGTGTTGGGGCGCAAACTCTCGTTGGTCTGCTTTCTGTCCCATGGACATTTCTCTCGCAGTTGATCGAGAACATCCATCAGTCGCCCGAAAGCATCCAGTCTCTCTTCTCTTGTATGCATTTCCATATTCTTTTATCAACTGCAAATGTCGCAATAATTTCGCATACTACCAAATAAATCGCATAGATTTTTATAATCGGTCTGTTGTTCGCAAACCTTTACGTTAATTTAACACAGGAGAACGTATCAATGTAAGCAAGAATTTTATACCTTTGCATCACAAATCAAAAAACAATCAATTTTTAAACAAATCATGAAAAAATTACAAGCTTTAAACAAACAGACTGCGCCCAAAAGCGTGATGCCTGAGAGAATCATTCAGTTTGGTGAAGGTAACTTCCTCCGTGCATTTGTCGATTGGATCATCTGGAACATGGATGCCAAGACCAACTTCAACGGAAGCGTCGTAGTTGTGCAGCCTATTGAAAGAGGTATGGTTGACTGGCTCAACGGTCAGGACTGTCTGTACCACGTAAATCTCCAAGGCCGTCTCAACGGGGAAGCCGTGAACAGCCTGGAGCGCATCGATGTCATCAGCCGCGCACTGAACCCCTATAGCCAAAACGCTGCCTTCATG
The DNA here is from genome assembly GCA_902768785.1 of uncultured Prevotellaceae bacterium. GTDB lineage: Bacteria > Bacteroidota > Bacteroidia > Bacteroidales > Bacteroidaceae > Prevotella. The sequence continues at coordinate 108,613 of CACXMM010000002.1, forward strand.
GCCCTGGCCGAGCAGCCCGAGATCCGTTTCGTTATTTCCAACACCACCGAGGCCGGTATTGCCTTCGATGAAACCTGTAAGTTCACCGATGCACCTGCCAGCAGCTATCCTGGTAAGCTTGTTCAGCTGCTCTACCGTCGTTTCAAGACCTTCGACGGTGATCCGAAGAAGGGTCTCATCATCATGCCTTGCGAGCTGATCTTCCTCAATGGACATCACCTGAAGGAGTGCATTTATAAGTATATCGAGCTGTGGAAAGAGGATTTGGGTACTGACTATGAGGCATTCAAGGAGTGGTTCACCAAATATAACTATGTCTGCGCCACCCTCGTTGACCGTATCGTTCCCGGATTCCCCCGTAAGGAGATTGCCGACATCCAGCAGAAGATTGGTTACAAGGACAACCTCGTTGTACAGGCTGAGATCTTCCACCTCTGGGTGATCGAGAAGCCGGAGAACATGGATATCGATGCACTCCGCGAGGAGTTCCCCGCAGAGAAGGCCGGACTTCATGTGCTCATCGCCGAGAGCGAGAAGCCTTACCATGAGCGCAAGGTGACACTCCTCAACGGACCACACACCGTTCTCTCCCCCGTCACCTTCCTCAGCGGCGTGAACATCGTGCGCGATGCCTGCAACCACGAGGTTTTGGGTAAGTATATCCACAAGGTACAGTTTGAGGAGCTGATGGAAACATTGAATCTTCCGATGGACGAGCTTCGACAGTTTGCAGGTGATGTGCTGGAGCGCTTCAACAACCCATATGTGGATCATCAGGTGACAAGTATCATGCTTAACTCATTCCCGAAGTTCCAGGCTCGCGACCTCCCCGGTGTGAAGACATACCTGGAGCGCAAGGGCGAATTGCCACAGGGACTCGTCTTTGGTCTGGCTGCTATCATTACCTATTATAAAGGTGGTAAGCGTGAGGATGGTACCGAAATCGTTCCCAACGACGACCAGAAGATTATGGATCTGCTCAAGGAACTGTGGGCTACAGGCGACACACAGAAAGTTACCGATGGTGTACTGGGTGCCGAGTTCATCTGGGGTGAGGATCTACACAACGTGAAGGGTCTGGCAGAGCTTGTGAAGAAGGATCTCGATCTGATTCAGGAAAAGGGCATGCTCGAGGCTGTGAAGACGATCTTGTAGTTCCGCTTACATTCAATAAAAAAGAGTCTGGAAATATCGAAATTTCCAGACTCCTTTTTATTGTACTTTTAGACTCAATGCTCCGGTACCACCGCGAAGAAGGTGAGATCTTCACTTCCTTTGTTCATTAAGGTATGATGTTTCCCCATGGGGTTATAGTGTACCTCACCCGGCAGCACCACCTCCTCCTCTCCTTCATAGATATAGGTGGCCACTCCCGATAGGATGTACATGATCTCGGAGTTTCCCTCATGGGTGTGCAAACCGATAGAGCATCCGGGCTCCAGTCTGCCATACATAATCTTCACCTTGTCATCGGTGTAGTGTTTCATGATGTATCGTCCCTCACCTCCTTTGAAGTTCGGGACGATGGTCTCTGCTATCTGCCTGAAATCGATTTTCATGTTGTTTGGTTTTTCAATTAAAGAAATACTTCACACCCACCTGCACCTTCCAGCAGTTGCTGTAGCTCATGTTGGTGTCGTAGCTTTTCGTGGGGTATTCACCGTTAACCTTGTACATCGAGACGATGGGACGGTTGGCATCATCCACACCCTCGTACTTCAGGATCTTGCCGTAGTTAGATACCTGCGCATTCTTCGGGATGCCCCAGTGGGAGTTCAGCATGTTACCTAAGTTGATGATGTCGGCAGAGAGCTGCAGCTTGTGCTTCGTACTGCCCACCTTGACCTGGAAGTCCTGAGCGATGCGCATATCCACACGGTGAACCCAGGGAGAGCGTGCAGCGTAGGCCTCTGCATACTCACCGCGATGACTGTTCAGGTAGCTGTCCTGCTCCACGAATTTCCAGAAGGCGATGCGGTCGGCCTCTGTCTTGAACTGAATCTCGCTGTCGTTGGCAGGGATATAGATCAGGTCGTTGCTTACACCATCGCCGTTGAAGTCGTTGGTATAGAGATAGCTGTTGTTCACGGCAGAGTATCCCTTATAGAAGATGTCGAAGTGAGTGCCCCAGTCACTACCGAACACACGGTACGGCAGGTAGTAGCTGACGGAAGCGATCACCTGGTCGGGTGTGACATAGCTCGAACGGTGCAGCTTGGTGGAGTTCGGACCATCCACGGTGATACCGCCCGTCCATGTCGATACGGCGTTCTGTCCAGGCAATCCAGACACCTCTTTATTCTCCATAAGCGTATAGGCTGCCATCAGCTTCAGGTTGTCCATTGGCTCGGCATTCACTTGGATACTGGCACTGTAACCATAGCCCTTGTGAGTGTTCTTCAGCATGATGCCGTACTTACCCTTGTAATAGAGGTCGTCATTGCCGTACTTGATACGGTCGTCGGCACCATTGAAATGGTTCATTGCCTCGGGATTATCATCCTTGATGTTGATGTTGTCCATATACACATCGTTGATTCTCTTGTTGTAGATGAACTCTCCTGTTACGGTGAAGGGGAAGCTGACGGGCAGCTGGTAGTCGATGGCGATGCTCGACTTCCATACCATCGGCATCTTGAAGTCGGACGACACACCCGTCATGTTCGCACTGGCCACGTGTTTCTCATTGGTACGCGGCATGTCGAAGTAGTTCTTCAGCTCCTCCACACCCAGGAACTTACCGGCCAAACCGTTGATCTTTCCTTCCACATAGGCGGCATCACGACCTAAACCATCGGCATACGTCTTGCTCTTGTCATTCCATCCTGCCTGATAGTTCAGCTGGAACACATCGGCGTTACCTGGCATGTTAGTGAAATACACCAGCGGGAAACGTCCCTGGAACAGACCTGTACCGCCGCGCACCTTCAGGATCTTGTCACCGAAGACATCCCAGGTGAAACCCAGACGCGGTGAGAACTGCCAGGATGTGTCGGGCCACTTACCCGTATCGATGTGTTGTCCGTTGAAGTCGAGGGCATAGATGGCGGTGTTCCGCTCCACATCCTTCTCGTTGTAGGAGATGTTCTCTGCACGCACACCTAAGGTGAGCTTGAGGTTCTTCAGGATGTCCCACTCGTCCTGCAGGTAGATGCCCAGCTGGTTGTAGCGCACCATACTCGATGGAGAGGCGTTGTCGTTGAAGCCATAGGTGAACGACACGGCGTTCGGTGCCTCACCGTTCAGGAAGCTGTCAAGACTGTCGAAGCGGTAGTAGCCCGTACCGTTACGCATGTAGTTGTTCTTTGCCTGCACATGCTCAAAACGGAAACCAGCCGTGATCTTGTGGCTACCGGCATAGTAGGTGAAGTTGTCCGTCAGGTTCGTAGTCTTCGTATCCACCACGTTGTTGTAGGAGAACAGCTCATATCCCGCACTGATATACGGCTCGAACACACCTTTCTCATACATGATGTCGATGAAGGGGAAGTTGCTAGAGTCGGTGCCACGACTGTCATCGAGGTCGGAATAGGTGAAGAGCAGCTGGTTGGATGCCTTCGTACCGAAACGACTGTTCAGATCAGCAGAAAATGACTCCACATCGTTGTGGAAATAATACAAGCTGTTGGCGAAGGCCATTGACTTCGGACCGATACGTGAGTCGGTGAACTTCGAGGCTCCCTGCACCACGTCGTGAGAGCTGGCATTACACGTACGCCAGTCAACCACCTTCGTCTTGTTGTACCTCAAGGCAATATGGTGGTCATCGGTGATGTTCCAGTCCAGACGTGCCATGAACTTCTCATTCGAGTCGTCGGCGGGATAGTTGGTCCATGAACCTGTATTGTATCCGTAGTTGTTCTTCAGGTAGTCAGACACGCGCTGCATGTCGCTCTCGGTGGTTCTCGAGACATATCCCCCAGGGGCCTCACTGTCCTTGCGGGCACGATACTGCACAACCTGTTTGGCCGTGAGTTCCTTCTCGTAGTTCACAAAGAAGAACAGCTTGTTCTTGATGATCGGACCACCTAAGGTGAAACCATAGGTTTTCACCTCATCATTGGCGCGTTTGCCCAGGTCCTCTCCGTTGATCTTGTTTCCGCGCATGTCCTCATTGCGGAAATAGGTGTATGCCGTGCCCTTGAAGGTGTTCGTACCTGACTTCGTCACGGCGTTGATACCACCACCGATGAAGTTCGTCTGGCGCACATCATACGGAGCAATCACCACCTGCATCTCCTCGATGGCATCGATGGAGATCGGTGTACCGCCACCTGGCAAGTTCGAGGTCAAGCCGAAGCTGTTGTTGAAGTTTGCACCATCCACAGTGAAATTGGTGGAACGGGGGTCAGCACCGGCAAGGTTCGTACCACCGCCCGAATAGGGTGATAACTTGGCTACATCGGTCAGGCTGCGCCCGATGCTCGGCATCGACATCAGCTGCTCGTTGTTGATGTTCATCGAGGCACCCGTCTTCTCACCAGCGAACTTCGAGGCCTTACCTGTGACCACCACCTCGGCCAGTTCGTTGGAATCCTCCGAGAGCCATACCTGCAGGTTATAGGTCTCACCCAGCTGCAGCACAATCTCCCTGAACCGTTTGGTCTGGAATCCGATATAACTCACAGTCACGGAATAGGGTCCGCCGGTACGCATACCTTGGATGGTGAAACGGCCATCCATGTTGGTCACTGCCTGATAGCGTGTGCCCGAAGGCTCATGAACGGCTTGTACCGTCGCACCGATCACCTCCTCCTGAGTGCTTTTAATCACGACTTTACCCGTCATGCCTGACGTGGTAACCTGCGCTAACGCTGCCGACAAGGCCGTCAGCCACAGCGCAACGAACAATAGCAATCTTCTTTGCATAGGTTTTTAGTTTAATATTGAATATTTGGTACAAAGATACGAAAAGTCGGGCGCACTACAAAATAAAATCATTTATTTTTTTGCCGAGACAGATTATCTTCGACTATTTTAATGAATATAACGAGGGTACGAAGGCTTGTGAGCTCGAGGATAAGTCAATGAAAGATTCTTACAATTCATTATGAAATTTTCCGACAAGTGACCCTCTGAGAATTGCATTTTCACGAATAATCGACCGGTTGGCCGCAAAAACAGTCAAAAATACGCACTTACTTAACCTGCTGAAAAATAGGGACATTAGATTAAAAACATAGTTTTGAGATAATGAAAACACCTTATTTTATGCGTAGATGACGCTGGAATAACTAAAAATAGACTTTACTTTGGGGCGAAATAGACTATACTTTGAAGTCAATTAGACTATACTTTGAGACCAAATAGACTATACTTTGGGTCAAAAGAGACTATATTTGTTGATAAAGTTGGATTATCTTTCCAAATCTCACCCGTATTTTGATCCAGAAATGCGCCAATCATGCTCAATTCTTTCTTTTTGGGTTCCTTTTCAGGGAAGTATTAATTTGAAATTTTCCTGACAAAACTCAGTAAAGAAATGTAAGGTGAATCTTCATGATAACAGTAGATATCCACAACGGTCAACCAGTAAAATAAAGCGCTGTTCATTGAAATAACATCAAATGAAGAAACATTCCCAACGATTTCGCAATACTATCAGAAATAGTCACGTTTTTACTTGCATAATTACAATTAAACTCGTATATTTGCACAATACAAAAGACAATCAATGAAATGAAAAAACTATTTACTATCCTGATGCTTATGTTGACGCTGACCGCTCAGGCGCAAGGCCAACAAATATCATATATTGAAGAGACAAAGAACTGGTATAACGTCTATGACGAACAGGGTAAGAAAATTGGCGGACTGTCGCGTGGCAGCATAGGAGAACTCAAGGGCTGGGGCACCGATTTCCTGGTGGCCAAGTACTACTCTTTTTACCGCATCTATGATGCGAAAGGCAAAGTGCTGAAAGTAATGAACGTCTCTGACGTCGGCGAAATCGTCGGCGTATCCAATAATACGATCACCAGTCAGAAAGGCAGTTGGATATTCACTTGGAACAAGGAGGGAAAGAAAATCAGTGTAAGGACAAAGAATTAAAATATGAAGAAAACGAGATGGGCGGAATCACACATCGTCGCTTTCTGCCAATGCACGAAGAATCTCTGGCTGAAGATGTATATAACAAGAAGGGCAGCACTCTTCCTGACGTTGCTATTGGGAGTTTGCCTGAATCTGATGGCACAGGAGGCAGACAGCATCTCGATGCGTCCTTCGTTTGGCGTGGACTATACTGGAGAGGTGCAGACAGATTTCGAACGGGTCCGTGTGGCCAATCTCCTTCAGCTTCATGCTGATGTCCCCCTTTCCAGAAAACTAACCTTTCAGGTAGGTTCTCTCAGTACGCTTTCAACGAATCAAGAACTGGAGGTCTATGACGTACAGGGATTTTCCAACATCGACACCTACGATTTGAACGTTCCGTTTGCCCTCACCGTGGCCGGCATTGCCTGGCAAATCAACGATCGCCATTCACTCTTTGCCGGTATCCGCTGCGTCGATGAGGATTATTTCTGCAGCGATGGACTAACCCTTTACACCTGCTGTTCACCCGGTATCTTCCCTACTCTCAGTTATAATGCAAATATTGCCACATTCCCTGTGGCTGCGATGGGCATTCATTATGCCTATGACCATAAGAACCTGCGCCTGCAGGCATCGGTCTATAACGGTGAGGGAAACTACCGTTTCGAGGGCCGCAACAATGTCTTCCGCATCTGTCCCAATAGTGACGGCATTTTTGCTATCGGTCAGGTCGAATACCGTCATCGAGACAATCACTATTATCTGGGCGGTACTGTGCATACCGTTTCAGATATTCAGCCTTCGGCATGGGTTTACACTGAGCAGACACTGATGCCCAACCTCACCTTGGTTGCCGTCTATAGTCATGCTTTCGGTGGTGATAACATGTGTAATGACTTCTTCGGTCTTGGCGGAAATTACTCCTTTAAGTGTGCTCAGCTTGGCTTGTTCACAGACTATACCCGTGTGCTTGGCGTGGATGAATGGGCCACCGAGCTAATCTGCAGTCTTCACCTCACCGACTACCTGAAAGTGAAACCAGTGCTGCATGTCATCACCACCGACGGCACAACCAAGTGCGTCGGTCTGTTGCGAGTGGACATTGGTATCTGATGCGTATAATAGTTAATAATGCTTAATACCATTGTAACGGGTTTTTACAAGGAAATGCAACGAATTGAAAGGATTGTCCCACTTTTGTCTTGAATATCAAAACAAACGGGCATCAATCACTCTCCCACTGTTCTGCCCCACCCCTTCCTCCTCTTTCTCGTGTTAAGAAAAATCATCATTTTTTTGTTGGAGGATTGGTGGAAATTTCCTATATTTGCAAAAGGAATCCTAAACAATCGAATTGATACCATGGTACATATTACCCTGCCTAGGACTATCGACAGACAGTTGAGCTTCTACTTGGCCATGGAAGAGTATGTGGCCCGTTATATGGACATGCCTCACGCCTTCTTTATCTGGCAGGTGGAGCCCAGTGTGATCTTCGGAAGGAACCAGCTGATTGAGTCAGAGGTGAACACCAGCTATTGTGAACGCAAGGGTGTGCGAATGTTTCGGAGGAAGAGCGGTGGCGGTTGCGTTTATGCCGACAAGAGTAACATGATGCTATCGTATATCACCGACAGTGACAGTGTGAACTTCACCTATCATCAATACACCACCTTGGTGGTAAATGCCTTACAGCGTATGGGGATACGAGCTACAGCCAACGGCCGGAACGATATCATGATCGAAGGAAAGAAAGTGAGTGGCAACGCCTTCTACCACCTCTGTGCCCATCAGACGGACAGTGGCAAGGGGCGAAGCATTGTCCATGGCACCCTGCTCTACGACACCAATATGGAGAATATGCTGGGATGTATCACACCCGATGATGAGAAGTTGCTGAGTAAGGGCGTGAAAAGTGTCAGGCAACATATCACCTTGTTGAAAGACCATACCCGACTGTCGTTGGAAGAGATCCGCAACGAACTGATCCGTTTCGTATGCAACGAGGAACGGATGCTGACACCCGAGGAAGTAGAGAAGGTGAAGGATATAGAGAAAGAATACCTGTCACCTACTTTTATCTACGGTCATAACCCTCGCTATACCGTTGTGAAGAAGCAGCGCATTGAAGGCGTCGGCACCCTCGAAGTAAGGATGGAAGTGAAGAACGGCATTATCAAAAACATCGACCTGAAAGGTGACTTCTTCCTGATAGGTGATCTCAACGAGATCAGACAAGCACTGAAGAACCAGCCGTTAGATAGGATGTCGATGGAAAAGGTGCTGCCTGATACCAAAAACCTGATCGTCAACCTAAGCAAAACCGATTTGATTACTTTAATCTTGAAATAATGGAAAATAAAAGAACATGTCTTTATGACAAACACGTGGCTCTGGGTGCCCTGATCTCACCCTTCGGCGGCTTCGATATGCCGATCCAGTATTCAACCATCATCGACGAGCATAATGCCGTGCGACAGCACTGTGGTGTGTTTGATGTCAGTCACATGGGTGAAGTGACAGTGAAAGGACGTGATGCCGAACGCTATGTCAACCATATCTTTACCAACGATGTGTCAGGTGCCCCCGACGGACAGATCTTCTATGGAATGATGTGCTATGAGAACGGAGGTACTGTGGATGACCTTCTGGTATATAAGATGGGCGACCAAGACTATTTCCTCGTAATCAATGCTGCGAACATTGACAAGGATTGGGCATGGATGCAGCAGCACGCTGAAGGCTTCGACATCGACTTACAGAATTGTTCTGACTATTATGGACAATTAGCCGTTCAGGGACCGGAGGCAGAAACCGTTGTGGAAGAGGTGCTTGGTCTTTCTTGCAAGGAACTGGTGTTTTATACCACGAAGACCCTTGATGTAGAAGGTGAGACCATCATCGTCAGTCGCACAGGCTATACCGGTGAGGACGGCTTTGAGATCTATGGTTCCCATGCCTTCATCCAGTGCAATTGGGACAAGCTGATGGAAAGCGGACGGTGCAAGCCCTGCGGTCTGGGATGTCGTGATACCCTGCGTTTCGAGGTCGGACTGCCTTTGTATGGCGACGAGCTGTCGGATGACATCTCTCCAGTGATGGCGGGCTTGTCGATGTTCTGTAAGTTCGACAAGGATGAGTTCATCGGTAAAGAGGCCTTAGCAAAGCAGAAAGCAGAGGGCGTGAAGCAGCGTGTCATCGGTATTGAGCTGAAAGACAAAGCCATACCACGACATGGCTATAGCGTTTTGTGCCAAGGTGAGAAGGTGGGTGAAGTAACCACCGGCTATAACTCGATATCCACTGGAAAGAGTGTCTGCATGGCATTGGTTGATACTCCCTTCGCCAAGTTAGGAACGGAAGTGGAAGTGCAGATCAGAAAGAAAACCTTCCCTGGAGTGGTGGTGAAGAAACGGTTCTACGACAAGCACTACAAGAAATAGAAGTCCACCCAAACCCCTTCAAAGGGAGGGAGTAAGGACAAGTGATAGAAAATAATTTATCTATAAAACATAAGAAAATATGGCAAAAGTATTAGAAGGACTCTACTATTCAGAGAGTCATGAGTTTGTGAAGGTGGAAGGCGACTTCGGTTTCATCGGTATTACCGATTATGCTCAGAACGCCTTAGGTAACGTGGTGTATGTAGATATGCCCGAAGTGGATGACGAAGTCACTGCCGGAGAGGAATTCGGAGCTGTGGAGAGTGTGAAGGCTGCCAGCGACCTGATGTCACCCGTCAGCGGTACAGTGGTAGAGATCAACGAGGCTCTTGAGGATCAGCCTGAGCTCGTGAACGAGGATCCGTACGCTAACTGGATCATCAAGGTGGAAATGAGTGACAAGGCAGAGCTTGATAACTTGATGGATGCAAAAGCTTACGAGGAGTTTACTGCTTAAGAAGCAAGCATATGAATTACAAGTATTTCCCTCACACCGAGGAAGAAATCAAGCAGATGCTGGAGGTTGCTGGCGTGAAGACGCTTGACGAACTGTATGCCGATGTACCCGACAGTATCCGCTTTAAAGGGGATTATGAGATTCCCGAGGCGATGAGCGAGCTCGAGGTGAGGCAGTTCTTCGACAGTCTGGCACTGATGAACGAGACACTTACCTGTTTCGCAGGAGCTGGTGTCTATGACCATTACACTCCGTCGGTGATCCCGAGTATCATCGAACGCTCGGAGTTCCTTACCAGCTACACCCCCTATCAGGCAGAGATCTCACAAGGTACCCTGCATTATATTTTTGAATTCCAGAGTATGATGGCAGAGCTGACTGGCATGGATGTATCGAACGCTTCGATGTATGATGGTGCCACCGCTACTGCCGAGGCTGTAATGATGGCCTTTGCAGCAGGGAAAAAATGTACGAAAGTGCTGGTAAGCGATACCGTTGATCCGAAGGTGCGCCGCGTGGTTGATACCTATGCAAAATACCATGGCATAGAGATCGTGAGCATCGCACAGAAAGATGGTGTAACTGACAAAGCAGACATGGAGATAAAGCTCGCTGAAGGCGGAGTGGCAGGTGTCGTCGTACAGATGCCAAATTATTACGGTATCATAGAGGATTATACCGGATTCGCCGAGGCTGTGCACGAGAAGAAAGGACTGTTCATCATGAATAGCGTGGCAGCAGACCTCGCCGTACTGAAGACACCCAAGGAATGGGGTGCTGACATCGCTGTAGGCGATGGACAGAGCTTAGGAATTCCCATGACGTTCGGCGGTCCTTCTGTGGGCTATCTCTGCTGTACGGAGAAACTCATCAGGAAAATGCCTGGGAGAATCGTAGGAATGACCAAGGACAGCCGTGGCCAGCGAGCCTTCGTACTTACCTTGCAAGCTCGTGAGCAGCATATCCGTAGGCAGAAGGCTACGTCGAATATATGTTCGAACCAGAGTCTGATGGCACTATTCGTCACGATCTATCTCTCACTGATGGGTAAGGAAGGTGTTAAGGAAGCCGCCGAACTGTCGTATGCCGGTGCGCACTACCTATGTGATCAGCTGGTGGCAACAGGTCTGTTCAAGAAAACGTTCGACCAACCGTTCTTCAATGAATTCTGCCTGACCTACGAAGGTGATGTGGATGCCTTACAGAAGAAATGTGCCGAGAAGGGCTATCTAGCTGGTGTGAAAGTGGATGAGCATACCATAATGTTCGCTGTCACTGAGAAAAGGACACAAGAAGATATGGATGATTTGGTGGATGTAATCAAGGAGGACGAGCAATGAACAACAAACTATATGGCAATCTGATCTTCGAACTATCACATGAGGGTCGAAGAGGCTATTCACTTCCCAAGAACAGACTGGATGGTTATTCTATCCATGATTTGCCGAATGGTCTTCAACGTCAGGAAGAGGCTAAGCTGCCTGAATGTGACGAGATGACGGTGGTACGACACTATACTAACCACAGTGCGAATAACTTCGGTGTGAACAACGGATTCTACCCGTTGGGCAGTTGTACCATGAAATACAACCCTGTGATCAACGAGGAAATTGCAGGCATGAAGGATTTCGCCGAACTTCACCCTCTGCAGCCAGTGGAAACCTGTCAAGGTGCCTTGGAGGTATATTATTGTGTGCAACAACTGCTGGCGGAACTCGCAGGACTGAGTGAGTTCACCCTGAATCCCTGTGCCGGTGCCCATGGTGAACTGACGGGATTGATGGTGATCCGTGCCTATCATCAGAGTCGCGGTGACTATCAACGAACGAAAGTGATCGTACCTGATTCTGCCCATGGCACGAATCCCGCTTCTGCCGCCGTCTGCGGTCTGGATATCCTCGAAGTGAAGAGTACGGCAGAAGGATGTGTTGACCTGCCCGACTTGATTGCACTGATCGAGCAATACGGAGAGGAGATTGCAGGAATGATGATGACCAATCCGAATACGTTAGGACTCTTCGAGAAAGATATCCCTGAGATTGCCATGCGTATTCATGCCTGCGGTGGATTGATGTATTACGATGGTGCCAACCTCAATCCGATGCTCGGTGCTTGTCGTCCCGGTGACATGGGGTTTGATGTGATGCATATCAACCTGCACAAGACATTCTCTACACCACATGGTGGTGGCGGTCCTGGTAGCGGACCGGTAGGAGTACGCGAAGGACTGGAGCAGTTCCTGCCCACACCGAGGGTTGTCCTAAATGAAGAGCAGAATATGCTCACTGTGGAAAGAAGTGACTTTGAGCAGTCGTTAGGTAGCATAGGCTCATTTTTCGGGAACTTCGGCGTTGTTCTGCGTGCTTTCGCCTACATCCTCTCGTTAGGAAAGGAGAACGTGAAAATGGTGGGACCGCTCGCCACCCTGAACGCTAACTACATCAAAGAAAGTCTGAAAGACGACTATGAGCTGCCGATCGGTGGTTTGTGCAAGCATGAATTTGTGTTCGATGGACTGAAAGACAAGTCAACGGGTGTCACAACCATGGATGTGGCCAAACGACTGCTCGACTATGGATACCATGCACCAACCATCTACTTCCCCCTACTCTTCCATGAGAGTCTGATGATAGAACCCACGGAGAATGAGAGTAAGGAGACGATAGACGGATTCATTGAAGTGATGCACAAGATTGCGAAGGAAGCCAAGGAGAATCCAGAATTGGTGAAAAGTGCTCCTCATAACACACCGATAGGACGTGTGGATGATGTGCTGGCCGCCAAACATCCTGTAGTCACCTTCCGACAACTGAAAAACGAAGAACCGTCATGAGTGATCTGATCATTATCGGTAGTGGTCCAGGTGGGTATCGCACAGCGGAATATGCCGCTCGCAAGGGATTGAGTGTGACCATCTTCGAAGAGAAAGAAGCGGGTGGCACGTGCTTGAACTGCGGTTGTATCCCCACCAAGGCCCTCTGTCATGAGGCTGAAGTGGCCGACATGCTGAAAGAGGCAGGAGTGACGACCATCGACTACTCCGCCATTAAGGCAAGGAAGGAACTGGTCATTGCCCAACTTCGCGGTGGTGTTGAGACCTTATTGGGAGGTAACAACATCTCTTTTGTTCGTGGTCATGCCACACTGGAGGACACCCAGACAGTGAGAGCCAATGGGGAGACTTACACGGCGAAAAACATGATCATCGCCACGGGCTCTCATGCCAAGAGGCTTCCTATAGAGGGAATCGATCAAGAGAATGTGATGACCTCCACGGAACTGCTTGACATCAACGAGGTGCCCCGTCGTCTCTGTATCGTCGGGGCTGGTGTCATCGGCATGGAGATGGCTTCCGTCTTCAACAGCTTCGGCAGTGAGGTGACAGTTATAGAGTTCCTGAAAGAGTGTCTTCCGATGCTCGACAGTGATATCGCAAAACGACTCAGACAAACCATCAGTAAACGGGGCGTGAACTTCTTCATGCAGAGTGGAGTGAAAAGAATCAATGGCAAGACGGTGTTCTTCGAGCGGAAAGGCAAAGAAGAACAGGTGGAAGCAGATGTCATTCTCATCGCCACTGGAAGAGGTGCGAACGTGGATGGCTTAGGATTGGAGAACGCTGGCGTAGCCTTCTCACCCAAAGGAATCGATGTCAATGACATGATGCAAACCAATATCCCCAACATTTATGCCATCGGTGATGTGAATGCCAGGATGATGCTGGCACATGCTGCTACCTTCCAAGGCTTCCGGGCCGTGAATCACATCTTGGGATGTGAGGATCAAATCAACCTTGACATCATGCCTTCCGCCATCTTCACGAAACCAGAGGCTGCCAGTGTAGGACTGTCAGAAGATCAGTGCAAGGAGAAGGGTATCCCATTTATCTCTAAAAAAGGATTCTTCCGTGCCAATGGCAAAGCATTGGCCATGAACGAGACCGACGGTTTACTGAAACTCATAGCAGCAGAGGATGGAAAGATAATAGGTTGTCATGTGTTTGGTGCCCACGCTGCAGACATCGTTCAGGAAGTGAGTGCACTGATGTGCAAAGACACTTCTATACAGGAACTGGCTCAGATGGTGCATATCCACCCCACCCTCGGTGAGATTCTTCAGGACACCGCCCTTTCCTTCTAATGATTTGACAGGAAATAGAAAGGGGCTGCTTCCAACAAGAAGCAGCCCCTTTTGATGGCCAGTTCGGATTCAAATTAATTATTCACCGAACCACCTACGATATCCAACAGTTCGGAGGTGATGGCCTGCTGACGACTCTTGTTGTACTGGAGGTTCAGCTCACGTAACAACTCATCCGCATTATCAGTGGCCGTCTGCATGGCTACCATTCGTGCTGCATGCTCAGAGGCATTACTGTCGAGCAAAGCAGTATAGAGCATGAGATGGGCTAACTTCGGGATCAACTGCGAGAGCACAGTATCCATGTCAGGCTCAACCAGGAAGTTATCGTTCAGCGGCTTTACATTTTCCTCCACCTGCGTGTGCTCCTTCTCACCACGTTTCTTCAAGTACTCCTGCGACTCCTTCGTAGCAATCACAGAGGTGAGATCACGCTCATGATCGCGTTCAAGTTCCTCTTCGATATCGATAGGAAGGAAGGTCTTACGGGTAAGCACCTGAGAACCGGCACTTTTGAAGTGGTGGTAGATCAGCTCCACCTTGTCAATCTCCCCCTCAGCGAATTTACGACCCAGTTCCATGGCGATCTCGATACATTCCTGGACATTGGGCTTATCTGCCAGAGCAGAGTACTCTCCTTGTATCTTCAGTCCCATCTTCCGCGCTTTCTCATAGACCTTCCGGCCAATAGGATAGATCTCCACATTATCGCGTCCAATGGTCTTGTCATATTCGTCGAGCGCATGACTCATCATCTTGATGATATTGGCATTGAAACCACCACAAAGAGAAGAATTTGACGAAAAGACCAGAAGGGCAGCCCTTTTGACAGGACGTTCTTGATCGTAAATTGTCTGGGCCTCTGCTTCAGCAGCAAGGAAAGACTTGAGGATGTGCTCTAGCATCGTCTCGTAAGGTAGCATGTTCTGAATAGCCACCTGTGCGTGATGGAGTTTGCTGGAGGCCACCATCTTCATAGCCGACGTGATCTTACGTGTCGAATTTACTGAGGCAATGCGGCCTTTAATTTCTTTCAGACTAGGCATTATATTCTTTGAACTTTGAGGTTTGAACTTTGAACTTTATGATTTGAATTTTTGAAATCTCACTTTGAACTCCGAGAATTGACTTTGCGATTACTTGGTAATCAAAAAGATCAAAACTCAAAGTTCAAAGGTCAAAGTCACTTGTAAGTTCCTGCAATATCAGCCATAACAGCCTCAATCTTCTTCGTCGTCTCGTCATCGATCTTACCACTGGCCAAGGTCTCGATCACCTCGGGATTGGCAGAACGCAACTTATCGAGGAACTGAGTCTGACACTCACGTACCTTGGGGATGGGCACCTCGCGCATCAGTCCATGCACACCACAATAAAGGATGGCGATCTGCTCACCTACGGGCATCGGACTGTACTGAGGCTGAATCAGCAACTGGTTGTTCTTACGACCACGGTCAAGGGTCATTGCCGTCACAGCATCCATATCACTGGAGAACTTGGAGAATGCCTCCAACTCACGATACTGTGCCTGGTCAATCTTCAAGGTACCAGCCACCTTCTTCATAGACTTGATCTGTGCCGAACCACCCACACGACTCACGGAGATACCTACGTTGATGGCAGGACGGAAGCCCTGGTTGAAGAGGTCGCTCTCCAAGAAAATCTGACCGTCGGTGATAGAGATCACGTTCGTCGGGATATAAGCCGATACGTCACCTGCCTGTGTCTCGATGATCGGAAGAGCAGTAAGAGAACCACCACCCTTCACATGACCCTTCATGCACTCGGGCAGGTCGTTCATCTGCTCAGCCACCTCCTGCTGCTCGTTCATCTTTGCCGCACGCTCCAACAGACGAGAGTGCAGATAGAACACATCACCAGGATAAGCCTCACGTCCTGAAGGACGACGAAGGATCAGTGACACCTCACGGTAAGCCACAGCCTGCTTCGAAAGATCGTCATACACCACAAGGGCTGGCAGACCACGGTCACGGAAATACTCGCCAATAGCAGCACCGGCAAACGGTGCATAGTACTGCATGGCAGCAGGATCAGCAGCGGTAGCAGCTACCACGATGGTATAAGGCATAGCCCCGTGTTCCTGCAAAGTACTGACAAGTGCGGCCACGGTAGATGCTTTCTGTCCGATGGCCACATAGATACAATAGACAGGCTTACCTGCCTCATAGAAACTTTTCTGGTTGATGATGGTATCCACAGCAATGGCGGTCTTACCCGTCTGACGGTCACCGATGATGAGCTCACGCTGTCCACGACCGATAGGAATCATCGAGTCGATGGCCTTCAAGCCCGTCTGCAGTGGCTCCTTCACTGGCTGACGGTAGATCACACCAGGAGCCTTACGATCCAGCGGCATCTCGAAAGCATCGCTCAGGTCGATGTCTCCCTTACCGTCGATAGCCTGTCCCAACGGGTTGATGACACGACCGAGCATGTTGTCGTTCACGCGGATGGAGGCAATACGCTTGGTACGCTTCACCACCATACCCTCCTTGATGCCCGATGTAGTACCTAAGAGTACACAACCGACGTTGTCTTCCTCCAGGTTCATCACGATAGCCATCGTCCCGTTCTCAAACTCCAACAACTCATTGGCTTCAGCATTGCGCAGACCGTAGATACGGGCCACACCATCGCTCACGGTGAGTACAGTACCCACTTCGTCAAACTTCTCTGCATTGGAGATGCCTTTCAGTTGTTCAAGCAGAACCTGCGATACCTCGCTTGGTTTAATCTTATCTGACATGTTTTCTGTTTTTATTCATTATTACGTTAAAACGTTTTTACGTGATAACGTCATTTCTTAAGTGTTTGTAGAATCGATTTGAGTTTTGACTTCACGCTCGCATCCAGACGATACGTGTCGTACTCGAGGATGAAACCACCGATGATATCAGGGTTCACCTCTGTCTCAAATTCTACTGTTCCATTAGTCTTACTCTCTACCATCTGTCGCATCTTCTGTTCGGTGACAGGAGAAACATGTGCAGCGGTAATGAGGCGTCCGCGGATGATATTCTTCTGTTGGCGGTAAAGCGTGACGTACGAATTAGCCATGAACTGCATCACACTCTCTCGGTCCTCACGTAGCACAAGCTGCACGAAGGCCTTTGTCAAGTCGGAGGGTTTCTTTCCGATTGCCGTGAGCAATAGGACCTCTTTCTTGTCTTTTGAGAGCATCGGATTGTCTATCGTAAACCGCAGCTGTGGTACTTCAACGTAACTCTTTGCGAGAGTCTGCATCTCCGTATATACAGCATCTTCGATTTTCGCGTCTGTCGCACTCTTGAGCAGTGCTCGGGCGTATCTTACCGATATGACTCCTATATCCATACGCTATACTTATTTGTCAGTAGAAACCTCATCCAGCATACGGTCAATCAAATCCATCTGAGCCTTGTCGTCCTTCAGGTTCTGGCGGAGCACCTTCTCGGCAATCTCCACACTGAGCTGGGCGACTTGCTGACGGATGTCGGCGATGGCAGCCCTCTTCTCTTGTTCGATAGCGACCTTAGCATCACCTAAGAGACGGGCGCCTTCCTCACGTGCCTTTTGCTGAGCCTGTTCCACGATGGCATCGCGTGTCTCGGCGGCCTCTTTGAGGATCTGCGCCTGACGGTCACGTGCCTCCTGAAGGATCGCTTCGCCTTCCTGCTTGATGTTCTCCAGTCGCTCAGAGGCCTCATGGGCTTTCTTCAGACTGTCCTCGATATATTGGTTTCGCTCTTCCACCATGTTAACGATGGCCGGGAAACCATATTTGGCAAGCACGAAGAAGACGACGGCAAACGCCAGAAGCATCCAGAACAGGAGTCCCAGATCAGGAGTGAGGATTGCTGGCAGTTTACTGAAATCCATTCGCTGTAATATTTAGTTGATTACCTAATGGAAACAGTGTTTACTTAATCAAGAATGCACAAGCGGCAATAGCGAAAAGTGCACAACCCTCCACGAAAGCAGAGGTCAGAATCATGTTGGTCTGGATCTTACCAGTAGCCTCAGGCTGACGGGCGATAGCGTCCATTGCGCTTCCACCGATCTTACCAATACCCAAACCTGCACCAATTGTTGCAATACCTGCGCCGATACCGCAGCCCAGCTGAGCCAGACCTTCTGCGGCCAATAATAAACCTGAAATCATAATTCTATAAATGTTTAATTATTAATAAATGTTTGTTTCTAAATTCTTAACTATAAATTCTAATCTTACTCTGCGCCGTGTTCCTTATGGGCAAGCCCGATGAACACCGCACTAAGCATGGTAAATACGTATGCCTGAACAAAGGCCACCAGCAGCTCCAGTGCATTCATGAAAAGGAGCATGATGATGCTGAAGGCGTTAAGTCCGAGGCCGAATCCTACACCCATTGACCAACCGAGGAAGATCACGCAAGTGAACGAGAGGATCACCGCATGTCCTGCCATCATGTTGGCAAAGAGACGGATCATCAGGGCGAAGGGCTTGGTGAACACGCCAAAGAGTTCAATCAATGGCATCACCGGGGCTGGATAGGCTTTGAGGAACAAAGGCACCTCCGGCCAAAATATCTCCTTCCAGTATTCCTTATTGGCAAAGATGTTGATGGCCAGCATCGTACACAATGCCAGAAAGAAGGTGATATTGATATTACCCGTTACGTTGGCTCCACCGGGGAAGATCGGGATCAATCCGATGAGGTTACAAGTCAGGATGAAGAAGAACACCGTGAGCAGGTAAGGAGCATAGGGTTTGTAGTGTTTCTCACCGATCGACGATTTGATCAGGTCGTCGTGAATCGTCATCACGACCATCTCCATCGCTCCGACAAAGCCTTTGGGAGTCTCGCTCTTCGCGTCGTGTTTCTTATACCAGCGGGCACAACTGAGGAAGACGATGATCAGTATCGCCACAACGATCCATATCTGCAGAACTGACTTGGTGATGCTCAGGTCAATCGGACGCACCTCTTCGCCATTCACACGCTCATAGATTTTGCCATGGTGCTCTTCACTGAAGAAGAACCCCTCTGGTAAACTATGAGCAGTGCAGAAATGCCACTTTCCAGTATTCTCACTACGGATGATGATAGGTAGTGGGATGCTCAGATGCTTACCTTGATAGGAGGCGATATGCCACTCATACGAGTCAGCAAGATGCTCAAGGACGATCTCTGGGATGTCCAAGGCTTCGCCTTCCTTCTCCTCAGCCATCATGGGCATCGGCAGCAAGACTACCATCAACAGGAGGATTATCGACTTTATTTGTTTCATTGATTCTAATATGTATTAGCAAACTGTTAAGATCGTCAGGAGCGGTTAGACACTCTGGCGAAGAAAAAGGTATGATGTACCAATGATACTACATAGTAGGCCATGAATACCAGGAAGAACTGAAGCATCGAGTCGCGTGAGTCCGTCAAGTAATAGACAAACATCACGGCCAATGCCAACAACAACCGGAAACCGGACACAGCTGTGAAATAGGTAGGCAGTGAATCCTTGTGATTCAAAGCAACCCATCGCCAGATAAGAGCTATGACGATGCCTGTCAATAACAGGAAAGAAGAACTGACTATCATCTCAGTCAACAAGTCGAGGCTGAACACCTTTTCTACGATGATCACCAGACCATTCATTACAGCAAATAGGAATATGACCTGTATGATATACGACTTGCACAGCTTATTGATGTCCATATCCTTCGTTGCTTAATTCAATTCAACACAGAGACTTACCTGATTCTTCTGCACTTCCACGAAACCACCTAAAATCTCCAGACTATCCTTTCCTTCTTGGGTGCGGATCTCCACCGTACCCTTCTGAAGAGTAGAGATAATAGGTGCGTGGTCTGTGAGTATCTCGAACTGTCCCATGGTGCCAGGCACGAGGATGCTCTCGACGACTCCATGATACTCAACCTTTTCAGGTGAAACGATTCTTAAATGCAACATAATTATCAATTTTAATTGCCAATTATGCCTTAGCAGCCTCGAGCAGTCTCTTGGCCTTCTCCTTTGCATCATCTATCGTACCAACATTGAGGAATGCCTGTTCGGGCAGGTCATCGACCTCACCATCCAGAATGGCGTTGAATCCCTTGATGGTTTCTTCGATAGGTACCATCACACCAGGAAGACCTGTAAACTGGGAAGCCACAGAGAAAGGTTGAGAGAGGAAACGCTGTACACGACGAGCACGGTTCACCGTCAGCTTATCCTCATCAGATAACTCGTCCATACCCAATATGGCAATGATATCCTGCAACTCCTTGTAACGTTGTAAGATCTCCTTTACACGCTGTGCACAATCATAATGTGCCTTACCCACAATCAGCGGGTCAAGGATACGTGACGTGGAGCCCAGAGGATCCACTGCGGGATAGATACCCAACTCTGCAATCTTTCGGTCAAGAACGGTCGTTGCATCCAGATGAGTAAAGGTAGTAGCAGGTGCCGGGTCGGTCAGGTCATCGGCAGGCACATACACCGCCTGAACAGAGGTGATAGATCCCTTCTTTGTAGAAGTGATTCGTTCCTGCATGGCACCCATCTCACTGGCCAATGTAGGCTGATAACCTACGGCAGAAGGCATACGTCCTAACAAAGCAGATACCTCTGAACCAGCCTGAGTGAAACGGAAGATGTTGTCGATGAAGAACAGAATATCAGCTGCACCTCCGTCCTTACCGCCACCATCACGGAAACCTTCGGCCACCGTAAGACCAGACAAGGCCACAGAGGCACGAGCACCTGGCGGCTCGTTCATCTGGCCATAGACCAAGGTGGCCTGACTTTTTTTCAGTTCTTCAGGATCAACGAGAGACAAATCCCATTTGCCTTCATCCATTGCCTCACGGAACTTCTCACCGTAGCGGATCACACCCGACTCGATCATCTCACGGATCAGGTCATTTCCTTCACGGGTACGCTCTCCCACTCCAGCAAAGACAGAGAAGCCGTTATGTCCCTTGGCAATGTTGTTAATCAGCTCCATAATCAGCACCGTCTTTCCTACACCGGCACCACCAAAGAGTCCGATCTTACCACCTTTCATGTAAGGCTCCAGCAAGTCGATCACCTTGATACCCGTTGCCAGGATCTCTTTCTTGGTAGAGAGCTCCTCGAACGATGGAGCCTCACGGTGAATGGGATAGGCACCTTCCATGTCAAGCTGTTTCATACCGTCGATAGGCTGACCGATCACGTTCAGCATACGACCTTTAATCTGATCACCCGCAGGCATCACAATCGGTGAACCCATGGGGATGGCTTCCAACCCACGCTGCAATCCGTCGGTATTGTCCATGGCCACACAGCGAACAGTGTCCTCACCGATGTGCTGCTGCACCTCGATGACCAGTTTCTCACCGTTAGGACGGACAATTTGCAGAGCTTCGTGGATTTTGGGGAGCACTTTCTCTGCATCCAGTCCTTCAGTGTCGAAATAAACATCGATCACCGGACCGATAATCTGAGAAATGCGTCCTTTAATCTGTGTCATAAGCGATTTATATTTGTAAGTTATAATATCAGATGTCAATTGTAGTTAGTAATCCTTTTTAGATTGTAATTGTGCAAAAATAGCAATTATTTTTCTTAATCACAAATATTTTCTAATTTTATTTTCAAAGGATGTCAAAAAAGACATTTAGGACACCTATCCACTATCATTTCACGACCGCATCTTGTGTCAGGATCAGACGGATATCCTTTCCTTTGGGCATCACTGGCAGTGACCATTCCCCAGGACCGACCAGAATTGTAATAGCCCTACCTCCTTTTACGATTCCCTTGCCTAAGGGAGAAGGAATCTGTCCTTTAGCGGCCATCGCTAAAGCTTTTGGTAGATCAAAGAAGTGACCACTGCCGTCTTTTGCCACGCTGATGTCACAATGTCTGATATACGGGGTGAGTGCAGGAACCTGTCTTCCTATTTCATCTATTAGCATGCCAGCTACGACATGAGCCCCATATATATTATAATGTGTATTGTCTTTCCTCCCCTTCGGAATGCTTGGATGTTCACCAGGCTTGAACCACATGTGCAATCTCCTGGATCCTTTAATGCCCAGGTTCTGCTCAATCTGTTTCGTCACATGATTGGCGTCAACAAAAGGAACGTCTAATTGACGTGCCACGTTCTGAGGAGCCACGATATATGCACCATGGGTGTCAATCAGTGTGTCACTGTTAACTTGTTCATCAAGGTCTGAGAACGTGGTGTTCCGTAATGACTCATCATCGACAGAAGTATCTGACTGCCGAAAGAAATTCCTACGGACTACAGCATTGAAAAGAACTGGTATTCCGCCCTTTGCACGTGTTTCGTTCACGAACTTCTTAAGGTTCTCATCGAACGTAGAACCTGGATCTGTATGACGATCGGGATTAGCTTTTTCATCATTATGGCCAAATTGGATAAAGACATAATCGCCTGGCTTTATCCTATCAACAACCTTCTGCCATCGTCCCTCGTCAATGAAACTTTTAGAAGATCTTCCATTCACAGCATGGTTCTCAACCACGACGTCATCAGTGAAATACGACTGGAGTACCATGCCCCACCCTCTCTCCTGCTTGTCATCACTGATGTCTTTGTTGGCCATGGTTGAATCGCCAATCATGAAGACGGTGATAACGTGATCATGCTGGAAGGACATCAATACGATGACAAAAGTTAATAAGGTTAATAATTTTGAGATTTGTTTCATGATTGTTCAAAATAAGAGTTCAAGTGTTTGTTAGTAGTTGTGGATGATACAGGATTGAGAAAAGACTCATCCTGCACCATCCAGCTATGTATCAAGTAAGTTATCCGACTGCAGCAATCAGTTGGTCTGTCGTTACCAGCATCTGTTCACCCGTCAACATGTTCTTCAGGGTTACCTTTCCTTCGGAAATCTCATTCTCCCCAGCCAATGCAACGAACGGTATCTGTTTGGCGTTGGCGTAGCTCATCTGTTTCTTCATTTTGACGGAATCAGGATAGATTTCTGTACGAATCCCTGCTTCACGTGCCTTAGCGGCAATCGGCATACAATAAGCGGTTTCCTTTTCCCCGAAGTTGATGAACAGCAGCTGTGTACCGTTCATAGATTCCTTGGGATAGGCATCAAGAGCGTTAAGCACATCGAAGATACGGTCAACTCCGAATGAGATGCCAACACCAGAGATTCCTGGCATACCGAAGATTCCTGTTAGGTTGTCATATCGACCACCACCAGTAATACTGCCAATCTGCACGTCAAGTGCTTTCACTTCGAAAATCGCACCGGTATAATAGTTCAGACCACGTGCTAAAGTCAGGTCAAGTTGTACCTCGTTCTTTAAATTGAATGACTCAAGTGTATGCAGGATGAAACGAATTTCTTCCACACCTTTCAATCCTATCTGAGAATCAGCAAGAACATTACTGATTACTTGAAGCTTTTCTTCATTAGTGCCTGACAGAGAGATAATTGGCTGAAGCATCTGAATGGATTCTTCAGAAATGCCGTCACGTGCCAATTCCTCATTCACTGCATCAATGCCGATCTTATCGAGTTTGTCGATGGCTACTGTAATATCCACTATCTTATCAGCTTCACCTATCACTTCTGCAATACCTGTGAGGATTTTCCGATTATTAATCTTTATCTGCACACGTACACCGAAACGAGAAAATACAGTATCTACGATCTGCATCAGTTCCACCTCGTTCAATAATGAATCAGATCCAACCACATCACCGTCGAACTGATAGAACTCACGATAGCGGCCCTTCTGTGGACGATCGGCACGCCATACCGGTTGTACCTGATAGCGTTTAAAGGGTAACTGCAATTCATCACGGTGCATCACCACATATCGTGCAAAAGGAACAGTGAGATCATAACGTAGTCCTTTCTCACATAGTCTGGCAGCCAAATGAAGGGCATTGCGCTCTTGCAGTTCCTCATCGCTCACCTTATTCAGGAAATCACCGCTATTGAGTACCTTGAAAAGGAGTTTATCCCCTTCCTCGCCATACTTTCCCATCAGTGTCTGAAGTGTTTCCATGGCGGGTGTTTCAATCTGTTGGAACCCATAGAGCGCATACACGCTTCGAATGGTATCAAAGATATAGTTGCGCTTTGCCATCTCCACTGGGGAGAAGTCGCGCGTTCCTTTGGGAATACTGGGTTTATTTGCCATGTTATTGTCTCACGATTGTCTGTTCTCGATCAGGACCGATGGAGATGATTTTAATAGGTGTATCTAACTCTGCTTCTAGGAATGCAATATAGTCTTTGAATTCCTTCGGGAACTGGTCTTCAGAAGTGAACTTTGTCATGTCGGTCTTCCATCCTGGAAGTTCTTGATAGACAGGCTCAATACCTTCTTCAATACTGTAGGGGAAGTGATCAATCTGCACACCGTTCTGTTTATAGGCTACGCAGGCCTTGATGGTATCAAAACCATCCAACACATCACTCTTCATCATGATCAGTTGAGTAACACCGTTCACGTCAATGGCATAACGCAAGGCAACCAGATCGATCCAGCCGCAACGACGCTCACGACCAGTCACAGCACCGTACTCATGACCCAGGTCACGGATCTTCTTCCCAGTCTCGTCAAACAATTCCGTAGGGAAAGGACCTGCACCAACACGGGTACAATAGGCTTTCATGATGCCATATACCTCACCGATCTTATTCGGTCCGATGCCTAATCCGGAACAAGCACCCGAACAGATGGTGTTCGATGATGTAACAAAAGGATAGCTGCCAAAGTCGATGTCGAGCATCGTGCCCTGAGCACCTTCACAGAGAATACTCTTCCCTTCACGTAGCAACTGGTTCACTTCAAATTCAGAATCTACAATCTTGAACTGTTTCATATACTCGATACCTTCCATCCAGGTCTTCTCCACCTCAGATATATCATAATCCGTGAAGTTCAGAGAGCGGAGCATCTCCTCATGACGAGCTTTGTGTATTGCATACTTCTCCTCGAAATTCTCAAAGATATCGCCTACACGCAGACCGTTACGTGAAATTTTATCCGTATAGGTAGGACCGATACCCTTCCCTGTGGTTCCCACCTTGCTCTTACCTTTCTGTGCCTCATAGGCAGCATCCAGTACACGATGGGTAGGCATGATTAAATGAGCTTTCTTGGAGATATGAAGACGGGAACGCAGATCGTGTCCGCTTTTCTCCAGATCCTTGGCCTCCAACATGAACAAGTCAGGTGCCAACACCACCCCATTACCTATAATATTCACTTTCCCTCCTTGGAAAATGCCGGAGGGAATGCTGCGAAGCACATATTTCTCCCCCTCGAACTCCAAGGTGTGTCCAGCATTGGGACCACCTTGAAAACGAGCCACTACATCATACTTGGGGGTCAGCACATCGACCACCTTGCCTTTTCCTTCATCTCCCCACTGTAAACCAAGCAGGACATCTACTTTTCCTTTGTTCATAATTTATAGTTGTTTCTTGTTTTTCTGACGCGTAATCCGTGCCTGACAGCTGCTGCACACCCCATAAATATAGAGCGAAAAACTTTCCTTTCGGAATCGGCGTAAACGTGTTTCATCAACTGCACGGATGATAGCTGGCGACTTCACCACACTCTCCCTTCCGCATACCGTGCATACTTGATGACAATGGCTCACATTATCGTAGGCTGCTTCGTAACGGGTTTCACCTGCTACACGGTACGAGATAACCAATCGAAGTTCCATGAACAGATTGATCGTGTTGTAAAGTGTTGCTCTACTCACTCGGAAATGACGGGATAATAACAACTCGTCAAGTTCCTGTAATGAGAAGTGGGATGGAAAATCGAAGATAGCATCAAGCACCGCAAAACGCTCTGGCGTTTTACGGCGTTTATTCTGCTCTAAATAGTTAGTTAGCACCTCTCTGACAGCTATCTTTACATGATCCTTCATGCGGTCATCTACATAAATCCGTGCAAAGTTACGAAAAGTCGAGCGAAATGCAAAAGGAAAATTCATTTTTCTTTTCATTTCCGAGAACATATAACTTCTACATATGAAAAGATACGAAAAGTCAAGAGCAATACAAAATAAATGGGAACTATTTTATTTAACCCAGGTGGATTCTTATCAATAATTAGAGAACTATAGTTCTCAAATTATTGAAAAATGGGGTCTAAAAGTATATAATAGCCTAAGAAAAAGTATTCGTGGATTAATTATGGTTATTATTCACATTCGTTTCTAAGATCATCATGTAGTCGAAGCACAGAATGCAGATATATCAGCCTGTACGGTTGATAGTCCTTATTGTCCAATAAGTCCGTAGATCTCTGCGAAGATGATGTTTTTGAGGCATTTCAAACCGGGTATAGGCGCACAATAGTTTGGGTATAGGCGCACAATTGTTTGGGTTTAGGCAATCGATGGAAAAACGGCAGTTCCTCCCCTTTATCCTTATGGTTTTGCCCCGTAAGTTCTATGATAAAACCCTCCAATAACATATGTCTTATACTGAAAATTAACAGCAAATGGTTACATGGTTACAGCTGTAACCATGTGACCGCTAGGGTTAGCATACAGATAATAAATATCAGTAATGTTTTGATTATTAGTTACTTATAATAAGTTTACGATTTACAAAAGAGCAAATTGGTCACATGGTCACAGCTGTGACCGTGACCGTTTTATTCATGCCTTAAATAAAGTCTAAATCAATGGATCTCATCGCAGAACGGGCTACATGCTCGTACGACTCCCCCAATTCGGCAAAGCGTTGCATACATGACATGGCCGCATGTCTCACAGACAGAGAATCTCCCAGTAAAGCCGTCTGTGCCTGATCGATCACCTCGTTGATACCCCGATCGTTTGGTTCCATCCCTTTCATAAACAATCGGGAGAGGACATGGAAACCGCACACCTGCTGTAAATCCTTTTCTGAAGCGATCCATTGAAAAGCAAGCACTGAGGCATCATCGAGATACTGATATAGGTTGAATGCGGCCTGTTCTGCAACTTCCAACGATGGGGTCTGTTCCATCCAAAGATCGACAATCTCCAGAGGTATCTCTTCAGGAGGCATGATCATCGTGGCAAGAATCTTACACTCACGAATATTCTCTTTCCACAATTCGATCGCCAAATGGTAGTCTTTCCCATATTCCTCGGCCATCTTTCGCAAATCAAGGATATTCACTCCCCAGTTCAGGTGGTAATCAACGCCTTTATCGCGCATTGACCTCGTCGCCTCACCGTTCATCAACAGTCTGAAGCTCTGCTTGATTTCTTTCAGTTTTTGATGTGTCTCTTCTGTCATGGAACTATCAACTCTCAAATACAACTCTTAACAAAAATCAACCCCATACTCCCTGCTATACCGAAGCATTTGGTGGGTATATCCTTCTGAATAGTCAAGGGTAACATCCGTCATCTCTCCCTGCTCATCATAAATGGGAATCATGACAGGGTTCAAAAAACCCTTATAGGGTGCAAGGTTAAGCTTCTGATAACGTGAAAGGATCTCCTCATGAATCACAGGATCAACCTTCACGGCATATCGCTCCACCATATAACGTGCTGCGTCAAAATCGCCCTCGCTCTTGATACGCTGGATCTCAGTCAACAACTGAGCGATCAGCCCTCTTAGTTTATGATAATCATTGATTTTCAAGTAGGTTTTCCCTTCTCGCTTCACCAGTTCCATCACACGATCCTGTTTACTTTGCTCCATACACCAATGGGCAATCAACGAACGGTTACGCATGTGGGCCTCTTCGATTTGATGACCTGGTTTGATACGAGTCAGTTGGGTCAGTAATCCGTTCATCATGTAGGTATAATACTGACTTTTATATGCTTCCTCATCAGGAGTAAGACCCAATTCTACCAGTTTTAGGTCAGCAATATAATACAAGCCGAACAAATCAGCACGTGCCTCCTCGATGGTATTACCGTATGCTTTCAATGCATCCGGATCCGTATCAGGCAATAGCTGGCCACTACCATGTCCCAAGCACTCATGTAAGTCAGTATGCAGATCATCGCAAATGTCTCCATATCGTTCTATCAAAGAGATAGTTTCGTCGTCAATGACGAACTCTTCCTTGAATCCATTTCCATGTGCAGCCTTGTTATAGGCCTCAGTCAGATTACCAATGGTAACACTCTTCGATCCATACTCTGCTCTGATCCAATCGGCATTAGGAAGGTTGATCCCAATCGCCGTTGAGGGATATTCGTCACCACCCAACATGGCAGCACAGATGACATGAGCCGTCACTCCTTTCACATGTGTCTTGCGGAAACGGGCATCCACGGGAGAATGGTCTTCGAACCATTGTGCGTTGTCAGCAATCAAACGAGTACGCTTCGTAGCCTCTAAGTCTTTGTATTCAACGATGCCCTCCCAAGTGCCTTTCAGTCCGAGTGGATCACCATACACTTCAATAAACCCATTGATGAAATCGACACGAGCATCATGCTCACCAACCCATTCTATGCAGTATTGGTTGAAGTCACGCAAATCCCCAGTTTGATAAAACTTGATCAAAGTAGAGATATACTGTTGCTGTCTTTCGTTTTCAGCTACATCATGGGCTTTTTGCAGCCAAAAGACAATCCGGCTGATAGCAGCACCATAACGTCCGTTCAATCGCCACACATCTTCCTGTACAATGCCATCATGCTTCACCACAGTGGAGTTTAGGCCAAAAGAGGGAGGCTGTGGATCATTGGCCAACCGTTCCTTTAAGTCTCTATAGAACTGCTCCACTTCCTGTTGGGTAACATCTTCATAAAAATGACAGGCAGAGGTCAGCACAAGATCGTCGCCGTCTGCTTTGTTCACGCGTTTGGGCAACACATCAGGCTGGAACATCACAGGGAAGAGTTCCTCCAAAAAAGCATCCTTATTCTGGCCCTCATGTAAAGGCAACAAGGTCTCGTCCAAAGTGTCGATCACTTCTCGAAAATACGACACACTGAAGTCTGGAACAAATTTCTCACAACCATAGTGATGATAGATGCCATTGGAGAACCATACACGTTTCAGATATACCTCCAAAGCCATGAAATCGGGACAAGTTCTATCTCCAGTATAATGAACATAGATCGCTTCCAACAGTTGACGGATTGTTAAATTGTACTTTCCGAACTGGTCGAAGGTGATGTCACGACCGCACAACGTGGCCTCTGACAGGTAATATACCAATTGTTTTTGCCGCAAAGATAATGCTGAGAAGCCGTTTAAACGGTATCTCAGCATCTGTATGTCGGCAAAACGTTCATCCGTGTAACAGAATGTACCCGTTTGCATATCTATTTCTATTTCGTAGCCTTCTTACGGCCTCTTTTTTTAGGTTTCTTCTCCTCCGGCTGTGGTGGAAGCGGTGGCAGATGATTTAACTTATACTCCCGTGGGGTGATACCATTGAACTTGTAGAAAGCCGCATAGAACGACTGTCTGTTGGCAAATCCTACCATATCACTGATGTCCTCCATGTTCAAATC
Source organism: uncultured Prevotellaceae bacterium (assembly GCA_902768785.1). Lineage (GTDB taxonomy): Bacteria > Bacteroidota > Bacteroidia > Bacteroidales > Bacteroidaceae > Prevotella. The sequence goes on from CACXMM010000002.1 coordinate 138,169, forward strand.
ACGATAGCGACGATCTAATAGAAGTGTCATCGCCTCGTCAATACGATATTTATTGACAAACGAGGTGTAATTCATATGGAACCTTACGTTGACCACAGCTGATATATACCGGGTATTAGTACCCAGATCCTCTGCTAAACGTTTGGCAGAATAGTCCTTATCCTTGAATTTTTTCTGAATGAGAATAATGTCAAGGATCCTCTCTTTCAGCTCATCCATCAGTTTGGGACTTACCAGATTACGGTAAGCTGCCTCTTTCTCCTTTTTCTCAGTAATGTTATACTTTGTCATGGAATGAATTATTGATAGTCCAGAAATTACTCTCGCAAATATAAGAAAAAAATCGACAATATCAAAGTAAAATGGTTTGTTTTTAATATTATTTAAACAAATAATGAGAATCATGCAACAAATCAAATACATACTATTATATCAGCAAGGACGTAATGTCGCCTATTATAATTGATTTGAAATTGATTTAAAATTACGGTGTTTTGAAGTCGAAAAAGCATATTTACTCAACAAGACCATTATTTTTCACCAAAATATTTGGAGTTTGGGAGAAAAAGTTGTACCTTTGCGGCCGATTTTATAGTATTTAGTCCGTGGAGGCTCAAAAAGTTGCTGCACGAAGCATGCACGCCTTGCGGAAAAACCCGTTTAAATTAACAAAATGTACGCAATCGTAGAAATTAACGGTCAGCAGTTCAAGGCAGAACAGGGAAAGAAACTGTTCATCAACCACATCCGTGAGGCGGAGGAAGGCCAGACTGTTGAATTTGACAAAGTACTGCTCGTTGACAACGAGGGTGCTGTCACAGTAGGTACACCCACTGTAGAGGGTGCAAAAGTAGTGTGTGAGGTGATTGCTCCCCTGGTGAAGGGTGACAAGGTGATCGTCTTCAAGATGAAGCGCCGTAAGGACTATCGTAAGAAGAATGGCCATCGTCAGCAGTACACACAGGTTGAAATTAAATCAGTAATCGCTTAACAAAGGAGGAACAAGAAATGGCACATAAAAAAGGTGTAGGTAGTTCTAAGAACGGACGCGAGAGTGCTGCTCAGCGACTCGGCGTGAAGATTTGGGGCGGTCAGAAATGCGTTGCCGGTAATGTCATCGTTCGCCAGCGTGGTACACACCACAATCCTGGTAACAATGTTGGTATCGGTAAGGACGACACCCTCTTCGCTCTTTGTGACGGCGTTGTGAACTTCAAGAAAGGCCGCAACAACAAGAGCACGGTTTCTGTGATTCCTGTAACAGAGGAGGCAGAGGCCTAACTTAATTCGAAACATCTTATTCCAAACAAACAACAGAATCCCAGTCCTGCAAGACTGGGATTTCTTGGTAATTACTGGTTATTCCCAACGTGGAATAAAGTGGTAACTTTGGCTTAGTCGAAGTTACAGGCACTCGGAAATGAAAAGAAATGCATACTTTCCTTTTGCATTTCTCTTGTTTTTTCGTAACTTTGCAGCCAATTATCGATCACACATTAATATAATAGAGTATATGCTTACATTGAAACTCATCAGTGAGGAAACTGAACGCGTTATCAAAGGTCTGGAAAAGAAGCATTTTGCCGATGCAGAACAGGCCATTCAACAAGTGCTCGCTGTAGATAAACAGCGTCGCGAAGCTCAACAGCAATTAGATGCCAACCTGAACGCGGCATGGCTGCGCAGATTGGTGGTTTGATGAAGGAAGGAAAGAAGGATGAGGCCAATGCCGTGAAAGAATCCGTTTCCCAACTGAAGGAAACAAACAAGCAGCTGGAGGAACAGATGAGCAAGGCACAGGAGGAGCTGATCACCCTGCTCTGTCAGATTCCGAATATCCCTTATGATGAGGTTCCAGAAGGAAAGTCGGCAGAAGATAACCACGTGGTGAAAAGTAACCTCAAGGAGTGCACAGAGAATGATACCGTTGGCAACTGGGACGTCAATCCTAAGCTCGCCGCAGAGGGTTTCACCCCACTGCCCCACTGGGAACTGGCAAAAAAATACAACCTCATAGATTTCGACCTAGGTGTGAAGATAACCGGTGCTGGCTTCCCTGTTTATATCGGTAAGGGAGCAAGACTGCAGCGTGCGCTGATTAACTTCTTCCTTGATGAGGCTCGCAAGAGCGGTTATACAGAGATTATGCCACCTACGGTGGTTAACCAGGCTTCAGGATATGGTACAGGACAACTGCCAGACAAGGAAGGACAGATGTATCACTGTGAGGTAGATGACTTCTATCTGATTCCTACCGCAGAGGTACCCGTAACGAATATCTATCGCGACGTGATTCTCGACGAGAAGGACCTGCCCATCAAGAACTGCGCTTATACAGAGTGTTTCCGCAGAGAAGCTGGCAGCTATGGTAAGGATGTACGCGGACTGAACCGTCTGCATGAGTTCTCAAAGATTGAGATTGTACGCATCGACAAGCCTGAGCATTCCAAAGAGAGTCATAAGGAAATGCTGGAACATGTGGAAGGTCTGCTGAAAAAGCTGGAACTGCCCTACCGCATTCTGCTGCTCTGTGGTGGCGACCAGAGCTTTACTTCCGCTATCTGCTACGACTTTGAGGTATATAGCGAAGCACAGGGTCGCTGGCTCGAGGTTTCGTCAGTATCTAACTTCGATACCTATCAGGCTAATCGACTGAAGTGTCGTTATCGCAACAGCGAGACGAAGAAGACAGCCCTCTGTCATACACTCAATGGTTCTGCCCTTGCATTACCGCGTATCGTTGCTGCACTTTTAGAGAACAACCAAACAGAAAACGGCATCAAAATTCCTGCTGCCCTAATTCCCTACACAGGTTTCGATATCATTGACTAAAAAAAAAGGAGGATTCTCGTCCTCTCTGTCTGAAAGATAAACATTATGAATAAAATCGTCAGAAAAGAACAATTCTCAGAGAAAGTCTTTCTCTTTGAGATTGAGGCACCACTGATTGCCAAGAGTCGTAAGGCAGGAAACTTTGTCATTGTGCGCGTTGGCAAAAAAGGCGAGCGCATGCCCCTAACCATTGCGGGTGCCGACATTCAAAAAGGTACTATCACCATTGTGGTACAACAGGTTGGATTGTCATCCAAGAAACTCTGTATGTTGAATGTGGGTGACTATGTGACAGATGTAGTAGGACCATTAGGCAATCCCACACACATCGAGAAATTCGGTACAGTGGTTTGTGCTGGTGGTGGCTTGGGTGTTGCTCCTATGCTGCCCATCATACAGGCACTGAAGGCTGCGGGGAACCGTGTCCTGTCGGTAATGGCTGGACGTTCGAAAGACCTGATTATTCTTGAAGATAAGGTTCGCGAGAGCTCTGACGAGGTGATCATCATGACTGATGACGGCTCGTATGGAGAGAAAGGTGTAGTAACCGTGGGTATTGAGAAGTTCATTGAACAGGAGCATGTCGATAAGGTATTCGCCATCGGTCCTCCAATCATGATGAAATTCTCGAACCTCACCGCACAGAAGCATGGCATTCCTTGTGAGGTATCACTGAACACCATCATGGTGGATGGTACTGGAATGTGTGGTGCCTGTCGTCTCACCATCGGCGGAAAAACAAAGTTCGTCTGCATCGACGGTCCTGAGTTCGATGGTGCACTCGTTGACTGGGACGAGATGTTCAAGCGCATGGGTACCTTCAAACGGGCCGAACAGGAAGAGATGGAGCACTTTGAAGAGCATATGAGTGATGGGCAGGATAAGACTGATGGTCAGAATGGTTCTATTAAGCCCATTGAGCCCATTGAGCCCATTAACCCCATTGACTCTATAGAGTCTCTTACCGACCGAAATGCTCCTTGGCGTGATGAGCTCCGCAAGAGCATGAAAGCAAAGGAACGCACTCAGATAGATCGTGTCATCATGCCCGAACTTGATCCGGTTTATCGTGCCACCACTCGTACAGAAGAGGTGAACATCGGTCTGACCAAGGAGATGGCCATGACTGAGGCTAAGCGTTGTCTCGACTGTGCCAAGCCTTCTTGCGTAGAAGGATGTCCGGTAAATATCAATATCCCTTCGTTCATTAAGAATATCGAGCGTGGTAATTTCCTTGCTGCAGCCAAGGTTCTTAAGCAGACCTCTGCCCTACCCGCTGTATGCGGTCGTGTTTGTCCGCAGGAAAAGCAGTGCGAAAGCAAGTGTATCCACCTGAAGATGAACGAGCCTGCTGTGGCAATCGGTTATCTGGAGCGTTTCGCTGCAGATTACGAACGTGAGAGCGGCAATATCTCATTACCAGAGATTGCTCCTGCCAACGGCATCAAGATTGCCGTGGTGGGTTCAGGTCCTGCTGGTCTTTCGTTTGCTGGTGACATGGTGAAGAAGGGTTACGACGTATATGTTTTCGAGGCGCTGCACGAGATTGGCGGTGTATTGAAGTACGGTATCCCTGAGTTCCGTCTGCCGAACAAGATCGTTGACGTGGAGATTGAGAACCTCGCGAAGATGGGTGTTCACTTCCAGACAGACGTCATCGTTGGTAAAACCATCAGCGTAGAGCAGTTGGAGAAACAGAACTTCAAGGGTATCTTCGTGGGTTCTGGTGCCGGTCTGCCGAACTTCATGAATATCCCTGGCGAGAATGCCATCAACATCATGTCGTCCAATGAATACCTGACACGTGTGAACCTGATGGATGCTGCCAATCCTACTACAGATACTCCGCTTAACTTCGGTAAGAACGTACTGGTAGTGGGTGGTGGTAATACGGCTATGGACTCTTGTCGTACTGCCAAACGACTGGGTGGAAACGTCACCTTAGTATATAGACGTAGCGAACAGGAGATGCCTGCTCGTCTGGAGGAGGTGAAGCATGCCAAGGAGGAAGGTATCAACTTCCTGACCCTGCACAACCCCATCGAGTATATTGCCGACGAGAACGGTGCTGTTAAGGCTGCTGTGCTGCAGGTAATGGAACTGGGCGAACCTGATGCTTCCGGTCGTCGCTCTCCTGTTCCCGTTGAAGGCAAGACGGTAACCCTTGAGGTGGATCAGGTGATTGTGGCTGTTGGTGTATCTCCCAACCCGCTCGTACCGAAGTCTATTGAAGGACTGGAACTGGGACGTAAGAACACCATCGTGGTGAACGAGGGAATGCAGTCGGCCCGTTCAGAGATCTTCGCAGGTGGTGATATCGTACGCGGTGGTGCTACGGTGATTCTCGCCATGGGCGATGGTCGTCGTGCGGCAGCCAACATGGACGAGTATCTTCAGAAGAAACAGTAGTTCAAGATGAACGGACTATATACCATCATTTTGCTCATACTAAGCAATGTCTTCATGACACTTGCTTGGTATGGGCATCTTAAATTACAAGAGACGGGTGTTTCCAGCCACTGGCCGCTTATCGGTGTTATCGTTTTTTCATGGGGAATTGCCTTTCTGGAGTATTGCTGTCAAGTTCCTGCCAACCGTATGGGATTTGAAGGCAATGGCGGACCATTCAGTCTGGTACAGCTGAAAGTGATCCAAGAATGTGTTTCATTGGCTGTGTTTGCCGTCATTGCTAACATCCTCTTCCAAGGCGACCATCTTCACTGGAATCACATCCTCGCCTTTTTCCTCATTATCTGTGCTGTGTATCTGGTCTTTATGAAATAGGATCATATCTATCATAGCAAAAAATCGTTAATCGCTTTGATAATTAAAATATTCTTTGTATCTTTGTTGTTCTAAATCACTGAAGAATAATGAAGATACTTAGAATTTTTATTTCTTTTCTGATCATCGCTTCCTGTCAGGGGACATACGCCCAAAAGAAGAAAGGTAGTAAAACTGCCGCCAAGAAAAAAACAGAGGTTGTACAGCCATCTGCGGAGGACTTGCTCTACGAGAATATGCTTGAGAGTACACAGCGTGTGTTCTTCATCGACAGTATCGTAGTCGATCAAGATGACTTTATCCGTCACATTCCCCTGCCCAAGGAGTGTGGTGTACTCAAGAACCTAAGGAGTGAACAGAAAACAGGTTATGCCTTCATCAATGAGTTTGGAAACAAGATGTATTATTCCGTTGAGGATACACTTGGGCATTCTTCCCTATTCACCAAAGATAAACTGGGCGAGAAATGGTCCAATCCAATAGCAATCTCAGGAATTTCTGACGACCATTCCAACTACCCGTTTATGATGGCCGATGGTATGACGTTCTATTTTGCTCAGAAAGGTGAGAACTCTCTGGGAGGATACGACATCTTCGTGACACGGTATGACAGTGAGACCGGAGAATTCCTTCGACCCAACAATATCGGCCTTCCCTTTAACTCCAAAGCCAACGACTATATGTATGTAGTGGATGAACTCGACTCTTTGGGATGGTTGGTAACCGATCGAAATCAGCCGGAAGGAAAGGTGTGTATTTATACTTTCGTCCCGTCAAAGAACCGTGAGAGTTTTGATCTGGAAGAAATGTCTGATCAGGTTGTAAGACGGTTTGCAGACATTCAGAGCATCGAGGCGACATGGCCATCAGCTGAGGCTCAACAGACAGCCGTCAGGCGATTGGAAATGATGAAGAACAGACGCTCGACAGATATGCAAACAGCTTCCTTCTCTTTCGTCGTCAACGACATGATAACCTATCATTCTCCCTCAGACTTCCATTCATCTACTGCACGCACTATGTTCATGGATATGCTTCAAGCAAGAGAGAGAAGGGAAAACGATGCCAGACAACTAGAAGCCCTCAGGGAACGCTATTACCATGCTGATGAAGAGGAACGCAAAGAACTTAAAACTACTATTCTTGAAGCCGAGAAAGAACTGGAACTGCTGAGTATTTCCATTAGTAAAATGGAGAAAGCAATACGTAATGAAGAAATAAAAACGACTAACTAAATACATTGAATCTATGAGTAAAAGACATTTTCCAGAATCTGAACTGATCATCAATGCTGATGGTTCGTGTTTCCACCTTCATCTGAAGCCAGAACAGCTGGCAGACAAAGTGATTCTCGTGGGCGATCCTGCACGAGTAGATACAGTAGCCGCACACTTCGACACAAAAGAATGCGAGGTCAGCAGCCGGGAGTTTCATACCATCACAGGTATTTATAAAGGGAAACGTATCACCGTTCAAAGTCATGGAATAGGCTGTGATAATATTGACATCGTAGTCAACGAACTCGATACTTTAGCTAACATCGACTACAACACTCGAGAGGAAAAGGAAGAACATCGTACGCTGACAATGGTACGCATAGGTACTTGTGGCGGGCTCCAGCCATTCACGCCCACAGGTAGCTTTGTGGCATCGGTGAAGAGCATTGGTTTCGATGGGCTTCTCAACTTCTATGCTGATCGCAATAAGGTGTGCGACCTCGAACTCGAAGAAGCGTTCAAGAAACACATGAATTGGGATGCCGTCAAGGGAGCACCCTATGTTTCCATTGCCGATGCAAAACTCATCAATCAGATTGCACAAGACGATATGGTGCGCGGCTACACCATTTCTTGTGGCGGTTTCTATGGCCCTCAGGGACGTATTCTACGTGCCGAGATTGCCGATCCTGACCAGAATCAAAAGGTGGAATCATTTAAGTATAACGACTTAAGAGTCTGCAACTTCGAGATGGAGTCATCTGCCCTTGCTGGTCTCGCATCGATACTCGGCCATCGCGCCATGACCTGCTGCATGGTCATCGCCAACCGTTATGCTAAGGAAATGAACACGGAATATAAGAACTCTATCGACACGCTGATTGAATTAGTCCTCGACCGTATATGATCATTAGTATCAGCTTGGCCATCCTCTTTGTCGTCCTTGCTGTCATCTTTTTGATGGGTAAGGGCGATAAACTCATTGCAGGCTACAAAACTGCCAGCGAGGAGGAAAAACAGAAAGTGAACATCCATCGTTTGCGCCTGCTCATGGCAATCTTATCTGTGATTACAGCCGTTTTCTGCGCCAGCCAGCCCTTCATTGGTAGCGAACCCAGAGACCACCTGGGCATTGGTTTCGTGTTCTTTTTAGTCACCTTGATATTCGTAATTCTCGCCAACACATGGGCAAAGAAGAAATGAACCACAACGATACCATCTGCGCTCTTGCAACAGCACCTGGCGGTGCCCTCGCCATCATTCGCGTTAGCGGTCTTGAAGCCTTGTCTGTTGTTGACACAATATGTCGCAGTTCCATAGCGTCTGCCCCTGCCAACACCATCCGTTATACCCACGTCACAGATGGATCTGAACTCATCGACGAGGTCGTGGTCAGCGTCTATCGTGCTCCTCATAGCTATACAGGTGAAGACTCTGCGGAGATTTCGTGTCATGGTTCCTCATACATCATTACCAAGATATTGGAGGCGCTCATTGCCAATGGTTGCCGCATGGCAAACCCTGGCGAATACACCATGCGCGCATACCTCAACGGGAAGATGGATCTCTCACAAGCGGAAGCCGTGGCCGACCTGATTGCATCAACCAACAAAGCCACACATAAAATAGCGATGAGTCAACTAAGAGGACATTTCTCTTCGGAACTATCCTCTTTGCGTGAACAATTGTTGAGACTTACCTCTTTGTTAGAACTCGAACTGGATTTCTCTGACCATGAGGACTTGGAGTTTGCCGACCGTAACGAACTATTGGAAATTGCCCAACGAATAGAAAGTCACATCAGCCATCTTGTACAGACTTTTGAAGCAGGTCAAGCCTTGAAAAACGGTATTCCCGTTGCAATTATCGGAAAGACCAACGTTGGAAAATCCACATTACTTAATAAACTACTAAAAGACGAACGCGCCATCGTGTCTGACATTCATGGAACGACACGCGACACCATTGAAGACACCATCGGCATTCAAGGAATTACCTTCCGCTTTATCGACACCGCTGGCATCAGACAAACCGTAGATACCGTGGAGCAAATTGGCATTGAGCGCACTTATCAAGCGATGGAGAAAGCCCGCATCATCCTCTGGCTCATCGATGAGGAACCGTCAAAAGAGGAGTTACAAGTGATGCAAGAAAAGTGCGAAGGAAAGTCTTTAATCATCATTCAAAACAAAATCGACAAGGAAGAGAAAATCCAAGCCTCTACCCTATCGTCATTAACCACTCATTTCATCACCATCTCCGCCAAATTTGGCACCAACATCGACCAACTGGAAAAGGAGATTTACACTGTTGCCAACATACCCGAAATCAAGGAAAACGACATCATCGTAACCAACGCCCGCCACTATAACGCCCTACTTCTAGCCCAAGAGGACATTCAACGGGTAATATCGGGATTAGAACAAAACCTAAGCGGCGACCTACTAAGCGAAGACCTCCGCATGATTCTATCAACCTTGGCAGAAATTACAGGCGGCGAAATCACCCCCGATGAAGTATTAGGAAATATCTTTAAGCATTTTTGCGTGGGTAAATAGGTTGTAACACGTTGATTATTAAATAGTTATAGTTCTTTGTTAGAGTATTTTAACAAATATGATAACTGTCTGATTATCAGCTGTTTGCAAAAATCTGCAAATAAAAATTATCACATTCTGCGGTAGAAAGTACGAAAAATGGGGGTAAAAATCTGCAAATATCCGATACTCATTTTGAGGGTAGTTGTCACCTGATATTTGCAGATTTTTGTAGATGTTTGTATTGCGCCGATTTCATTATATTATCATGCCTGCACTAAAGCAGGTTTTGATAATATGATATACAACAACAAAAAACACTTCTACGATCCATACGATAGTTTGGACGCAGAATGGAAAGCAAGACTCTCTCATGAGATGCTTTCCGTAAGAGAAGCGGCTCGCCTTTCTGGATTCAGCCGCCAGTACATTAACAAACTCATTGCAAACGGCATCATTGACGCTAAAAAGAACAACGATGGGAACTATGTGATTGCTTGGAAAAAGTTCGTCAGATGGTTCTCGGCTCTTCCAATTACACCAACCTCCCCTATCGGTTATGCCAGTTACTCTTTGAAAGAGCTGATGCGCTACACGGGCATGAGCAGATGCTGGTTACTTAAGTTTGCGACACGTAATTCTATTCCTTCATACTATGTTGGTATGTATCGTCGTTTCTGCAAGTCAGCCTGTGAAGAAGCATGGAAACGTGAATCTATAGCACTGAAGCGTTGGCTTATCATTGAAGAAGCCTGCGCACTCTTCGATATTGATGAGGAAGTCATCTTTGCTCTTGCCGCCCTACATAAGATAAGAGTGAAAAGACTGAATAAAAGCCAGGTTTATAATAAGGCAGATATACTGTCCGTCGTGAAGAAAGGAGGTAAATTATGTCACGAGTGATTCTAAAGTACAGAAATATTTCACAGGGTAAAATGAAATCCATCTACCTGGAGTTTAATCCTGCTATTCATGACATCAAGGGCAATAGCATAAGATACGAATGCTTGAATTTGGAAATATACACCAATCCGGAGAATAGCCATCAGTTCAAGCACAATAGATCCGTAGAGGAGATTGCAGAAACAATTAGATGTGAAAGGTATCTGCAGCTGGTTCGTCACGACTACAGTTTCTTGGCTAAGGCCAGGCTTGACGAGGACTTTTTAGAGTATTTCAGATTGAATGGTGATTGTCATGGTGCAAAATATCAAAGCAGCCGACTTCATTTTGAGAGATTTTGCAAGGGACAATGCAAGTTTAGGGACATCAATGCCAGTCTCTGCGAGCGGTTCCGTCTTTACCTGCTTCGTGCCAGGGGGTTGCAGCACACCAAGAAAAAGCTATCCAAGAACTCTGCAAGTGCATATTTTAATGCATTCCTTAGCATTGTCCATTTTGCCTATAGGGACAATATTCTTTCTGAAGACTACACCACATGCATAGAAAAGATAAAATGGAACCATGACATTCCAAAGGAATACTTATCGAGTGCAGAAATCAAGCAGTTGGCAAGTACACCATATGATGATAATCCAGATGTGTATAGGGCTGGCATGTTTTCCATCTATACAGGATTAAGAAGGAGTGACATCCTTGCTCTCAGATGGGAGAACATACATCATGACCGTGGACGAAAAGCATATATCAGGTTCCGTATCAAAAAAACGAGAACATTGATTCAATTGCCTTTGTCTCTTCCTGCCATAAGGGTATTAGGGGATCCGAAATCTGAAGGAAAGATATTCCCCATGATAACAGAAAGCATCCTTACAATACATATCCCCAGATGGGTCAGCAAGGCTAGAATCCGCAAGCACATCACCTTCCATTGCTTCCGGCACACTTTTGCTATGCAGTTGTTAGACAAAGGGGTAGACATTTATACCATCGCTGCACTTCTCGGACACAAGCAGGTGTCAAGTACACAGAACTATGCTAAAATGTCTTCGAAGAAAATGATTGAGGCAATCGTGAAGATGGAATAATAGCGTTTTTTACAACAAGGATAACAGATCCTAATATAATAAGAGGTTTCCATCAATTGATGAGAACCTCTATTATTTATCAGAACGTTTTGCTTTATAAAGAGACTTTTATATAGCAACAACAAATTACATTCTCTTATATAGGAGGAATGGAAGATTTTTGTTAATGATTCTTCTTAATGGCCGCAATGATTTGACTGGCAACTTTCTTAACAGGCATTACCCAAAACAGTCCCTCGCCTTTGGCCATTCCAGTATCAACTAAGCCAGGGCGAATATCTGTAACTACTATATTTCCTCCTTTTTTAAAAGCTTTCTTACGCAAAGCTTCCATATAGTTGATTTGATAGGCTTTTGTCGCACTATAGGCAGGAGCCATTGGTTCGCCTCGCAGTCCGCCAGCCGAAGTGACGGCAACAAGATAGCCGCTGCCTTGTTGCTCGAAGATATGGTAGAACATATCAATGGTAAACGTCCAACCTACAACATTAGTATCAATTGCTGGACGCTCCACAGCATAGTCCAGCGTGACGTTAATATCACCTACACCAGAACAAACAATAGCAATATCTATGTGCTCCAGTTCTTTGTGAAGCGTATTAATCGTTTGTTCAATCTCTTCTAAATTGGTTATGTCTGCTTTAGCAGGAATGGTCTTGGATGGATATTTCTGAAACAATTCGTCAAGCAAATGTGCACGTCGGCCAATAATGCCAATTCTATTGTTCTCATTTGCATATTTCTCGAAAAGAGCTTTACCAATACCAGAGGTGGCTCCTATGATAACGATATTCATATTGTGCTTTTTGTGTACAAAAGTAAAAATTTATTTGTAAGCATAAGCACAATAGAAAGTAAAAGAAGCCTCATTATGGCAAACTCTCAAAACATTTTGAGAATTTACAGACCAAATGTTATCTCTCTACGAATGTTGCTGATAGTTGTAGGTGTAACTTTTAGATAAGAGGCTATGTCTTTTAGGTTGATACTTTGTACTATTTCAGGACAACGAAGGAGTAAACGCTTATACCGTTCTCTGGTTGTCATTCGATATGTATCAAG